>DYJM01000002.1 GCA_020723125.1 Acidithiobacillus ferrivorans
GCGTGGGCCAGTCGAGACAATAATTCCGGCCAGTTCCTGCCTGGCAGAATATTGCCCAATACCACTGCCTCACGGACTCCGGTCACCTGATCATAAGCTAGAGCTTTTCCGCGCAAGCATTGTTCACCCAACCAGGCAAAGGCCAAAGCCTCAAGCGCCTGACTGGGAATCCCGCTTTGTTCTGCACCGTTATGTACCCGCAACTCAGGTAAAGCCGACTGCAATTCCCGCATCAGCGTTGGATTCTCAGCGCCGCCGCCAAACACCAGCAATTCTTTTGCACCCGGTGTCCATTCCCGCAGGGCATCTGCCACCGTTATGGCCGTCAATGCCGTTAACGTAGCCACAAAATCCGCTCCCAAATATTTCCAGTCATCCCACCATTGACCGACCAGCCGATCATCAAAACTTTCCCGACCGGTACTTTTGGGTGGAGATTGCCGGAAATAGGGGTGCTTCAGCCATTGGGCGAGGGGCAACGCCCGAACCTTACCTGCCGCTGCCAATTTGCCGTCCAGATCGCAACGGGCTTCGCCTCCGCTCAGAATCCGGACGGCTGCATCAATCAAGACATTCCCGGGCCCGGTATCGAAGGCCTGCAAAGCCCGGGAGTCATCACCGCCAGGGATCCAGGTCAAATTTGCCATACCGCCCAGATTCAGGACCAGACGGGGCTGATCTGCCTGAAACAGGCGCTGATGAAATGGGGGAACCAACGGTGCACCCTCACCTCCAGCAGCAACATCTGCTCGCCGAAAATCGTGAACCACCGTCAGACCCGTAGCGATGGCCACATCAGCAGCGGAACCAATCTGCAGGGTAAAACCGGGAACAGCACGCGGCTGATGCCGAATGGTCTGGCCATGCAGGGCAATAAAATCGACTGGACCCAATTTATGGATGGCAGCCACTGCTACCTCCGCATAACAGGCTCCCAGTTGCCGATCCAGCACGGCCATTTGCTCAACGCTCAGCGGGCCATTGGCAGCAAGCACCATTTCCCGCAAGGGCGCAGCAAAAGCCTGGCTGAATAAACCGACATATCCCCGTGCGGGAGTAACGCTGAAATCCAGCACCGCTGCATCAACGCCATCGGCACTGGTTCCGGACATCAAACCCAAAGCGCGCAAGCCGTTACCGCTTCGCAACAAGATTCAGAAATTGTTCCTGCTGCGAACAGCCTCGCTCAATGTTCGTGACCGTACTCACCATGTACATGGCCGTGCGCCAGTTCTTCTGCAGTCGCATCACGCACATCCAGTACCGTGACATCAAAATTCAGCGTCATTCCGGCCAGAGGATGATTCAAATCCACAGTCACATCATCGCCTTCAATATCAATCACCGTGGCCAGACGGGCACCTTCGTCCGTCTCGGTTTCAAACTGCGTCCCGATTTCGAGATCATCCGGATCATCAAAATCTTCCTTGGCAACCACTTCCACCAGATCCTCATCCCAGTCGCCATAACCTTCTTCGGGCGGAATGGATACTTCAACCTTATCGCCCGTGCGATGCCCAGCCAAAGCCTGCTCCAATCCGGGAATGATTCCGTGGTGTCCATGCAGATAAATAAGTGGTTCTTCACCTACAGAGCTGTCAATCAGCTCTCCCTCTTCATCGGTGAGGGAATAGTCGATGGTGACTACTTTGTCGTTGCTGATGATCATATTGGCCGTCCTATAGATGAGGGCTGGAGGATAAAGACTGATTTCAGCGAGAATTCTAGCTTGACTGGGCAGAAACGGCAAAATTTTCCGGGGCCTCCCAAAACTGCCAGGAAGGCGCAAGAATCTCACTGAATGCCTTGATCCACATAGGATTGTCATTAAGTGCCGGAATATATCGCAAAGTCTTTCCGCCAGCATTCAAAAAAGTTTCTTTGCCTTCCAGCGCAATTTCCTGGAGAGTCTCCACACAATCCGTCGAAAATCCGGGGCAGAGGACATCGATTTCCCGAATCCCCTTCCGGGCCAGACTCATCAGGGTTTTATCGGTATAAGGCTCAAGCCATTTAGCCGCGCCAAAACGACTCTGGAAAGTTTGAACCCATTCGCCCTGCTTCAGTCCCAACGCCTGCACCAACAGTGCCGTGGTGGTTTCACACTGTTGACGATATGGATCACCCAACTGAATGGACCGCTGGGGCAGACCATGAAAGGAAATGAGTAACTTTTCAGCGCGACCATGTTCCTGCCACCACTGACGGACACTTTCCGCCAGCGCATGAATATAGGCAGGATGGGTATGCCAGTCCCGGAGCATGCGTAATTCGGGAATATCCCGCATACCGCGCAACACATCGGCGACCTTGTCAAATATGGAGGCCGTAGTAGCTGCGGCATATTGGGGATAGAGCGGCACCACCAGGATTTTTTCACAACCCGATTGGCGCAGTTCAGCCATTTTCTGCGGTAAGGACGGTTTTCCATAGCGCATGGCCAGTGCTATGCGTACCTGTCCGGGGAAATGGGTATCACAATACTGCTGCAAGCCATCCGCAAGACGCTGACTATATACCATCAAAGGGGACCCTTCGGGCATCCAGATGCTGGCATAATTGCGCGCCGAACGTGCCGGACGGATAGTCAGAATCGGACCATTCAATATGGGCCACCAGATAAACCGAGGCAATTCCACCACCCGCCGGTCACTGAGAAACTCACGCAGATAACGGCGTACGGCTGCCGCAGTAGGGGCCTCAGGTGTACCCAGATTGACCAGCAGAATACCAATCATCATTCCTCCTGCAGTTGAATCACAACAGGCGCGTGATCTGAAGGTCGTTCAGCAGCCCGTGCATTCCGATCGATGGCTACATCCTGAACCTCCGCCATCAAGGCGTTGGAGGCCAGAATCAAATCAATCCGCAATCCGCGATTACGGCGAAATCCTGCCGCCCGATAATCCCACCAACTCCATTCCTGAAGATCACCATGCTGATGCCGCCAGCTATCCTGCAACCCGAGATTCAGCAGGGCCCTCAGGGCTGCCCGTTCGGGGGGAGAGCACAGGACCTCTTCTCCCCAGGCCACCGGGTCATAAACATCCCGGTCATCGGGGGCAATATTAAAATCTCCGACGAGCAGCAGTCGGGGCCATTGCTGCAATTCCTTTGCAATCAGAGCGCGCAGACGCTCCAGCCACTGCAGCTTGTAGGAATATTTATCACTTTCCAATGACTGGCCGTTGGGCACATACACATTTACCACCCGGGTGCCCGCGAAAGTGCCCGCGCAAAGCCGCGCCTGCCCGTCGCTTCCATCGGGCCAATCGCAGCGCCCATCTTCCGGCACACTGCGGCTGAGTATCGCCACGCCGTTATAGGTTCGCTGCCCATGATAAAGTGCGTGATAACCTGCTTCAGCCAGTTCGGCAACGGGAAAATTTTCATCGCTGAGTTTGGTTTCCTGCAGACACAGCACATCCGGAGATTTTTCCTGCAACCACTCCAGCACTTGCGGAAGCCGCACCTTGAGGGAATTGACATTCCAACTGGCCACTTTCATGGACATTATTGCGGCAGGGTCGCACTGACACTGGGCCGTAAACGCATACTGTGCATCCAGGCCAACAAATCGGGAAACTGGACCAGAAAGTCCGGAGCCCGCAGGTCCACATAACCCACTGCAGCTACCGTCGCAATTTGTGACAGATTCAATACCGGCGCAGATGCCGCGTCTTTCCACACCCTGCTTTCCTCCTGAAGCATGGCCAGCGCCGTAGTCACCTTGCCGCGCGCGCGCTGCAACATGTTCAGATCCTGACAATCAGCCGCGTGACGCTGCTCCAGAACCCAGGCGATGGTTGTATCCATGATGCCGCTGGCCAGTGCTTCCACCCGCAGGGCTTCAATACGCGCTTCCGGGTCCTTGGGAATAATCGCCGGGTCCGGACGCAACATCTCCAGATACTGAATAATCACCGCAGAATCATAAACCGCCGAACCATCATTACGCAGCAGTACGGGGATTTTGCCCAGCGGATTGTGGCTGAGGGCAGCATGGTCCTGAGCCCGCAAATTGACCCACTCCACTTCGCAAGGGATGTTCTTTTCCAATAATGCCATACGGACCTTGCGGGCGTAGGGGCTGGTTTCGGTAGCAAACAGGCGCATCTTTTTCTCCTTATGGGTAGGCCAGCGTTGACTCTGTTATCATGACTTAAATTATCATCCCTAGCCAAGCCCAGGAATCATGAACTACCAACATCATTTTCATGCCGGCAATGCGGCGGATTGCAGCAAACATCTGGCGCTTTATCTTGTGTTGGAAGCCCTGACCCGCAAGGACACCCCCCTGGCCTACATCGACACCCATGCCGGAGCCGGCAGTTACCCGCTGGGCAACAGCGGCGAACATCTTGGCGGCGTTACGCGCCTCTGGGCAGATCGACGCAGCCTGCCCCAATCCGGGGAGTGGCTCAAACGTATTCAGCAGATCAATCACGACAAACAACTGCTGCACTACCCCGGCTCGGCCCGGCTGGCCGCCGAACTGCTCAGACCGGAAGATCGGATGATTTTATGTGAAACAGAGGCGGAAATTGCCTTGCAGTTGCGGGCGAATATGGGTAAAAGACCACACACCAGCATTCTCAGCGAAGACGGCTATCGCGCCCTTTTTGCCCATATCCCTCCTCAGGAAAAACGCGGTCTGGTGTTCATTGATCCGCCCTTTGAGCGCCGGGACGAATGGGAAATGCTTGCCGATACCATACTGCGTGCCTATCAACGCTGGCCGCAGGGAACCTATCTCATCTGGTATCCCGTAAAAATACGGGGTACGATCACGCGGTTCTGGCAAGCCATACGCGGCAAGATTGCGGCGCAGGTGTTTGAACTGACACAACGGCCGGAAGAGGGTCGCGAAGCCCTGGCCGGTAGTGGTCTGATGCTGATCAATGCGCCCTGGGGCGTCAAGGAAGCCCTCAGCGCCGGTCTTACCGAACTTGGCCCGCTACTGGCCAACCCACAATCCGGGGGATTCTGGTCTCTGCGTTGTAGCGGCTGGGCCGCCCCTGAAAAAGCCAGTCATAAAAAATGATTCATCCCAATCACGCAGAAAAAGGTTAAGCAGATGGACAAAGAAACTCTTCCCAATATCGATCATATTCAAAAACTGCTGCTTTATGGCGGCCCCTCCGCGCAGCTACAGCAGGAGCTGGTCAAAACGCCCGGCGCAGAAATCAGTGTCGCTGTCCTCTATCAACTGGCCCTGCGTCATGGCGTCATCAGCCCCACTGCAGCGCGTGAAGGTCTGGCCCTGCTGGCTACTACGGGGACAGCCGGCGACAGTGGCCGTAAAATTCTGGAAAAAGTGATTGCCGACAGTGATTTTCTGGCTGTGCGGGTCATGCGCTGAAGGAAACGGACATTGCGTCTTTATAGCTGGAATGTGAACGGCTGGCGGGCAGCCTGCCGCAAAGGTTTGCGGGACTGGGTGAAAGAGACCGGCCCCGATCTGCTCTGCGCTCAGGAAACCAAGGCGGATCCTGCAAAACTGCCCGCTGCGGAAAGCCGTCTGGAAGGATATGACAGCTGCTGGGCCGTGGCCGAACGGGCCGGTTACAGCGGCGTCGCCACTTTCAGCAAAATTCCCGGACAAACTTCTCATGCGGGTCTGGGCATAGAGCATTTTGACCGCGAAGGCCGGGTGGTTGTCACCGATTGCGGCGATTTTGATTTGTACAACGTCTATTTTCCCAACGGCAAAAAAGATGATGAACGACTGGCCTTCAAGCTGGATTTTTATGCCGCCTTTCTGGCGCATATCAACCAGAAAATGGCGGCAGGCCGCCCGGTCATTTTTTGCGGCGATGTGAACACGGCGCATCAGCCCATCGATCTCGCCCGCCCCAAGGAAAATCAGCGCATTTCCGGCTTTCTTCCCGAGGAGAGAGCCTGCTTGGACCAATGGCAACAGGCCGGTTGGGTGGATAGTTTTCGTCACTTTCATCCTGATGAGGCCCGTTACTCCTGGTGGAGCCAGCGCACTGATGCCCGCAGTCGCGACATCGGCTGGCGCCTCGATTATTTCTGGGTACACCAGAGTCTTCTGCCGCGCCTGCGTGCGGCGGGCATCGCTACGGAAGTCATGGGTTCTGATCATTGTCCCGTCTGGCTGGAGATTATTTGATGCGCCTCGAACAGTATGTGCAACTTGCCGAAAATGAACTGTTCACCGTGGCAGACTTGCGGCGCTGGGGGAGCAGCCGCTTTGCCGCCGCCGATCTGGACTTCAGTCAGGGACAACAAAATCCCCGTGCCGAAGCCGATCTGATCCTGGCGCGCGCCCTGCACCTGGAACCCGAAGATCTTGCGGACTTTTCAGGTGCCCGGCTGCTGCCCGAGGAAAAGCGCCGGGTATTGCAGCATTTTTTTGAACGCGAAGTTCTCCGCAGGCCAGCGGCCTATATCACTGGAGAAGCCTGGTTCGCCGGGTTACGCTTTATGGTGGATGAACGGGTATTGATCCCCCGCAGCCTCATTGAGCCCTTTATTGAAGAGGGCTTTGCGCCCTGGGTGGAAGAATCGCGCATCCAGCGTATTCTCGAAATTGGTACCGGTTCCGGATGCATGGCCATTACCCTGGCCCTGCGTTTTCCCCATGCGGAAATTGATGCCGTGGATATTTCCCCAGATGCCCTGAATGTGGCGCGCAGCAATGTCCAGAAATACGGGCTGGAAGATCAGGTGCATTTATATCAGTCCGATTTGTTCTCGGCTTTGCAGGGCCAACGTTACGATCTGATTGTCAGCAACCCCCCCTATGTGGATGCCGCAGCCATGGCCGAGCTACCGCCGGAATACACCCATGAACCACGCCTGGCCTTGGCCGCCGGCACGGATGGATTGGACTGTCTCCTGCCCCTGCTGGAGCAGGCTCCCCGGCATCTGGAAACAGGCGGGGTATTGATTGTGGAAACCGGCGATGCAGAACTGGCGCTCAGCGAACAAAGACCCGATTTGCCGCTGATCTGGCTGGAGCACCCTGCGGGTGGCTCCGGTGTTTTCCTGATGACCTATTCATGAGTCAGTACGAGTGCCTTCAATGGGATGTTTTTCCTCGCTGAACAGCAACTGTAAAAACACCCGCACCGCCCGTGACTGAAAATCCGTCTGTGGGCGAATCAGAAACAGCGTCCAGAATAGACCGCGCGGCGGCTCCAGGCGCAGGGAGGCCAAGGGCCAGCGGACCTTGTCCAGTGCCTCCACCGAGGCAAAGCCAATACCCAAGCCTGCCGCGACCGCGTCGCGCAGGGCTTCGACGCCCGTCACCTCCACACTATAACGGGCACACAATCCAGCATGAGCAATGGCGGCCTCGACGCGGCGCCGAATCCCTGAATGGGCTTCTCTCCAGACAATGGGTTGTTGCAGAATTTCCTCCCAGCGCGCCGATTGTCGTCCTTCCTGCACCCAGGGATGATCCCGAGGCAGAATAGCCACCAGTTCGTCTTCCCGCCAGGCCTCCTGCTCCATGTGTTGGGGCAAATGATCTGCAGCAATTTGTTCTTCGGTAAACAGCAAATCCCAACTACCCAAAGACAGGGCATCCGGCAAAGGACCCGTTTTCAATTGCAACTGGATACTCGGGTAGGCACTGCGGAAACGGGCCAGATGTTCCATCAAAAAATAGTTGGCGACCGTATTGGTAGCCGCAATGCGTAAACTGCCTTCCTGCAGGTTCTGGCGCCGCGCCGACCAGCTTTCCACCTCTGCCAGGCTTTCGCGCAGGCGGCGGGCATAGGGCAACAGGGACTCACCTGCTGCCGTCAGCTTGATACCGCGACCACTGCGTTGATAAAGCGGTTCTCCCAAACTCAACTGCAATGCCCGCAGCCGCTCGGAAACAGCAGGCTGGCTGCGCTGCAAGATCCGGGCCCCACGCCCTACCCCTTCGGCCTCGGCAACAGCCAAAAAGGCCAACAATTCTTCTGCATGTATTTTCAATTGGATTTTCCGATGAATACGCGTAAATCAATCTATTAGTTCTATATTAGTGACAGCGCTACAGTAGGGCAAATTTGATGGGAGGCACCCGATGGAGCGCATCCAGCCATTGTCCAGAACCTGGCCACTTTTTGCCGGTGTGGCCCTGGCGCTGAGTATGGGCTCATTTGATGGCGCCTCGGTGCAGGGTATTTTTCCCTATGTGGCGGGCGGTCTTTCCACCAGTAGCAATCACGCCATGTGGACGCTGACTTATTTCATCGTGAATTGGTCCGTGGGGATCACCCTCATGCCCTGGACCACCCAGCGTTTTGGCATGCGGCGGGTATTCCAGATGGCCGTCATGATTGCTGGCATCGGCACCATTATCAGCGCCACCACCAGTAATCTCTGGATCATGCTGCTTTCCCGCGCCCTTGAAGGGATTGCCGCCGGGCTGCTGGTGCCCCTGAGCCAGAGTCTGTTTCTGCGCCATAGCCCCGAACGACAGCATGGTCTGGTCACCATTTTCTGGAGTAATGCCATGCTGGTTCCCTTTTTTTTCGGGCCGGCCCTGGGCGGTTTTTTGGCTACAGACCTGGGTTATCGCAGTATTTTTCTGCTTTCCCTGCCTTTCTGGATACTGGCATTACTGCTCGGTAGCAGTGGTATCCCCAAAGATCAGGGTCGCAAAAACATGTCACCCTTTGACGGCTGGGGATTCGGCCTGCTCTACGCCGGGCTGATGAGTCTGCAAATCGTACTCGATCAGGGCGAAGAATATGGCTGGTGGCACTCTGCGTTTATTCTGAAAATGACCTTGATTGCTCTGGCTTGTTTTTTGCTGTTTGCCTGGCGCGAAAGCGAAACAGCCCATCCCCTGCTGGAAATCCATTTTCTGAAGCGGCGCAATTACTGGTTGGGGCTTTTGCTGCTCTGCCTGGGATGGGCCATGTTCATGGGCTGGGCTTCCATTTTACCGCTTTGGGCAGAAGAAGATCTGGGCTTCAACGGCTTCTGGGCCAGCCTCGTTCTTTTCCCCATTGGGCTGGGGGCGATCCCGCTGTCTACCCAGATGGATCGCCTCCGGGGTCTGCTGGGCTTGCGCCGTCTGGCTGCCTTGTGTTTCAGCATTTTTGCCTTTGCCTATGGTAATGCTTATCTCAGCCCCATCAGCAGCCTGTCTGACCTGTTTTTTCCCATCCTCCTGATAGGCATTGGCGTCGGTATGCTCTTTGTGCCCCTGACCCTCATCATTCTTTCGGGTCTGGATAGAGAAGAAATCCCTTCAGCGGCAACGACCAGCAACTTCATCCGGGTATTCAGTGCAAATATCGGCGTGAGCATGCTGAGCGTCTATTGGACCCGTTACAGCGCCATGGCTGCCGACCACTTGCGCGGGCAGATCAGTCGCTTCCAGAGCCACCAGGATTTAACAGCGGCCATGTTGCACAGCATGATCATGGTCAAAGCCGACACCCTCAGTATCGACAACCTGTTGCGACTGTCCATGTGGATTTGCCTGGCCGCCGCCTTGATAGCCTACTTTTTCATCATCCCCCCGAGCCGCATGAAAACGGCCAGCGGCCCACAAAGCTATGTGGAAGAGGAAGAAGAGGAAACCGGCTTTGCCGCTTCGGCAAAAGCCGATGCCGCCGACGGCGCCAGAACCACTTCCTGACGTGGACGGGGAATTTCTATACCGGCGTTTTCGAGGGCTTCCGCCAACGCCCAGTTAAAAGCCGCATGGGTACTGCCAGGGCGCATCAGTCCGGACCTTTCCACCCAGACGATCATCTCGCAATCATACCCGGCCTCCCCAAACGCACTGATCCAGAGTGAAGGTGGGTACTGGGTGTTCGACGTACACAGGGGGTGAGCCAAGGCAGTATTCACCACCAGCTCACGGAGTTTTTCCCGGTCCGTCCCGTAGGGAACCCGAAAAGGAATGTGAATACGCATGACCGGATCATCCAGACTCCAGTTGATCACTTCCCCATTCACAAACTGGGAATTCGGCACCAGAATATCCACATGATCGTTCGTCATTATCTGGGTATAACGCACGCTGAGTTTTTTGACTTCGCCGTGCAGGCCATTTTCCTTGATCTGAATATAATCTCCGACCTTGATACTGTGTTCAAAAAGCAGAATCAGACCAGAGGCAAAGTTGCTGAAAATATTCTGCAGACCAAAGCCCAAACCGACACCGACTACGCCACCGAGAATACTCAAACTGCTGAGATTGACGCCCACCGTTTGCAGGGCAATCAAAATACCCAAGGCAATGACCACATAGTAGGTCAACCTGGAAATTGCATAGGCAGTAGCCGCACCCAGACTCCGGGTCAGGGTTTTGCGTATCAGCCTTCTCAGCCAGATAGCGCCCCACCAGAGGAAAAACAGGATCAGCACAAATTCGATAATCCCCAGGGGTTCAATAAGAATATTGCCCGGCAAATGCCATGGCGTGGTAAACCATCGCCAGAAAGCCCCCCAATAATCATGCATATTCGGTTTCTCCATTGATTTTTTTGCCCAGGTTAGGGTGTTTGTCCTGGAAACGGCAGTGGGTCTGGTCTGGGGGCTTTGCAGCGACTTTTGTTTCGCGCCGTTGTTGTTCTTGGCGAAATCCTGCGCCCGTCAGGAGAGCTGTCTGAGCCCGCAGGGCGAGTTCTCTCCTGACAGCAGGATGAGCCATAGAACAACAGGCAAGGAACAATGGAGCAAAAAGCCCCAGACCAGACCCACTGCCGTTTCCAGAACTATGCCCAGTCTATCAGAATGCGCGCCGTGACAAACATACAACAACCCCTGCCGCAAAGCTTCCACATCAGTTACACTAAAGCAAAAATTGACTGGATAAGGTAGCCCCGTGAAAGCATTTGTTCTCCAGCCCCTGCAAGAGGCCCTCAATGCCCTGCTGCTGCAGGGCGTCATCCCGGAAGTTCCGGCTCAGCTCGAACTGGATCGTCCCAAGCAGGTGGAGCACGGCCATCTGGCCAGCAATATCGCCCTGCTTCTCGCCAAAAAGGCGGGGCGTAAACCCCGTGACCTGGCCGACACCATTATTGCGGCCTTGCCCGCCAGCCCGTGGATAGTCCGTACGGAAATTGCCGGACCGGGGTTTATCAATTTTTTCCTGAGCCCTGCCGCTTTTCATGCGGTCATTGAAAAAATCCAGACCGAACAAAACCTGTTCGGGTCCAACCAACGCGGTGGGCAGCAAAAGCTGCAGTTGGAATTTGTTTCGGCCAATCCCACCGGTCCACTTCATGTGGGGCACGGTCGTGGTGCTGCCTACGGTGCAAGCCTGGCCAATATTTTGCGCTTCAACGGGTATGATATTTTCTGTGAATATTACGTGAATGATGCCGGTCGGCAGATGGATATTCTGGCCGCCAGTGTTTATATGCGTTACCTCGAAGCGGCCGGACTGCTCCCCTGGCCCTTTCCTGACAACAGTTATCGCGGCGCTTATGTGCGCGAAATTGCAGCACAACTACGCACGCAATGCGGTGATCGCCTGGAGCATGCCGCAGCCGACATCCCCAACCTGCCTGCCATGGAAGACGCCGATGCGGCTGTGGACACACTGATCGCCCACCTCAAGCAAAGTCTGGGGGAGGATTACCGCGTGCTGCACAGTGCCGGGCTCGATGAAATCCTGAACGACATCCGCAATGATCTGGAACAATTCGGCGTGCATTACGAACGCTGGTATTCGGAACGTCAACTGGTCGATTCCGGGGCCGTGGACCGGGCGGTGGCCGAACTGCAATCTGCCGGGCATTGTTATATTCAGGATGGTGCGCTCTGGTTCCGGTCAACCGCATTTGGCGATGACAAGGACCGGGTTCTGCGTCGGGAAAACGGCGCGTACACCTACTTTGCCTCGGATGTGGCTTACCATGCCGAGAAATTTGCCCGTGGTTTCACTCAGGTTGTGGATATGTGGGGTGCCGATCATCACGGCTACGTTCCTCGCGTCAAGGCAGCACTCAAAGCACTGGGACTGGACGACGAAAAGCTCGAAGTCGTACTGGTCCAGTTTGCCATTCTTTATCGCGGGGCGGAAAAGGTATCCATGTCCACCCGTGCCGGAGAATTTGTCACCCTGCGCGAGCTGCGCGAAGAAGTTGGTAATGATGCCGCCCGCTTTTTTTATGTGCTGCGCCGCGCGGACCAACACCTCGACTTTGATCTGGATCTGGCCAAAAAGCACTCGGAAGAAAACCCGGTGTTTTATATCCAGTATGCCCATGCCCGGGTTTACTCCATGCTCCGCCAGGCTACAGAAAAAGGCTTGAGTCTTCCTGCCGATAATGAGCGCGCACTGGATTGTCTGCAAGATTCCCGCGAGCTGGCTCTGGCCGATGCACTATGGCGTTTTCCGGAAGTCGTGCACAACGCCGCCCGGGATCGGGAACCGCATCAGATTGCTTTTTATCTGCGTGATCTGGCCGCCGCTTTTCACACTTATTACAACTCCACCAAGATTCTGGTGGAGGAACCCCCCCTGCGCCACGCCCGCCTGACGCTTTGCAAAGGGGTCGCCCAGACCATTGCCAATGGCTTGAAACTGCTTGGGGTCTCGGCACCGGAGCAGATGTAAACCGTCATGCGTGATTATAAGAACCAGACCAGCCGCCCAGCTTCCGGAGAGCAGCGCCCGGCGCCTCCACCCCGGAGGCCGATGGAGCCCGAACCCGAACTGGAGGAAGAGCAGGAAGCGCTGCATTCTGCCAAAGATCGAGGCCCCAGACGCTGGCCCTGGATATTGCTCATTATCATTCTCCTGCTCAGTGCGCTGGTGTGGTGGTGGATCGCGCAATTACCCATCAACACCGGCAAACTGGGGCTCCTGTCGAGGAATTCAGGCAGCACTGCCGCTACCGCATCAGCCAGCAGTAGTGCCAAGCCTGCAACAGGGGGCAACTCATCCAGTGCCAGTTCCCTGGCATTGGCTACGGCCATCGCGTCCTCCGGTGCTTCTGTCTCCGACACCAGTACCGGCAAAAACGGAACAGCAGCCAGCACTACCAGCACCCGGTCAACAGCCGCTGCCGCTTCCACACGCAGCGGCGTGGATTTCAACTTTTATCAGATCCTGCCGAAAATGCATGTCGATATACCGGCAGACATACTCGGCAGTGGTCCGGGCATTCCCTCCGCAAGCACCAACAGCGCTGCTGCCGTGGCCGTACATCAGCCGGTGACCATTCAGGTGGGGGCATTTACGAATCGGGCTGCCGCCGTCGTGCTCCGCGACCGCCTGGCACTACTGGGCGTCAGCACCAGCATGAGCAAGGTGGATGGCAATGGCAGTAACACACTTTATCGCCTGCAAACCCGAACGTTTGATTCTTTGGCCGATGCCCAACCCACTCTCGCCAAAATTCGCGGCATGGGCATCACCCCTTTGCTGATTGGTAACGGCATCATGGGCACAGCTACTAATGCACCGCTGTCCCAGTCTCCAGCGCCTTGATGGCTGCAGCAGGAGTTTCCTGACCGGCCAGTACCTTGTCCAAGCCAGGCAGGTAATGGTTTATGGTTTCCACACCCAATAACAAGTAGGGACGCAACAAGGCCGTGGATAATACGGCTGCCGGTGCCTGCAAAACCGTCTTGAAATTGATTTCGCCATCTTCCATATCCAGCTCGAAATTACCCAGAGACAGGCCATAGTTGGCACGGGTCACAAATTCGGCCACCGCCAATCGCTTGTTCGCGGTAATATCCAGATTCTGTGGACGCAAATAAAACAGGATGCGCTCACGATCCGCATGAACATGACAGAAAATATCCAGAGTGCCATTGGGTACCTGCAGCGCACAGGTCATGACCGGGTAATCCGGAAGCATTTTGGCTTCCCAGTCCAGTTCCACAAACAGTTTTTCAAGCACTTCCACATGATTCATTGTTGGGATCCTTGTTCAGCAAAAGCCTCGGCGAGGCGAAAAAAGGCAGCCTGATCCAGTGTTTCTGCACGACAGGACGGATCAATATCCAGGCTCTGCAACTGCTCCGCACTGAAAATGCCGCGTAAATTGTTGGCGATGGTCTTGCGGCGCTGCGCAAAACTGCTGGTGACAATCCGGGCAAAGGCCGGGCGCAGCCGATCGGTCAGCAAAACCGGCTTACAGGGTAGCAAACGCATGAAGGCTGAATCCACCTTGGGCGCCGGAAAAAAATTCCCGGGACCCACCGTAAACAGGGACTCCACTTCACACCAGGCCTGAATCATCACCGATAATCGCCCATAGGTTTTGCTCCCGGGGGCCGCCACCATACGTTCGACGACCTCCTTTTGCAACATGAAGTGCATATCCTGAATCCGTTCCACCGACTCCAGAATATGAAAAATAATGGGGGTCGCGACGTTGTAGGGAAGATTTCCCACCACCCGCAGCGGCTTGTCGCTGTCACCCAGACGCGCAAAATCCACCTTCAGGGCATCGGCCTGCAGGATCGTCATTTGCCCAGGGGCCGCCAGCGCTTCAAGGCCGGGGATCATGTCCCGATCCAGCTCAATCACGGTCAGATGATCCAGAACCTGGAGCAACTTTTGGGTCAACGCCCCAGGCCCCGGCCCGATTTCCAGTAGAACATCCTGCCGATCCGGGCGAATGGCATCCATGATGCGCTCCACAATGTAGGGTTGCACCAGAAAATTCTGTCCAAAACGCTTTTTGGCTGCCGGCAGGGCCCCCACTTGCATCATCAACCTCGCTTCATGCTATATTTGGGCGACGCCTCCAGCAGGCGATGCGAAACGGAAAGCCCATGCACCTCGTGCTTCGTCTTGACGTCGGTGGTCGTCCCATGGCCTGGGAAACCTGGGAAGAAGCCGCCGCCCATTATGTCCGGGGTAATGTTGCCTGGACTCTCGGGAGTCCTTTTTTCACTGCCCACGGTGGAGTATGCCGGCGCAGTGGCATTCATTCCCAGCTCGACATTCATCCGGTCATTGCCGTGCGCGGTCGCCATCTTGGCAAGATCAGGCCTCCCGCCCTGACCAATCAAACCCTGTTTCACCGCGATCATCATCTCTGCATGTACTGTGGCAAGCACTTTCCGGTCCGCGAATTGACCCGTGACCACATCATTCCCATTTCTCGCAAGGGCCGGGATATCTGGACCAATGTGGTGACCGCCTGCCGCAGTTGTAACAGTCGCAAGGACAACCGCACTCCGGACGAAGCGCAGATGCCCTTGCTGGCGGTACCTTTTACGCCGACCTGGGCGGAGTATCTGTTGCTCAGCAATCGCCGCATTCTCGCCGATCAGATGGAGTTCCTGCTGGCTCAGGTGCCCGAAGGACGCAGCCGGATCGGCTAAACGCCTGTTGTTTTCGACCTGAACCAGCTTCTCCATCAGGGCCGGTTCATTTGCCGGTTACGGACAATTTCTGCGGCAGCATCAAGCGCATGGAGAAGACTTTCGCCTTGCGCCCGGCCTGTGCCCGCCACATCCAGGGCCGTACCGTGGTCTACGCTGGTGCGCACAATAGGTAAACCCAGGGTAATATTCACGGCCTCACCAAACGCATGATATTTCAGCACCGGCAACCCCTGATCATGATACATGGCCAGAACTGCGTCGGCGTCCTCCAGCAAGCGCGGCGTGAACAGGGTATCTGCCGGCCAGGGGCCGGAAACCCGTATACCTTCCTGTTGCAAGGAATGAATCACCGGGATGATGATGTCGGTTTCTTCATGCCCCAGATGTCCACTTTCACCGGCGTGCGGGTTTAAACCCGCGACCATGATGCGGGGCGCGGCCAGAGCAAAATCCTGAATCAGGGAAGCCTGCAGAATCCGCAGGGTCCGTTCCAGACCCCTCCGGGTAATGGCAGTTGATACTGCGGCCAGAGGCAGATGGGTGGTGGCCAGGGCAACCCGCAACCCGCGTCCGGCCAGGAGCATCACCACCTCGCTTTGCCCGCAGGATGCAGCGAGGTATTCGGTATGTCCCGTAAAGGGAATACCTGCGTCATTGATGACGCCCTTGTGCACAGGAGCAGTGACCATAGCGTCCGCCAGCCCCACGCGCAGCAAATCCAGGGCCTTGTCCAGACTGCGCAACACCGCCGGAGCATTGGCAGGATCCAGATGTCCCGGCCGGCAACTGTGCAGCAGGGGCATATCCAGCACCCGCAAAACACCGGGCTCGAGCTCAGGCCATGGATCCCCTTCCTGCCAGGGTTCCAGACGCACGGGCAGCCCCAATATCATCGCCCGGCTGCGCAGACAATGCATATCTCCGAGCAGAAGTACGGCTGCCGGCAGAGCATGCGTCGCCAACTGCAGACAAATATCCGGACCGATCCCGGCAGGTTCGCCAACGGTCACCAGCAAACGCGGCAATGTATTCATAACCCGGATTCCTCTGGCAGCATTTCAACGATGCCCTCTGGTCCTTCCACACGCTGGGGCAAGCGCAATATCCGCGCCCGCAGCAAACGGTCACGAATATCCACGGTCAGTACATCTCCTGGTTTTACTTCCGCCCCGGCCTTGGCAATCCGACCATTGATTTGCACACAACCGGCATCACAGATTTCCTTGGCCAGACTGCGGCGCTTGATGAGCCGCGACATTTTCAGGAACAGATCCAGGCGCATTTTAGTCGAAGCCTTTCAACGCATCTGTCCAAGGATGTCGGTAAAGGCATCCTCCAGACGGGGTTCCTGCAAATGCAGATCAAGAATTTGCGCAGGCAACTGCTGCAACTGGGCGAGGACTGCACCCAGAGGATTACGTTGTGCATCAATGCGAAATACCCGCATATTTTCAGCAGCTCCGGTCAGCAAATCTTCCAGCGCGGGACCCAGCTCTCCCGGATCACGATCAAATGTTACTTGTAAAATGCGCCAGTTGGAGGCTCGCAACAAGGCTTCCTTCCTGTCCAGAGCAACCATTTTTCCCTGCTGCAGGATAGCAATCCGCTCGCACAATTCCTCAGCTTCTTCCAGATAATGGGTGGTCAAAATGACCGTTCGGCCCTCGGCATTGTAGCGCCGGATGAACTGCCAGAGTCCCTGGCGCAACTCTACGTCCACGCCTGCAGTCGGCTCGTCCAGTACCACTACCGGTGGCCGATGTACCAGTGCCTGAGCAATCAGCACCCGCCGTTTCATGCCGCCCGATAAAGTGCGGAGATTGGCATTGGCCTTATCCGCCAAATCCAGCTCGGCCATGAGTTCATCCAGCCAGTCATCATTATGGCGCAGGCCGAAATAGCCCGATTGCAGGCGCAGAAATTCGCGCACGGTAAAAAAGGGATCGTAGGCCAGCTCCTGGGGAACCACTCCCAGCAATTGCCGGGTTCGACGAAAATCTCTTTCGACATCGAACCCGAAAATTTCCGCCACGCCACTGGAGCGGCGGACCACACCGGCAAGTATATTGATGAGCGATGACTTACCCGCCCCATTGGGGCCCAGCAAACCGAAAAACTCACCGGCGTGAATATCCAGATCCACACCCGCCAGCGCAAGATGTCCGCTCTGGTAGGCTTTACGTAAACCCTGAAGGTGAATGGCGGGACAATCACTCATGACAAATGTGCAGCATATCCTGCAAACGATAAAGGGCCACCAGCTCCTGCAAGGGTTGCGACATCCCGCAAATTTGCAAAGTCACCCCTCTGGACGCCTGGACCTGGGTCCATTCCATGAGCAAAGCCAGGGTGGCACTATCGCCGGACCCAAGCTCACTCAAGGCAATTACTGCACAGCCCTGACTGTCCCTGCTCCAGTCAAAGCGTTTGAGCAGTTCGTCCAGATGCGCAACCCGCCAGTCTCCCAGCAAGAAGAGTTGGGTCTGTCCGCCGACTTCACGGCGCTGCCAGCTGGCTCCCAGACTCAAGCGGGCTGCTTCCCGGAACTTTTTTCAGTCGCATCTTTCTCGGTCATTTGCTGGAGCAAGGCGGGGATTCCGCGACTGGAAACTATCTGCCCGAAACTCTGTCGATAATTGAGAACCATGCTCACACCATCGATGTAGGTGTTATATATCCGCCAGCTATGATCGGTGTAGAGCAAGGCATAAATGACCGGAATATCTGGACCACCATCGGCTTGGCGAATAACCATGTTGACCTGGGCTACGGGCGGGTCTTGGGAAACCTGCTGGCTACCCGTGATTTTTACCGTCTGACCATGATAATGATTCAGCGCATTACTGTAGGTACGCACCAGCAGATCCTTGAAAAGGACTACAAATTCTTTCTGCTGCGCAGGATTCATCTGCCGCCAGTATTGCGCCATGACATATTGGGACATGGTAGTGAAGTCCATATGCGGCAACACAATATCAGCCACCTGCTTTTTGACGGCCGGAGTGATGGGTTTACCCTTGTTGGCGCGCAGCACCTTCAAGACATTATTGGTGAGCTCATGGACCACGGTGACGGCACCCTGGGCGTTGGGAGCATCCGCAGCACTGGCCGGCACAGTCCAGGTGAAAATCAAACATAACAGCGCAATCCAGGTGATCTGACGCATCAAAATTTCTCCTTATTGACTTCCTGAAGACTTGCTACTTCCTGCAGCCTTGCTGAACACCATCTGACCAATCATCTGATCGATATTGACTGCACCCTGGGTCATGGTAATGGTCGCACCGGGCTTGAGGTTCTGCGGCATGCCACCCGGCTGAATGGCAATATACTGTTCACCCAGCAGTCCCTGCGTATAAATCGAGGCTCCCGTATCAATCGGCAGCTTGATGGACGGTTCGATGCGCATGGTCACATTGGCCATATAGGTTTTCGGATTCATACCGATATGGGTGACTTCACCCACGGTAACGCCACCGATCTTGACCGGACTGCGAGTCTTGAGACTGCCGACATTGGTAAAATCGGCATGCAGCACATAACCACTATCATAGGCAAAGCCGGAAAGATTCCCTACCCGTAGAGCCAGCACCACCAGTGCCGCAATGCCCAGCAATACAAATATGCCGACCCACCAATCTATTGCCCGAGTTTCCATGTGCTTCCTGCCCTCAGCTGAATAGCAAAGCTGTAAGAATAAAATCAAGACCCAATACGGTCAGCGAGGCTGTCACCACACTCAGCGTCGTGGCATTCCCTACCCCTTCCGCCGTCGGCCGCGCCGTATATCCTTTCCAGGCGGCAATCCAGGTCACCACCACACCAAAACACAGGGCCTTGAACAAACCCGTCAGTATATCCCCTGAAAAGGTCACGTTAGACTGCATCTGCGCCCAGAAAGTCCCTCCATCCACCCCCAATACCGGCACGGAAATCAGATATCCGCCAAAAATCCCGACCAGATCGAAAATCGCGCAGAGTATGGGCACCGAGATGATCCCCGCCCAGAGACGGGGAGCCACTACCCAGGCCAGGGGATTCACTGCCATCATTTCCATGGCGCTCAACTGCTCGGTGGCTTTCATCGAGCTGATTTCTGCAGTCAGCGCAGAGCCTGCACGCCCGGCAAATAACAAGGCGGTCAGCACTGGCCCCAGCTCGCGCAGCAACGACAAGGCAACCAAAGTCCCCAAAGCCGAAGTCGCCCCAAAACGCACCAGCGCGTAGTAACCCTGAAAGCCCAGAACCATTCCCGTAAAAAACGCCGCGACCACCATGAGAATCAGTGAACGCACACCAAAACCATAAATCTGCCGGAATAATTGCTGAAAGCTGAAGTGCCGGTTAAACACACTGAGCAGGCTTGTCAGCAGAAAACGGCTGGCGGCACCCAGACCGGGAATGCTTTGCAGGGTACGGCGGCCCAATTGCGGAATAAATTCGAGCATGGCCATGGGCTATATCACCTCGCCAGCGGCATGGCTGTCCCGCAGCGCTGCGGCATAATCCTGGCGGGCCGGATAATGGAAAGGCACCGGCCCATCCGGTTGCCCCCCCAGAAACTGCCGGGCCAGTGCGGAATCACTATTACGCAGTTCTGCCGGAGTCCCTTCAGCAATGATTTTGCCGCCCGCCAGGATGAAACCATAATCGGCAATGGAAAAAGTTTCTTCCACATCATGGCTCACCAACACGCTGGTCGCTCCCAGGGCCGTATTCAGCCGTTTGATGAGTGAGGCAATAATGCCCACGCTGATGGGATCCAGCCCGGTAAAAGGTTCATCATAAAATATCAACATCGGATCCATGATGACCGCTCGGGCCAGGGCGATTCTGCGCCCCATTCCTCCCGAAAGCTCTGCCGGAAACAGACCCGCAGCGCCACGCAACCCCACCGCCTCCAGCTTCATCATGACCAGCTTGCGCAGTACGTTTTCCGGAAGGCGAAAATGCCGGCGCAGCGGAAAAGCCACGTTTTCAAAGGCGGTCAAATCGGTAAACAAAGCGCTGTGCTGAAATAACATGCCCATCTGCCGACGCAGAGCATACATGGCATCCCCACTGAACTTTTGCAGATTCTGCCCGGCAATGCGAATCTGGCCGGATTGTGGACGCAAGGTTCCGGCCATCAGATTGAGCATGGTCGTCTTGCCCCCGCCACTGGCCCCCATCAGCGCAACAATGGCACCCCGAGGAATACGCATATCTACCCCCGCCAGCACCGGGTGCGAGCCACGGGCAAAGCATACATTTTCCAGCTCCACAAGAGCCTCAGCCGCCATGAGCATCCTTGTTCCATTATCAGCAGGGGTCAGAGTATAAACCGAACGGTCAACGGGGTACCAGAACAGGAGAAGACCGGCCTGCTGGCAGATCTAGAAAAACCTGAAAAATTCCTTGCATCCCATGCGGATAAGTGTATAGTTCGCATCTCGTTTCCACGGCACCGAAAGCAGTTACTAAGGGGGTCAGTCCTTAAGAGACTTGGAGCACGGCATGGCCACGTTCCAGCAAGGTAGGGCATAAAACCAAGTACTGTCTGGGGGTGCACGGGAGCTACTTCTTAACCTTTTTAACTTTGGTAAGGGGGGCACCTATGCGCTCGTTAGGACATCAAATCGTTGCAGACTTTTATCACTGTGACGGCAGTACCTTGTCTGATGTAGATTTTGTCACGGATGCCATGCTGGAGGCCGCTCGGCGCGCCAACTGCACCATTGTGACGCAAACCTTTCACCACTTTTCTCCCTATGGAGTCAGTGGTGCCGTAATCGTTGCGGAATCCCATCTGGCCATTCACACCTGGCCCGAATATGGTTATGCAGCGGTAGATGTATTCACCTGTGGCGATATCATTCAGCCGGAAGATGCCTTGAATTACCTCAAGGAAGCTTTTGGTGCCGGCCAGGTCTCCACCATGGAGATGAAACGCGGGCAAGTAGACATGATGGGCATTCCTGCCCATGAACTGCGCGTCAAGCCGGTTCTCTGCGCCTGAAAGTACCTGTCACCACAGCGGGCGGGCTCTGAATACCGGAGCCCGCCTTTATCTCATTCCTCCGCAAAATCCACGCGGGGACATACCATTCCGGTCACAATGAGAGGCAATCATGAGCACAGAACTTTGGTATACCGAACGCTATGAAGAACATGGCGCGAGCTTGAGCCTGAAAATCCGCGAAGTACTGCATCGCGAACAAAGTCCGTACCAGACCATAGAAATCTTTGAAACGGAACATTTTGGCACCCTCATGACTCTGGATGGTCTGGTGATGGTCACCGATCGTGACAATTATCTATACCACGAAATGATGAGCCATCCCGCCCTGTTTACCCACCCCGCACCCAAACGGGTGCTGATTATTGGCGGCGGAGATTGTGGCACCCTCCGGGAAGTGCTGCGTCACCCGGAAGTGGAAGAAGCCACGCAGGTCGAACTGGATGAAAGAGTGACCCGGGTTGCCGAACGCTTTTTTCCCGAGCTCTGCGAAAAAAATCATGATCCCCGCGCCCACTTTCACTTTACAGATGGCATCGCCTGGATCGAGGAGGCCCCTGCCGGACGTTATGAGGTCATCATTGTGGATTCCACGGACCCGGTAGGACCTGCTGCCGGCCTGTTTGCCACCGATTTTTATACCGCCTGTCACCACGCTCTGGCCGAGCAGGGCGTTCTGGTTGCCCAATCCGAATCCCCGCTACTGCATGCTGACCTCATTCGCCAATGCCAACGCCGCATGGCAGAGGCAGGCTTTGAAGCGGTGAACAGCGTGTATTTTCCCCAGTTTTGCTACCCCTCCGGGTGGTGGAGCGGCACCTTGGGGCGCAAGGGTCTGAGCATGGACGCGTTTCGCGCTGAAGATGCCAAAGCCTTTACCGGCACCCACTACTACCACGCGGGTATGCAGCAGGCAGCACAGGTAGCCCCGGCTTTCCTGCTTGGCTAAACCTGCTCGGAACTGAACCGCTTCATCCTGAAAACGGCAGTTGCCGTGGGTGCTTTGCAGCGACCTTTGTTTCGAGCCGTTGTTGTTCTTGGCGAAATCCTGCGCCCGTCAGGAGAGCTGTTTGAGCCCGCAGGGCGAGTTCTCTCCTGACAGCAGGATGAGCCTTAGAACAACAGGCAAGGAACAATGGAGCAAAAAGCACCCACGGCAACTGCCGTTTTCAGGTTTATTGGGCAGGCCGCCCCGGTCCGATATGGGTGTAGCGGGGACAGTAATTCCAGAGATGCAAGGCTGGCGTATCATGTTCCCAAGCCAGGCGGGAAATGCTCCCGGGGTCGAGATGCAAATGATCGCCAAAGCGGAGTTCCAACCCCAGCCAGCGCGTCGCCAGGGCGCGCAAAATATGCCCGTGGGCAAAGCAAAGCACGTGCTTGTGCCCTTTTGTATCCCAGTCGTGAAGCAGCCGATCGCAGCGTTCCGTCACCTCTGCCGGGCTTTCTCCCTCCGGCCCGCCACAGCGGAATATGCTCCACTCTGGATTTTCCTTGTGAATTTCCTGGGTAGTCTTGCCCTCATAACGGCCATAGCGCCATTCCATCAAATCATCATGCAATTGCGGATGCGCAAAACCGGCAAGGATAGCCGTGTGATGGGCGCGAATCAGCGGGCTGGAATAAATCCCGTCAAAATGCCCCTGATTTTCAAACACGGCCCAGAGCGCCTCGGCATCTGCACGTCCTGCAGGGGTCAGACCAATATCCGTGTCCGAAGTATGCTTACCCTGATCCGCCCATTCGGTCATACCATGCCGTACCAGGGTAATGGATTCAATTTGCATGATGGCTCTCCTGTTTTTTGCCAGACACTCTCCAAACTATAGACGCTCCGACAAGGGGCTTGCGCGAATGGTCGCGGGTCGTTATGGTTTAATCAGTTTATCTAATTTATCTGATCAAGGGGCGCATGATGGACAAGACAGCAATGGAGCTGGTCAAGGAAGCCAAGGCAGAAATTCGGGAAATGGATTTACAGCAGGCCCATGGCAAACACCAGTCGGAAGAAGTGGTTATTATAGATGTTCGCGAAGCCCATGAATTTTCTGGTGGTCATATTCCTGGTGCGCAGCATATATCCCGGGGCATGCTCGAATTCAAGGCAGACTCCCATCCAGCCCTCAAGGACAAGAATCGGGAAATCCTGGTTTACTGCAAAACCGGGGGTCGTGCTGCACTGGCCGCCCAGCAATTGAAGAAAATGGGTTACAGCAATGTTCATTCCATTCAAGGTGGCATGGACGCCTGGGTTGACGCCGGTCATCCGGTTCACAGGCCCTGAAAACATCATGACGCAGTTCGTCTGCAATTCAATTTTGCAGGCAATGGATTGAGCGAGTCTCAATTATTGTGGTGAATGAGTACCCTGGGACTTTTACTGAGCGGCTGCCCGCCGCTAATGGCTGCCAGCGCGGCGGGGACAGTTGCTTATTATCCTCTCCCCTGCCATCATTCTTCGCCATAAAATGGTGCCCCGATACGTTACCAATTCATCTTTCGGCGCGAGAATGTGGGGCAGTTTTGAACTTTCCCCAGTCATAAGGTGACCAAGACCAGGAGGCTCCCACCTACCACCAAGGAGAAGCACATGGTCAAGCGCTTTACCAAAGACAGCGATATCACCCCGGCTTATGGATCCCGCACCATGGATCATCCCATTCCCAAATACCGATTGCCTGATGGAGAGATGCCTGCACAAACTGCTTACCAGTTGATTCATGATGAGCTCATGCTGGATGGGAACGCGAGGCTCAATCTGGCCACTTTTGTTACTACCTGGATGGAACCCGAAGCTGAAAAGCTCATGGCTGAGACTTTCGACAAAAACATGATCGACAAGGATGAATATCCACAGACCGCCGAAATCGAAACCCGCTGTGTGAACATGTTGTCCCGTTTGTTCAATGCCAACCCCGAAGAAAAACCCGTAGGCGTCTCGGCCATTGGTTCCAGCGAAGCCGTCATGCTCGCGGGTATGGCGTTGAAATGGCGCTGGCGGAAACGCCGTCAGAATAAAGGCCTGGGCACGGATAAACCCAATCTCGTCATGGGCCGCAACGTGCAAGTCGTCTGGGAAAAATTCTGTCGCTATTGGGAAGTGGAACCGCGTTATATTCCCATGCAGGATGATCGATATACCCTTACTTCCGACGAAGTCCTGGCTATGGTGGATGAAAACAGTATCGGTGTCGTCGCCGTACTGGGTACCACTTTTACCGGGGAGTTTGATCCGGTCAAAGAAATCCACGACGCCCTTGTGGCCCATAATCAGCACAGCGGGTTGCAGGTTCCCATTCATGTCGACGCTGCCAGCGGCGGTTTTGTGGCCCCGTTCTTGCAGCCCGATTTACATTGGGATTTTCGCCTGCCCAATGTGGTTTCCATCAACACTTCCGGGCACAAGTATGGACTCGTATATCCTGGAGTGGGCTGGGCGCTGTGGCGGGGTGAAGAGCATCTTCCGGAAGATTTGGTATTCCATGTCAATTACTTGGGCGGTGACATGCCCACTTTTACCCTCAATTTTTCCCGTCCGGGCAACCAGATTGTCGGACAGTATTACAATCTCTTGCGTCTTGGGCGGGAAGGTTACACGCGAATCATGACGAATTTACGGGATACTGCCCTCTGGCTTTCGGGCGAAATGGCTAAAATAGGGCCCTTCAGCCTCTTGAGTGATGGCAGCGCCATTCCGGTATTTGCCGTACGCCTCAAAAAAGCCAAATCCTATAGTGTATTTGATGTATCCGAACGGCTGCGTGTTCGAGGCTGGCAGGTTCCTGCTTACACCCTACCGGAAAATGCCGGTGGAATCGCCGTATTACGGCTAGTCATTCGAGAAGGATTTTCACGAGACATGGCGGGTCTGCTTTTACAGGATATCAAGAGTACGATTGCTGAACTGGAAACTGCGCCGCCTGCTGTCAAAAAATCAGATGATCAACACTTTCATCACAATTAGCTCATTATTCGCCTTCATCTTCATCTGCCGTTCCATTTTCCTTGAAGGCTGATGGATCCAGATGATAACGTCTTAACAAACGATAAAATTCGGTGCGGTTGCGCTGCGCCAACTGCGCCGCCTGACTCACATTTCCCCGGGTCATGCGCATGATCTGAATCAGATAGTTCATTTCGAAACGCCCTTTGGCATCGGCCAGGGGCATGACTTCGCCCTCTTTGTCGCGCAGGGCGTGGCGAATCAGGGGCGCACCAATACGTGGTGTGGTGGATAAAACCACCGCCTGCTCAATGACATTGGCTAACTGCCGGACGTTTCCTGGCCAGGGCGCCGCCACCAGGAGCTCCATCGCCTCCGGAGCAATACCGCGCACATCCTTGCGGTTTTTAGCGGCGGTATCGCGCAGAAAAAACTCCGCCAGCAAGGGAATGTCTTCGGGGCGTTCGGCCAGGGCGGGCAATTCCAGCGTCACCACGCAAAGACGATAATACAGGTCGTCCCGAAAACGCCGTTCGGCCATTTCCTTTTCCAGATCACGATGACTGGCGGAGATGATGCGAACATCGACGGCGATGCTTTCCGTTGAACCCACCGGACGAATGACCCGTTCCTGTAGAGCCCGTAATAATTTGACCTGCAGGGAAAGGGGCATATCGCCAATTTCGTCCAAAAACAGGGTGCCTTTTTCCGCTGCCTGAAATAATCCCTGATGATTATTGGCCGCCCCGGTAAAAGCACCTTTCTTGTGGCCGAAAAGTTCGGATTCCAGCAACTGCTCCGGAAAGGCCGCACAGTTCAGGGCGATAAACGGCTGCGCCCGGCGTGGACTGGCCTGATGAATGGCCTGTGCCAGCAACTCTTTGCCCGTGCCGCTGGCACCATGTACAAAAACGCTGGCATCGGAGGCCGCTACCAGGCGTGCCTGATCCAGCACCGCCTGCATTTTAGGGCTACGGGTCAAAATTCTATCCCAACTGGTATCCTTGCCCTTTTTTCCAGAAGATGGGGCTACAGCGGCGGTCAAACTGAAAGCCCGTTCAACCTGGGCCATCAGATCCTTACCATCAAAGGGCTTGGTCAAAAAGGCAAAAACTCCCTGGTCCGCAGCCAGCAAGGCATCGGGGATGGAACCATGGGCGGTCAAAATGATGACGGGCAAGGTGGGATAATCGCGGCGAATGGCGTCCAGCAAGGCCATGCCGTCCATCTGGTCCATTTTCAGGTCGGTAATCACCAGCCCCGGATGCTCCATGGCCAACAGCGCCAGAGCTTCGTTGCCATTAGCCGCCGTACTGATGTTATATCCCGCTGTTTTCATGCGCAGGGACAACAGGCGCAGCAAATCCGCGTCGTCGTCCACCAGCAGGATTTTACCTTTATCTGCCATGAGTTAGTGTCCCTGCGGGAAGCGGGCGTTTTTCTCTATTTGTACCAATTCGTTCAGTTTACGACGTAATTCGGCTTCATGTTGCTGCGACTGGAGAAGACGATTTTGCAAGTCGTTCACCTTGTTTTCCAGCTTTTGGTATCCGGGATCTCCTGCCCTTGCATCGGCCAACTGTTTACTCAGAACAGCTGCTTCGGCTTTTTCGGAAATGCAAGGTGCAGTCACCGGGGTCACTTTTTCCAGTTCGGCTATTTGTGCCTTGAGGGTTGCCAGCTCACTGGTTTTAATGATCTGTTCCCCCGGTTTGAGCAGTACGGCATTAGACGGAAGTGCTGGGACTGGGGTGCTGGCGCATCCCGCCAAGATCAACGGGATGCTGAGCATGGGAAGCATCCTGCCCAGCAAGGGGTAAACGCAACCTGAACCAAGCGCCTGGTGTTTTTTTATCCTGCAATTCAAGACTTCCCCCATAACTTAACACATATTCTCTGGCAATGGCCAAGCCGAGACCACTACCTTCTATTTTTCCGGAATCCGAAGCTTCGCCGCGATACAAAATGTCAAAAATTTTCTCCCGCTCATCGGGATTCACTCCAGGACCCTCATCCTGAACGTCCAACACCGCATCTTCGCCCTGTACTTGCAAATCCACCCGTATGGTAGCGTTTTGAGGAGAGAATTTCACGGCATTTGACAATAAATTATCACAAATGGTGCGGAGTCGATCTGCGTGCCCCCGAATGCGCACCTCCTCAAGCCGGGTTTCCAGATGCAATGCATTACTTCTCAGACTGGGCTTGTAACTCAGCAGCAGATCCTCTACCACATGCGTCAGAGATAGCTCCTGCACCATCCCTGCACCCACAGGCCCCTCCGCCAGACTAAAGCGCAACAAATCTTCTATGAGGCGCTGCAGGCGTAAGCTGTTATCCCCTACAATCTGTACAATTTCCTGCTGCTCGGCACTGAGATTCTGGCCGAGATCATCCTGCAACAACTCCGCCCCTTCGCGAATGGCTGTGAGCGGCGTTTTCAGCTCGTGGGAAAGCTGACGCAGAAAATGCAGCTTGGCCGCTTCCAGAGCATTCAGACGGTTCCGCAACCATTCCAGGCGATCTCCCAAACTGGCTATGTCGCGCGGACCTTTGACCGTTATGGGTGTTTCCAGATCACCTGCACCCAGCCCGGACACCGCTTGATCCAGACGCCGCACCGGTCGGGTAATGAGAATAATGAACACAACAGCTACCGCGACTGACAGGGGTAAAACCAGAAGCACCTCAACAATGGTCAGCCGTTTAATGGCCAACGCACGCGTGCCCAGTTTACCCACCTCTGTACTGATTCCTTCATTCACATCACTTTGCAGACTTTGGGCTTCCCCGCTGGCCCGACTGAAATCACCTGCCAGAGCACTCCGGTTGCCCTCCAGGGAAACCAGGGGTAATAGCTGACGGGCACGGGATAGATTTTCAGCCAGATGATGCAGCCGCTCCCGGTCCACCGGCGAGGGGCCTGCCGCCGCAAACTGGGTACTGGCTTTTTGGTACTCGCTAAGGCTCTGATCATACAAAACCAGTAATGCCTGATCCTGCAGTACAGTGTATTGCAGACCATAACGCTCCATGGAACGCACGGCGTTATTCATGCGATTGGCCGCATCACTCATGGCCACTGCCCGGAGAATACTGACCTGCCCCTGTTCGGCAAAATGCGCGATGGAAAGCGTCACGCTGACAATGACCAATACCAGTGGCACGATGGCCAGACCGAAGCCAAACACGACCAGCTTGGAAATGGAACTTGGACGAAGGACCATGAAGCTTTGCACTCCCAAAAACACCCAGGCTCCAGCGTAAATTCGCCGGAAACAAATCGCAAGAATATCAAACCGAGAGTATGAGCCTGCAATATCAATTTTGATGTTTTATCCTGAAAACGGCAGTTGCCGTTTTTAGATTTATCGGACGTAAAAAACCCGGAGAAGATTCCCCGGGTTCATCAGCACAACTGAAATCCGCGCCATCAGGTTGCGGATTGAGGCTACTTACGCAGCCGGTTCAGCCTTCTTTTCTTCCGCTTTCTTGGTCACTTCAGGCTTCTTCGCTTCGACTTTCTTTTCTTCCACTTTCTTGGCCACTTCAGGTTTCTTCATTTCAGCTTTCTTCACCATTTTCTTGTGCTCGGCCTTCTTCACCACTTTGTGCTCAGGCGCTTTGTGCTCAACCGTCTTTTCAGGAGCCTTGGCAGGCACTTCAGTGGTCGCAAAAGCAGCAGTAGCAGTCAAGAAAGACAATGCAGCAGTCAGGGCAACAATTTTCTTCATAAATAAGCTCTCCTCAAAAGATGATTACAGATTTCCGCTAGTAACGGTGCTGTGTCAGCAGCAACAAGCTCTTAGCATAACGCGTGCCAACTTTTTAACTCGATGATTATCATTAGAAAATAAAATATAAAAGCATTCATGGTGCTGAAACAGGCAGGATTGATCCTGGCGTCCCATCTCCAGCCAATAAAAACCTGGCCAGAAAACGCTCGGTGCAAGATTATTTACACTTATCTATCAGCCAGATAAAAATAAGTTCCTGGTTCATTCCATAGCCTGGCAGCGATCGCCGCCATCCCGGAATGCATGGTAATACGTCACTTGTTGGCGACAGGTGGAAAGGATTTTGTAATAAATGGATGATCTGATGCCGCGCGCGCCTGTCGTCATTCAACGACGTCGCCGGAAAAACAGGTTTTGCAGGTGCCGGGAAAATTCCAGGAGGTTGCCGAAACGACTTCCTCCAGGTTCATTTTGCGCTGTTCAGGCAGAAGGTGGAACGAAACCTTCGGGTTGCTGCGCGCCATTACCGAAAAAGTAGGCTTCCATCTGTTTTTCCAGAAAAGTTCTGGACTTGGGATCTATCGGCGAAAGACGATATTCATTAATCAACATCGTCTGATGCTTCAGCCAACCCTGCCAGGCTTCCTTGGAAACTTCCTGATAAATACGCGCGCCCAGTGGGCCAGGATAAGGGGGACGATCCAGACCTTCCGCTTCGTGACCCAGTTTTACACATTGCACCATTCGCGACATAAGAAACTTCCTCACTAGAACATCAGGATATTAGGGAGACGCTGCCCATCTTACCTGAACCTGTCTTTCGGGCAAGTTACGAAGTCTGACTTAGAATCTTGCGAACCGGGGTTGGCAATCCTTCTGCCAAGGCATTTTCCCGAGTAAACCAACGTCCTGTCAAAACTTGATCGGCGACACCCGGTGCAGTTTGAGCTTCCTGCACCGTCGCGAGAATGCAGCGGAAGTGTAATTGAAAATGGGTAAACACATGCCTCTGGACCATTGCCAGCGCCTTTACTTCTACGGTAAGACCATGACGGAGGACACAGAACTGTCGTACCCGCTCGCGCAGGAAGAGTCCATCGGCAAGGGCCTTTTGCTGCTGATCACACAGGACGGGCTGCGTGGCCCCTTCCGGACTAAATTGGGGCAGACTCCATAGCCCACCCCAGATGCCGGAATCCGGTCTTTTTTCGAGAAAAATCCGTCCATCACAATCTTCTATCTGCAACAAAAAAATGCAGCGCTCGGGTTTGCTCGGCTTGCGGCTGGGCAGCGGCAGTTGTTCACTCAAACCGCCCGCATAAGCCAGGCAACGCCGTTGTAAGGGGCATGCGTCACAGTGAGGATGGCGTGGAAGGCAAATCATTGCGCCGAAGTCCTGAATGGCCTGATTGTAGGTATGCGCATCAGCGGGGGTCAGCGCCTCTGCCAGCTTCCACAAATGCTGCAGGGTCTTGCTGGCCTTGGGATCGCTACGAATGGCCTGGGTCCGGATCAGGACACGGCGGGCATTGGCATCGAGAATGGCGCGTTGCTGGGCAAAAGCGCTGGCCAGTACCGCAGCAGCCGTACTGCGCCCCACCCCCGGTAGCGTTTCTGCGGCTTCCGGTGTATCGGGAAATTCACCCGCAAAATCCGTCATGATTTTTTGCGCAGCACGTTGGGCATTGCGGGCCCGGGCGTAGTAGCCCAACCCGCTCCACAAGGCCAGCACCTGGTCCTGGGGCGCAGCAGCCAAAGCCTCCCAATTGGGCAGGGCGTCCAGAAACCGCTGGTAATAAGGCCTGACACTTTCCACTTGGGTTTGCTGCAACATGATTTCCGCAAGCCACAGGCGATAACTGTCCCGAGTCTGTCGCCAGGGCAGGTCATGCCGGCCATTTTCACCGTACCAGGCCAACAATATGTCGGCAATCTGGATCATGGTTTCCGACTACGGATAAGCACATCTTCCGCCCGGATTTTTCCCCAGATCAGTTCTCCGATCCGCAGCGAGCCGGTGATCGGCCAGCTTGCGGGAAGCCTGGGTAGTAGCGCCCCCGGACCCGCTTTGGGCGCGGGGAGATAGGCAGCAAGGTTCAGGCGCTGGATCTGCAAAGCCAGATGAATTTTAAGGGGTTGCCAGGTTCCCGTAATGCTTCCAGACCAGGGGCTGGCATCCAGCAGTCCCTGGCGGATGCTCCAGGCGAAGCGGGGATTTTTCCAGACCAGTTTGCCACTCATTTTGAAATATCGCGGGACCCTGGGATTCGTCAATTTCGGCCAGAACAATCCCCATTTTTTAGCCAGCTCAGGCAGATGCTCTGTACTGAGGACATAGCCTGTCTGACCGGTCCATTGCGCCCAGGAAAACCGGGAATGATCAATCTGCATGTGAAAATCTGATCCGGCTTGCAGCGTTGCACTGCGCAGCGCAATTTTCTGCAGCCCTGGCTGGGCCTGTAAGTCCTGAAGGGAAAGCTCCATCCGCTGCTCAAGATTATCTCGCCAATGGACTTGTAGCGCGGGAATCTGCAGAGTTTTATCCTGAATTTCCAGGCGCGGCATCTGGAGACTCAGGGCATCGGGAACCTGACGAGTGCCAATCAGCAATTGCAAATTGCGCAGAGAAAGTCCGCTGGTGGAGTGAATATCCATTTGCAAACGGCCCTGACCCGCATGTTGATTCCAGAACCAGCGTCCAGTAGCGGTCCCGACACCAGAACGAGGGAAACTGGCCTGCACATCGGAGAGTCGCAATGCATGCCCCGCCAGACCAGTCCAGTGCAAACGGCCATCGCGGATCTGGACATCTCCCGGCAGACTGATATTCATATTGGTGGAAGAAGCTGCCGAGCCCGGGCTGCTTGGCCAGGGACCATACACAGAAGGCTGATCCAGAAAAATCCGGCGAATTTTTATATGCCCGGCAAGCAGGGGGCGCCAGAGCACACTGAACATCAGCCGCCGCAACCGCAGGCGGGGCTGTGCTGCTGTTCCGATCCGCAAGCCTTGCAGGGTCACCTGCAACTGCTGTTTGCCCCAATAAAAGCGGGGATTGGCCTGCAGATGTACGGGGGCCTGCAGGCGGGCAGCGAGAACTTCTTCCAGAACAATACGGGGGCCACCGATGAACCAGAAAGCAAACATTCCGATGAGCAGCAGCAACAGGAGCAGTATCAACCCGACCCCCATACGGTGCATGCGTGATCTAGCTATGGCCGGTCTCCAGGGCCACAGAAAAATCTCCCGCCAGGGCACCCATTGCCAACTGTTCGGCTTCGGCAATGGATGTCTGGCGGATGATTTCCTTCACCTCGGGGATTGCGCCCGGGTACATACTGAATTCCCGCAAACCCAAGCCCAGCAGTAATGGCGTAAAGGCCGGATTGGCTGCCATTTCGCCACACATGGCTACCGGAATACCCTTGGCACGCCCGGCCGCAATGGTGTGCTGAATCAAAGCCAGGACGCCGACGTGCAAAGGATCAAAAAGATCATTGACATCATCATCGCCGCGATCCACCGCCAGGGCATATTGGATAAGATCGTTGGTCCCGATGGAGAAAAAATCCGCACAACCGGCAAAATAGTGCGCAGCCACGGCCACGGCGGGCACTTCTACCATAATCCCGAGAGGCATATCTGGATCACAGGGCAGCCCCTCGCCACGCAATTCTGCCTGCAATTCACTCACCAGCGCCCGGCTTTGCAGCAATTGGCTCATACTGCTGAGCATCGGCAGCATCAAACGCACCGGCCCCAAAGCCGAAGCCCGCAATATGGCCCGCAAATGTGGGCGAAACCACTCGGGCCGACGCAGACAAAGGCGCAGTCCGCGCAAACCCAAAGCCGGATTCAGGGCATTATGTGTGGTCGTTTCATCGTCACTTAATCCCTTGTCGGCACCAATATCCAACGAGCGGATGGTCACGGGGGCACCCGCCATTTCGGTCACCACCCGGGAAAAGGCCTGATACTGCTCTTCTTCATCAGGAATATCGGGACGATTCATAAACAGAAACTCACTGCGATACAGCCCCACACCATCGGCATTCATGCGCCGCACCAGACTGGAGTCGTCCGGTAATTCGATGTTGGCCCGCAAATGAATTTCCACACCATCGGCAGTAATGGCGGGCAGATCCCGTTGTTCTTCCAGAAGCCGGCGGCGGCGCTGTCGTTGTTCCTGTAAGCCTTGATACTGTCGCAGTACCAGCGCGTCGGGTGCCACCAGAATGATGCCCTGATCACCATCGACAATGACCATGTCGCCGCTGCGTAGCAGACGACTGGCAGAATGGGCGCCAACGACTGCTGGCAGGCCAAGACTCCGTGCGAGAATGGCGGCGTGCGAGTTTGCTGCGCCAAAGTCGGTCACCCAGGCCAGGACCTTGTCCTTTTTCATGAGCACGGTATCAGCAGGGCTCAACTCTTCGGCAATGATGATTTGTCCTTCCGCACTTTGCAGCGTCGGCGGCTCCCAGCCAACGAGCTGCCGTAACACCCGATCGGTCACCTGAATGATGTCTTCCCGCTTGGCACGCAGATAGGCATCTTCCATGCGGTCAAAAATTTCCAGCAGGCGTTCCCGTTCCAGTTGAATGGCCCAGGCCGCATTGCGGTGATCTTCGCGAATGGAACGTAATGGTCTTTCCCGCAAGGCGGGATCATCCAGCATCAGGAGATGCGCATCAATAAACAGGCGGGTATCCTGGGGTGCGTCGGCAGGAATCACGTCACGTATGGCAAAAAGTTCATCACGGGCACGGCTGAGCGCTGCACGCAAGCGCAACACTTCTGCCTCCACGGCTTCTGGCGCCAGGAGATGTTCAGGAATATCCAGCGTCGTCGGCTCCAGCACCAGCGCTGTGCCAATCGCAATGCCACCAGAAGCCCCTATACCTGCCAGTTCAAAACTCATGCATCTTCCCCGAATCGGTCCTTAGCCAGCGCCAGCAAGGCATCGGCACAGGCCTGCTCTCCCTCTCCTTCGGTTTCCAATGTCAGAACGGTTCCCTGGGCTGCCGCCAGGGTCATCAAGCCCATGATACTTTTACCATTGACCCGCTGACCATCGCGCTCCAGCCAGACAGCACAGGGGTAACGTGCCGAAAGACTGACAAACTTCGCCGAAGGCCGGGCATGCAAGCCCAACGAATTAATAATAGGATAGTCAACACGGACCGTCACAACACTCACTCCCTGACAACAAGGTCAGACTCAAATGCTTTCAGCATAACCTGACCGCGAAGGTGCGACCATAGCGCCGACAACACCGGGTATTGTGGCGAATGACCGCTACCCGTTCCAGGCTTATGTTCAGGTACGCGGCGCAGCACGCAGCGCAAGAATATCCACAACGCCCTGCACAGCCCCATCCAAGGCCCCCTGACGGGCTGCGGCCAGACCTTCTTCGCGCCGCGATAAAGCCCGCAGCAGCATCGCCAGATTCAAACCGCTGATGGCTGCTACGCGGTCTTCGGGAAGAATTGCCGGAATCAGGTTTGCCGGGGTTGCTCCGTAAAGATCATTGAGAATCAGCATGGCATCACCTTCGGGCAGTTTTTCAATGAATTCCCACAGGCGCTTGCGCCCGGTTTCGGGATTGGCGTCGGGCAGAATCTCCACAACTTCGACGGCTGCTGGCATGGTGCCGAAAATATGTTCCAGGGTATTGGCAAATGCCACGCCCATACCTGCATGGGTGAGCAGAACAAGGTGAATCATGTCAAAGTCTCGGTGATATTCAGTTCTCGATGCTGAATCAGAATGCGTTGGCCTTTACTCAGTAATTCACGCGCCAGAACTTCCACCATGTACACACTGCGGTGCTGCCCCCCCGTACAACCCAGGGATACCGTCACATAATTACGATGTTCCCGGGCAAAGGGGGGTAACCACAGCTGCAAAAAACTCCGCAAGGATTCCAGCGCGGTCTCTAGCTCTGGACGCCCTGCCAAAAAAGCCTGTACGGCAGCATCACGCCCCGTTAAAGCCCGCAATGCTGGATCATAGTGGGGATTGGGCAAGGCGCGCAGATCAAACACAAAATCAGAATCCAGTGGCAGCCCGCGCTTGAAGGCAAAGGACTGCAACAGCAATACCAAACCGCCATAATGCTGCGACGCCAGGCTCCAGGCCTGCACCCGCAGGCGCAACTGGTGGGCATTGATCCGGGAAGTGTCCAGCCTTTTGTCTGCCATATCGGCGAGTGGCTGCACCATTTCCCGCTCCCTTTGCAGGGCTTTCAGCAGGGATTCACCGGGAGTAGCCGCACTGTCATCGGTGAGGGGATGGCGGCGGCGGGTTTCACTGTAGCGCTGCAACAGGGTGTCTTCACCCGCTTCCAGAAACAAAATACGCGGACGCAGTCCATAGGCATCCCGTAAATCCTTGAGGGCCTGCGGCAAGGCTGCAAAAAAATGGCGATTGCGCACATCGATGCTGACGGCCGCCAATAATGACTGCCCCTCGCGATGCGCCAGCTGCGCGCCAAAGGCCACCAGCAGGGTAGCGGGCAAATTATCCGCACAATAATACCCCTGATCTTCGAGGGCCTGGAGCACCGTGGATTTTCCCGATCCTGACAGTCCGCTGACAATAATGAAGTCCCGCTCCGCCATCATTCCTCCCCGACACTCAGACGTACCTGTTCTTCAAAGTCAGCGAGCATGTCGCCACCGGACTCTTTCACATACTGGCTGCGGGCCGCCGCTTCCACCAGCACGGCAAGGTTGCGTGCCGCCGAAACCGGAATGCGCAAGCGCGTCAGCGGAACCCCCAGAATATCCAGATTGTCGACCTTACCCTGCAGTCGGTCGATGTCGGCCAGCTCCATATCCTGCATATCCTGTATTTCGACCACCAGACGAATGCGTTTGGAACGAACAATAGCCGCCGCGCCAAAAAATTCCCGGATGTTGATAATGCCCAAGCCCCGCACTTCCAGAAAATTCCGCAAAGGAGCCGGACAATGCCCGGTGATCACCTGAGGCGCCTCACGCACACATAATACGCTGTCATCGGCTACCAGACGGTGACCACGGCTAACCAGCTCCAGCGCCAGTTCGCTTTTGCCGATACCGGCCTCGCCCTGCAACAACAACCCAACGCCCAGTACATCCACCAACACCCCATGCACTTGCTGCCGGGGAGCCAGCTCGCGATGCAGGTAAAGTTGCAGACGGGCGAGTACCTTCGGGGCCTCCAAGGCAGTCGTCATGACCGCCACTTGCCGGGACCGCAGTGCCTCCAGAAGTTCCGGACTCAGCGTTTCACTTTCGCAAAGTACCAACAGGCTCAGCTTCCCCGTTAGAAATTGCTCAAAACTCAGGGGGTTATCCCGTAAAAATTGGAGTTCACAAGTTCCGGCTATTTGTACGACGTGGGGACGAATAAAATTCAGAAAACCGACCAGAGCCGCGCCACCAACATCGTCTTCCGCCCAGGGGTCGCCACGCAGCTGGCAATCCTTATCTGGGCTATACAGACAATCCCAGAACATCTCCTTGTGGAGATCTTCGCAAAGCCGACGCAGACTGATTTGTCTTTCCATGTCCGCGTCTTCCCTGAAAGCTAATCAGAATGGGTCATTGCGGTACAAAACCCCTCGGCATTGTGCACCTTGAGCAAGTCTGCACGCACTGCCTCAGAGGCCAAACGTACCGCCAGGGTCGAAAGAATTTCAAGATGCGCCGTAGCCGCCGTTTTGGGTACGGCCACCGCAATAAATACCTGCACATCCAGTCCATCGGGTGCGGCAAAAGAGATTCCCTGAGCACTGCGCAGGGCTGCCACAGCCACCTCAGTTACGCCGTCAATGCGGGCATGGGGAAGGGCAACGCCATGACCGATTCCGGTGGAACCCTGCTCTTCACGACTTTTCAGGGCCTCGGCAATGACGGGGGCTGTTTGTCCGGTCGACTCTGCGAGAAGCGCCGCCAAGGCGTCCAGCACGGCTCCGGCATCCGTAACCGGGGGATCAATCAGAACTTGTTGGGGAGTCAAGGGCAGAGTCGTCATGGTTCAGGGTCATTCCATCTCGACAATGGCTGCCAGACCGGAAGGATTGTCATTACGCCGGTCCTGGCGTTTTTCCTTGTAACTGTCAATCTGGCCTTCCAGTTTTTCGGTGACCAGATCCAGGGCGCGATACATGTCGGCATGCTGGGATACGGCGTGAAACACATGACCAGCCGCATACATGGTCACATCAGCAGTATTTTCGGGATTTTCATGGGGCGCATGTTTCAGAACAACCCGGGCATCAATCACCTGATCAAAATGTCGATCAAGCTTGCTGATTTTATCTTCTGCATGGTTTTTCAGGGCTTCTGTCAGGTCCAGGTGCTGACCGGTAATGGTAATTTGCATGGCGCTCTCCTGTCCTCTTGCGAGGATTGTTTATGATAATCGCCCCTGCTCGGGGTCCGGCTTCAGTGTAGCGCCAACCGCCGCCACAAAAAACCCTGTATTATGGACGTCGAAAACTAAAGCCGCCGACGCTGGCTCGCCGGCGGGATATTGGCGGCTTCCCGGTATTTGGCTACCGTCCGGCGGGCAATCTGAATGCCCTGATCGGCGAGAACCTTGGCAATTTCTGCATCACTCAGAGGATGTTTGGGATTTTCCGCCTGGGTCATTTTGATGAGCAGGGCGCGAATGGCCGTCGCTGATGCCGAGCCGCCACTGTCTGTTCCCACATGACTGGAAAAAAAGTACTTGAACTCGAAAAGACCTCGGGGAGTAACCATGTATTTCTGGTTGGTCACCCGGGAAACCGTGGATTCATGCATTTCCACGGTTTCAGCGATATGGCGCAGCACCATGGGGCGCATGGACTCCGGACCGTTGATAAAAAAATCCTTTTGCTTGTCCACAATTGCCCGAGCCACTTTCAAAATGGTTTCCTGACGACTTTGCAGGCTCTTGATAAACCAGCGTGCCTCATTGAGCTGATCCTGAATATATTTATGGGCGGCATCCTTGCCCCCGGCCATGCCCGCATAGCGGCGGTTGATGCGCAGCTTGGGCATGGCCTCAGGGTTCAGGTCCACCCGCAGGCGCTTTCCGGACCAGCGCACAATCACATCGGGAATGACGTACTCGGTATTTTCGCTTCCGACTTCTTCACCCGGTTTAGGGTTGAGGGCGGAAATGAGCGCCATGGCTGCTCCCAGCATGCCCTCATCAACCCCCAGACTGGTGCACAGCCGTGGATAATCATGGCGACCCAGGGCTTGCAAATGGTCTTTGACAACATCCATCGCCAACTTTTGCACGCTGGCGTCCACATCCGTCAACTGCCTGAGCTGCAACAAAAGACACTCACTCAGATCTCGCGCCGCCACACCGGGAGGGTCAAAGTCCTGAACGCGCAACAATACCGCCTGGAAAACGGCAGGATCAGCACCCATGGCAGCAGCCAGATCGTCTGTATTTTCAACCAGATAACCGCGATCATCAATGGCATCAATGATCATCTCCGCCATGTTGCGCTCCTCAGGACTGAAGTGCGTCATATCCGCCTGCCAGCGCAGATAGTCCTGAAGACTTTGACTGCAACTGTTGCGTGCTTCAAAGTCGGGAAGCTCATCATCAGAACCTCCGCCTGAGGCACTGGTGCCCAGATCAAACACGTCATCCCATTGGCTGTCGATCGGCAAATCATCAGGCAAAGTATCTTCCGCAGCCAGATCCAGCTGGCGATCTTCAGAGGAGCTTTCACTGGGTTCGGGAGCGCTGCCAGGGACCCCGGTTTCTTCACCGGATACGTCCTCATCCAGAAGGGGATTGCTTTCCAGCATCCCCTGAACTTCCTGTTGCAGATCAACCGTCGATAACTGCAGCAGGCGGATGGCTTGTTGCAGTTGCGGGGTCATGGCCAAATGCTGACCGAGTTTGAGTTCTAGACCTTGTTTCATTGCTTTCCAGATTCAGATTCGAAACTGATCTCCCAGATATACCTGACGGACCATGGGATCATCCACGATTTCCTGTGGGCTCCCGGCCGTCAGCACCTTCCCATCATGCAATATATAGGCACGTTCGCAAATGCCTAATGTTTCGCGCACATTATGGTCGGTAATCAGGATACCAATGCCGCGTTCACGCAAGTCCTGAATAAGACGTTGGATTTCCAAAACAGAAATCGGGTCGATCCCCGCAAAAGGTTCATCCAGCAAAATGAAGCGCGGACTCATGGCCAAGGCGCGGGCAATTTCCACCCGGCGCCGCTCGCCGCCAGAAAGACTGTGCCCCTTGGTGTCGCGCAGCAGGCCCAAATGCAATTCGGCCAGGAGCTGATCCAGGCGATCCTGGCGCTCGGCTTTACTGAGCGGCAGGGTCTCCAGAACCGCGAGAATATTATCTGCCGCGCTCATTTGCCGAAATACCGATGGTTCCTGAGGCAGGTAACCCAATCCCATGCGCGCCCGTTCATGCATGGGGAGTGCAGTGATATCGCGTTGCTGCAGAAAAATATGACCGCGATTCGGACGTATCAGTCCGACCATCATGTAAAAAGTGGTGGTTTTCCCAGCGCCATTGGGGCCGAGCAAGCCCACGACTTCCCCGGCGGCAACCTGAACAGAAACATCCCGGACAACCGTACGACGACGATAGGATTTGACCAGGGACTGGGCCTGGAGCAGATCGCTCATGGCCTCCCACCGCTGGCAGAGCGGTTTGCTGCTGCAGGATAAAACACGGAGTGGACGCGCTGTCCGGGGGCTGCCGTCACTGCCGTTTGCTGGTTATTCAAAAAGTAGGTTACCTGCTGGCCACTGATTTCATTTTTTTCCTGCCAGAGATGGGCGTTTCCCTGCAACACAATTTCCCCAGAACCCGGTTTGTAAATCAGGGTATCTCCGTAGCCGTGGCGCTGGGCGCTGGACATGGTAAAACTGACGGGACTGCCGGTTGCCGTGGCCGTTTGTACTTTGCCCTGCTGGGCAGCTATGACGAGTTTGTTGGCATGAATGACCACATCACCCTGGGTCATAACGACATTGCCGAGATAAGTGGCCTGCTGGGAAGGCTTGTTTTCGGCATGCAGCGTATCTGCACTGATATGAATGGGTCCTTTGGCCAAGGTCTGCTGGGCCGCGGGAGCCGCCAGGGCCGCCAGGGAAACCATCACCAGCCCGACCGGCCAGTAACGCCCTATCGAGCCATGCTTAAGGCGCATAAACACCACGTACATTCCGCAAAATATTGACCTCCTCGGTTTTGACCGACGCCCAAAGCCCCATTCCGGTCATCCAGTCCTGACCATGTTCCAGACGAACCGGATCCTGGGTGCTAATAATGCCCGTTTGCGGATTATAGTGCACCCTCTCGGTCAGAAAACGGGTATCTGGTTTCATTGTCCCGATGACATTCCCCCACAGGGTAATCAGGTGGCCGGATCCATCGACCTTGCCCCGATTGGCGCGCAGATTCAGTTCCTGGCCGGGTCGAAACCGTTTGACTGCGACGTCTTTGAGTATGGTCTGATCGCGATGCGGTTCGTGGTAGGCCGTATGCGCCGTGGCCAGTAAGTCCAGCTTCCCGGCGGCATCATACTGGCGCATGACAACATCTTCAGCGGCCTGATCGCCCTTATGAATTTGACCGTGCCAGTCAATTTGCGGGAGCGACAGGGGGCGCTGCGGCCATGACCACCAGACCAGTCCGGCAAGCAATACCAGCACTACAGAAAATCCCAGACTGGGAAGGCGCAAGCGCAGCATCAACAATGCCCCTTTTGATAAGCCTGGGCCAAAATGGCGGACCAGCAGCCTTTAGCCTGCAAAATCAGCTCACATAATTCCCGGACGGCCCCTCGGCCACCCTCATACTGGCTTTGCCAGTGAACCCGCTGGGTGAGTTCCGGATGGGCATCAGCCGGCGCAGTGGCCAGCCCGACGCACTGTAAAATGGGCAAATCAATGAGATCGTCACCCATGTACGCGATCATGGCATCTTCGACATTCAGTTCCAGCTTCAGCTCACTGTAAGCCAGGTGTTTGTCCTTGCAGCCCTGAAAAAGATGCTTGATACCCAGGTCCCGGGCACGATGCGCCACTGCTGGAGAGAATCGTGCCGTAATAATGGCCAATTCCACGGCATGCGCCTGCAGCAGTTTGATCCCGTAACCATCGCGCACGTGAAAGGCTTTGCTTTCGGTGCCGGCATCATCAAAATACAGCCGTCCGTCGGTCATCACTCCATCCACGTCCAGGATCAGCAGCCGGATTTGCGCTGCACTTTCCATCAGGGCTTCCGCTGCCAAACGCTTCATACAATTCCGGCCCGAAGTAAATCATGCATATTCAAGGCGCCGACCAAGCGCTGATTGTCGTCCACAACCAGCAGCGCCCCCACCCGTTTGGCCTCCATCAGGGCCAAAGCCTCGGCCGCCAGTGCCTCAGCGCGGATGCTGAAGGGTTGGGCATGAGCCAGGGCAGACATGGATTGCTCCCAGAGATCCTGACGTTCGGCAAAAGCCCGCCGCAAATCGCCATCGGTGAAAATTCCCAACACCCGGTCTTCACCATCCACCACGGCAGTCATCCCCAAGCCTTTGCTGCTCATTTCCAGAACCGCATCACGCAGCATGGTCTCCAGGAATACCTTTGGCAAAGCCTGGCCCTGGTGCATCACATCCTGAACCCGGAGCAACAGTCGCTTGCCAAGGCTTCCACCGGGATGGGAAAGCGCGAAATCATCCGCCGAAAAACCGCGTGCCTGCAACAAGGCCATGGCCAAGGCATCGCCCATGGCCAAAGCGGCGGTGGTAGAAGCAGTAGGCGCCAGATTCAAGGGACAGGCTTCGCGCTGCACACTGCAGTTCAGATGTACAGCGGCACTGCGCGCCAAAGTCGATTGGGGATTGCCGGTCATGGCGATCAGTGGCACGGCCAGACGCTTGACCACCGGAAGAATGGCCAGCAATTCAGCCGTTTCACCCGAGTTGGAGAGCGCCAGGAGACAATCAGAGCGGGTCAGCATGCCCAGATCGCCATGACTGCCCTCCGCAGGGTGCAGGAATAAAGCCGGACTGCCCGTACTGGCCAGGGTCGCGGCGATTTTTTTGCCGATGATGCCGGATTTGCCCATACCACTCACCACCACCCGGCCCGAACATTGGAGAAGTAACCCGCAAGCCTGGACAAAACTGTCGTCAAGACGTGCTTCCAACGCACTCACCGCTTCAGCCTCCAGACGCAAAACATCACGCCCGGTAGCCAACAGATTACCGGCATCCATGCTTACTGCCATTCTGACAAACACTTAATCTGCACGATCACCGTCCTGTTCCTGAATGGCTTCATAGACTGCATGACAATGGGGATGAGCCGCCATGACCTTGTCAATATCCGCAAATGAAGTCTGGCGCAGCAAGGTCCAGCAACGAATATTTTCTGCAGCCAGACTTTTTGGATGATGCGCATACCAGTTGCTGCTGTCCTTGGGCATATTATCGACAAGCACCTGCCCCCGCGCCCACCACAACAGCAGGGCAAAAAGTGCCAGCGCACCAATAATGACCAACGTATATACAATTTTCATAAATTCTGCTGGAAGACCTGGGTCAAGTTAAACTTCTTCGTGATATTGCTGGTTCAACAATTGTACCAGTTTCCCTTCGCGCTCAGTAATATCCGCCATCAGACGGTCGCTGAAATCCTGCCAGAATGATTGCAGACGGGCGAGATCTTCTCCTTCAGCAAACTGGCCCATCAATTCTCCGACCTTTTCAATGACTTCACGAAGTTGCAAACTGGTACTCAGGGCATTTTTAATTTGTTCGCGAGGATGGGGTATCCAGCTCCGGTCACTGACGTAAGAGCGCAAACGCTCACCATATTCCAGAACCCGTTTGCGCAGCTTGCCGCCCAGACCGATTTGCTGACTGCGCAAATCCCCCCAGACAGCGAGTTCCATCAAATCAACCCAGTCTTTCCGCCAGCGTTTTCGGAGTTCGGCGGACACGGATATCGCGTCCTGGACGGCTACCAGGTCAAATTCCATCTTGCCCTACCCTGCATATTTCCTGCGCCACTTGCCATCGCTCCGGCGTACCTACATCGGTCCATATTCCCTGATACAGGGTCCCCTCCACCACACCCGCTGCAATCCACTGTCGCAACCAGGGTGCCAAGGGTGCCGACTGTTCCGGGTAGCCCCGCAACAGCGCCGGATCTATGCGGGCAATTCCTGCATAAGTATGACGTTCTTCGCCCTGCAACGCCACCATCCCCGCATTCAGGGCAAAGTCTCCGGCGGGATGATGGGGGGGATTGGGCACTAGAACCAGATGCACCGCAGCCGGTGATACCTGGAGCAGGACATTCCAGGGAAAATCCGTACAAATATCGCCATTGACCAGCAAAAAAGGGGTATTTCCCAGTTGTGGCAAGGCCCGGATCAAAGCGCCGCCCGTCTCCAGGCGTCCCGACCTTTCGTCACTGTAGATAATGCGCACTCCCTGCCAGTTGTAACCCAGTTTTTCCACAATCAGGTCGCCGAGATGACCGATATTGATGACGACCTCGCGGATGCCCGCAGCGGCCAGGGATTCCAGATGCCGCACGATGAGCGGTTTTCCCCCGACTTCCAGCAAGGGCTTGGGAAGATGGTCCGTGTAGGGGCGCAAGCGTTCGCCCCGCCCGGCTGCAAGAATCATCGCCCGGGTCATCGCGCCAGCCAGTCCGAGAACTGCGGAAAATAACTGGACAGTTGAGCATCTTCAGCTAATGCATCCAGTACATATTTGCGAAATTGCGGCAGTAAATCCAGATAACCCGACTTGCCATCGCGATAGGCCAAGCGGCAAAAAATTCCCAGAATCTTGATGTTGCGTTGCAATGCCATCCATTCGACACTGCGCACAAAGGACGCCTGCGGCAATGCCGCCCTGCCAGTTTTGCTGAGTCGGCCCTGAAAATCCAGAATCCATTGGTGCCGGCGGGCCGAGCCCCAATCCCAGTAACGATCCCAAAGCAAGGAGGCCAGATCATAGGTCCAGGGCCCGGTCACCGCGTCCTGAAAATCAATCAGTACCAAGCGCCGGGGATCGGTCTGCAGCATGAGATTGCGGGCGTGGAAATCCCGATGGACCCAGACCTGAGGCTGATTGAGGGCATTATCCTCCAGCAATGCAAAAAGCTTTTGCAGGTTCTGCTGCGCTTCCTCATCCAGCGTCACCCCCAGATGCCTGAGCAAATACCAGTCATGAAACAAAGCCAGCTCTTCGCCCAGACGTTGCCTTGAAAAAAACGGTAGACGAGGTCGCGCATCATCCTTTCTGCCCGCGCTTTGCAGGGCAATAATGAGGTCCAGCGCCTGCTGCATCCAGAACTCCGTTTCCGCGCCTGTATCCAGAATGGCCTTGAGATCCATGGTTCCCAGATCTTCAAGGAGCACAAAACCCGGCTGCAACTGCGCTGCCAGAATCTTTGGCACGGGCAGTCCAGCACTTTGCCAGCGCTGCTGAACCCGTAGAAAGGGCAAAATATCCTCAGGTGGTGGCGCATCCATAAACAGCCGCTGGTCCGGCAAACGCCAGTAATGCCGACCACTGGCATCACCGGGAATGGCCTGGGACTGTCCAGCATCAACGCCCCTGGCCTGCAGCCAGGCTGCTGCATCTGGCGATATTTGTCCGGCCGAAACAGCGGGCGTCAAAATTTTTCTGGCGTTTAGAGATTGCGACATAAAAGCATTTTGTGCGATTTTAGGCGCCTATGAAAAGCCCTCTTCAGCAGGTTCGCAAATTTCGACACGGAAAATCCCTTCCGTCCGGACACGTTGCTTCTCCACGTCGCCGCATTTGCCTGGCCCTGCTGGCAGCATTGCTATGCCCCGGCCTCGCCTGGGCTACGACCGTGGAAAAGCCGGTGACCCTGTATGCCGATCAAGTCAACGGAATGGGCAGCGGGCACTGGACGGCCAAGGGTAATGTCGAAGTGCTTTATGGAGATCGGCGGGTTTACGCCGATACGGTGCATTACGACCAGGCCAAGGATGAAATTCTGGCTGATGGCCACGTGCGGATGGTGAGCCCCGGCCTGGTCACAGCAGCCCCCCAGGCCACCATACATCTCAAGGCCAACGAGGGGATAGTCGTACACCCCCGTTATCTGCTCGAAGCCGAGCAGGGACATGGTCATGCCGAAAGTGGTCGCGAGTTAAGCAAGGGTCACTATCAGCTCAATGAGGCTTGCTACACGACCTGCCACGGCAAGGTACCCGCCTGGCAACTGTGGAGCAGTCAGATCGACCTCAACCAGAATGACAACTATGTGACGACTGAAAATACTACCCTGAATGTATCCGGCCTTCCGGTATTCTGGATGCCCTATTTCAGTTTTCCGCTCAAGCGCCACTCCGGTTTTCTGGCTCCCGGCCTGGGTAGTTCCACCGTCAACGGCTTTTATCTGGGCATACCCTATTATTTCGACATTGCTCGCAACCTGGACGACACCTTTACCCTGAATTACTTCACCCGGCGTGGTGTCATGCTGCAAAACGAATTTCGTTATCTCGAACCGAACTACAGCGGCAAACTTTTTCTGGATCTGTTGCCCTCAGACCGACTGACTCATAAAAATGTCTGGGCACTGTCCTGGCAGCACAACCAGAATCTCGGCGACGGCTTCAGTTTCAACGTCAATTACAATCGCGTCAGTTACAAAAATTTTCTTTCCGATTTCGGCAGCACTGCAGGTTTCGGCAGCAGTTTTATCGGCGGTATTGGTAACGCCCCTTACATTACTTCTACCGGCGGCATTTATTACAACAATGCCCACATCAGTGCCGGTGCCGAATTACAGGGTTACCAGGAACTCGCGCCAAACAGCAGCGCACCTTATGCCCAGTTGCCACGCATTTATGCGGATGGCTACTGGCGGGTGGGACGCAGCGGCTACTTCAATTGGCATAGCAGCTTCAATTATTTTTCGGCATCCACCGGTCCCATTGGTCAGCGCCTGGATTTGACCCCCACTCTGGGATGGCGCTTCAGCCGGGGTTGGGGTTTCCTCGAACCCCAGGCCCGTCTCTACTACAGCCATTATCAAATTCAACGCAATTTCCCTTATGCACGCGCCATCAACCGCACCCTCCCCGCCCTGAGCCTGAAGGGTGGGCTGAATTTTGTCCGCTACGGCAGCAATGGCAGCACGGCACTCCTGCAACCGATTTTCAAATATACCTTTATTCCCTTGCAGGCCCAGAATGACATTCCCAATTTTGACGCCAGCGCGCCTTATCTGGATTTTCCCAGCATTTTTAGCGACAACGTACTGTATACCGGCAGTGACCGGATAAATGCTGCCAATCAAATTGCCTATGGGCTCCGTGGTACCTGGCTGACCCCTACGGGTCGTCAGCTCTGGGAAGCAGCCGTCGGGCAAATTCGCTATTTCAATCACGAACAAATCAATCTGGATGGTGATATTGTTCCGCAGACCACACAGTCCAATTATTTTTTCGAGGGACAATACGCCCCCCTTGCCGACATGAACCTGCTCGCCAGCACCCAGATCAACCCGCAGCATGGTCAGCTCGACCGTCTCAATCTGCGCGCCCAGTGGTTGCCGGGACCGCAGCGGGTGATCAACCTCGATTACCGCTTTACCCGGGATTTCGTCAACCAAACCGGCGTTTCCGGCGCCTGGTCGGTATTCCGCAACTGGCAGTTACTGGGGAGCTATCAGTATGATGTTACCGACAGCAAGCCTCTGGAGGAGCTGGTGGGGATCGGCTATGATGGCGGCTGCTGGGCAGCGCACATGATGGTATATCATCAGATTCTGCTTGGCGGGCAGTCCAATAATGCTGTTTATTTCGAGATCGTGTTGCGCGGCCTGACCAGCCTGGGCAATGCCTCAACCGGTTTGCTCAGCCAGTATGTGCCGGGCGCCAGTATGGAGTTTTGATGTCCTGCAAACGTCGTCCACTTGTTATTGCCCTGAGCCTGCTGCTTGGAACCCTTCCCGTTGCGGGCTGGGCCAGCACGCCTTTCCTGAACCGAGATACCCTCCTGGCCCAGGTCCCAGCACCTGCTGTTGATTCTGCACCAGCAACACATACTTATTCGGAAGATTCCGCACTGGCGCCCACGAATGCGCCAATGCCCAGCAACGCGGTGAATCTGGATAAAATCGTAGCCATCGTCAACAACAATATCATCACCTCCTTGCAGCTCGACCAACGCGTCAGCGCAGTGCGTGCCCATCTCCAGCAGAGTGATCCCAATGCCATGCCTGCGGATGACATTTTGCGCCGTCAGGTGCTGCAACAGATGATTTTGCAGGATATCGAGTTACAAATAGCGCAACGCGCCAACATCACGGTGGACAAAGGCACACTGGATCAGGCCATCAACAATCTGGCCCAGGCCAACCACATGACCGCTGATCAGTTACGTGAAGCACTGGTCAGCCAGGGACAATCCTGGGAAGCCTTCACCAACGATCTCAAGGACCGCATTATTGTTGACCGACTTATGCAGCAGGAGGTGGAAAGTCGCGTCCATGTGGGTCCGGACGAGGTCAAAACCTTTGCCCGGCAACTGAAGGAAATGGGTGGTATCAGCTTCAACCTGCAGCAGATATTTATTCCCTTGCCTAACAATCCGACCCCCAACGCCATCAGCGCAGCCCGTCAACAAGCTATCGAAGTCCGAAATCTCCTGATTGCCGGAGAAGACTTTTCACGCCTCGCGGCGCAGGTCAGCAGCGGTCGCGATGCCCTGCAGGGCGGCCGGATAGGCTGGGTGAAAGCCGGAGAACTCCCTCCCTCGGTGTCTCAAGCCCTCATGTCTCTGAAAACCGGGGATATCAGCCAGGTCATCGCCGGACCCACCGGTTTCCACATTTTCAAGATCCTCGATAAAAAAGACGAACAACCCACCATCACTGAGGTCAAGGCAGCAGCCATCGTGCTCCGCGCCGGCAGTAGCCTGCAACTTCAGGAAGCAGAAGACCGCGCCCAGGATATTCAGACTGCCCTTCAGAATGGCAGCCGTTTCTCGGAACTGGCGCGGAACTACAGTCAGGATCCCAACACCGCTGCAAAAGGCGGAGAAATGGGCTGGATTACCCCGGGACAGCTACCAGACACCCTCGAACGGACTTTGCTCACCTTGCAGCCTGGGGCTGTCAGCAGTCCCATTCGTGAAGGTGATGCGATTTACATCCTGCAGTCCCAGGGCCAGCGCCAGCAGCCCGTGAAAGAAAAACAGATCATGGCAGCAGCACGCATGCAGCTCTTTAACCGGATTGTCCGCGAACGCATGGATGAATGGCAACATCGTATTCGCGACAGTGCCTATGTAGAAATTCTGGAACCCAGCCTACGCAGCAGCGATGCCTGAAATTCTCCATAGTGCCCCAACACCTGTTGCAAGTGGCCAGCGAATCCAGGGCAGCCTGGCCCCGACCTGGACCCTGTTTTACAAGGAAACCCTGCGTTTCGGCAAAGTCTGGTTGCAAACCATTGCCGCCCCGCTGATTACTACCATTCTCTATCTGGTGGTTTTCGGGCACGCTCTGGGCAGTCATATCACCGTGTATCCGGGTGTCAGTTATACGGCTTTCATTGTGCCCGGCTTGATGATGATGTCTGTGCTCCAAAATGCCTTCGCGAACAGCTCTTCCAGCCTGATTCAATCCAAGGTGACCGGAAATATTGTGTTTGTGCTGCTCAGCCCGCTCACGCCCACGGAAATTTTTACGGCCATGGTCGCCGCTTCGGTGTTCCGGGGTATTTTAGTGGGACTGGCCATTTTTGCCCTGGCTTTACTGTATCTGCACATTCCCGTGCTGCATCCCTTCTGGATTCTGGTTTTCGCCATCCTTGGTGCCAGCGGCATGGGTAGTTTGGGTTTGATAGCGGGCCTCTGGGCCGAAAAATTCGATCAGATCGCCGGTTTCCAGAATTTTGTCGTCATGCCCCTGACTTTTCTGGCCGGCGTATTTTACTCAGTGCAATCCCTGCCGGGGATCTGGCGGCAGCTTTCCCTGATCAATCCCTTTTTCTACATCATTGATGGTTTTCGCTACGGTTTTTTTGCCGATTCGGATGTCAGCGTCTGGGCCAGCCTGGGGGTCAGTCTGGCTTTTGCACTCATCACCGGCTTTTTTGCCTGGCGCCTGCTGGATCGGGGTTACAAGCTGCGCCAGTAATACGGCACGCCATGCGAAAATAGCCGCTTTGAAAAGGGGATCACAAATCTCCTGTTATGGGATACAATGACCCACATGAACGCCAACATGATCAAATCACTTATTCAGCAAGAACTCCCGGATGCCCTGGTAGAAGTGCAGGGAGATGACGGTGCCCATTTTGAAGCACTGGTCATCTCGGCTACTTTTACCGGTTTATCCCCTGTCAAACAACATCAGCGGGTTTATGCCGCTCTGGGTGAACGCATGCGTGAAGAAATTCATGCGCTTTCCCTGCGTACCCTCACCCCTGAACAGGCCGAGCAGATCCGACATTCTGCCCAGCACTGAAACCATCCACGCCCGACACGTCACGAGGATTACCATGGCTACGATTCAAGAAATCATTCAGGAACAAGTTGAAAAACACCCTGTTGTGCTTTACATGAAGGGCAGCCCCCGCGCCCCTCAGTGCGGATTCTCGGCACGCGCCGTACAATTGCTGCAACAATCGGGCGTGAAGGAATTGTTCACAGTGGACGTTCTCGCCGATCCCCAGATTCGCGACGGGATCAAGCAGTTTTCCAACTGGCCGACCATTCCCCAGTTGTATATTCAAGGTGAATTTGTCGGCGGCTCCGACATCATGTCCGACCTCTACCAGCAGGGTGAACTCCAGAAGTTGGTGGAAAAAGCCCAAAACGCCTGAAAGGTGAGCATCGACCCTTATGGATAAACTGCTGCTGCGTGGTAATGGCCCCCTGCGTGGCGAACTACGGATTTCCGGGGCCAAAAATGCGGCATTGCCCTGTCTTGCGGCCACTTTACTGGCGAAACAACCCGTACAGCTCCGTAATATCCCGCATCTGCGGGACATTACCACCACCCTGGAGCTGCTCAGCACCCTCGGGGCCAGAGTCATGGTGGATGGACAGCTCGGCATTGAAGTGGATCCCCGGTCGGTGCACTCGCTGGTGGCTCCCTACGAGCTGGTAAAAACCATGCGTGCCTCCATTCTGGTGCTCGGCCCGCTCCTCGCTCGCCACGGTTCTGCTGAAGTCAGCCTGCCGGGCGGCTGCGCCATTGGCAGTCGTCCCGTCAGTGTCCACCTGAGCGGTCTGCAGGCTCTGGGTGCGGAAATTACGGTGGAAAACGGCTTTATCAAAGCCAGGGCGGCAAAGCTCATCGGTACCCGGATTGTCATGGAAATCGTCTCCGTCACCGGCACCGAAAATCTGCTCATGGCAGCAACACTGGCCGAGGGGCATACCACGCTCGAAAATGCGGCCCGCGAGCCCGAAATCGTGGATCTTGCCCGCTGCCTGAATGCCATGGGCGCGCGCATTTCCGGGGCGGGTACTTCGGTCATTGAGATAGAAGGCGTCAAGGAATTACATGGTGCCGAACACAGCGTGGTGGCTGATCGCATTGAAACCGGCACCTATCTGGTCGCCGCAGCCATGGCCGGGGGCGATGTCTGCCTTAAACGCACCGATGCCAGTCTCCTGGAAAGCGTCATCCGCAAATTGCGTGAAGCAGGGGCAGAGGTGACAACGGGTGCCGACCTGATTCGCCTGCGCATGAAGCAGCGACCCAAGGCCGTGGATATTCGTACCGCCCCCTTTCCTGCCTTCCCAACAGACATGCAGGCGCAGTTCATGGCCCTAAACTGTATTGCCGAAGGCAGCGGCGTGATCACGGAAACGATTTTTGAAAATCGCTTCATGCATGTTTCCGAATTGCAGCGCCTCGGGGCGGAAATCACTGCCGACGGCAAAACGGCGGTAGTCCGGGGCGTTCCGAAATTGCGCGGCGCACCGGTCATGGCCACTGATTTGCGGGCCTCGGCCTGCCTGGTTCTGGCCGGTCTGGTCGCCGAAGGGGAAACCCTGATCGACCGGATTTATCATCTTGATCGTGGCTACGAAGTCATTGAAGAAAAACTGAGCGCTCTCGGCGCGGATATTCGACGTATCAGCAATAGTGGTCTCAGGAGCGCATCATGAATACCAGTATCACCGTCGCCCTGTCCAAGGGACGTATACTTCAGGAAGCCATTCCGTTATTTGCCGGTGCAGGCATCGAACTGGCCGAAGATCCTGATGAATCGCGTAAACTCATCATTCCCAGCACCGATCCGCAAGTGCGTTTTCTGGTGATTCGTGCCAGTGATGTGCCCACCTATGTGACCTGGGGCGCTGCCGATGTCGGCATCGCCGGAAAAGATGTGCTGCTCGAACAGGAAGGACTGGATTTGTATGAACCGCTGGACTTGCGCATTGGCCTATGTCGCATGTCCGTGGCAGAGCCTGCCGCGCTGGCTGCCACCGATGCCCCGCAACGCTGGGAGCGGGTGCGGATTGCCACCAAATACCCACACATTACCCGGGACTATTTTCATGGTCGTGGGGTGCAGACCGAAATCATCAAATTGTACGGCAGCATGGAGCTGGCACCTCTGGTCGGACTGGCGGATCGCATTGTCGATTTGGTTTCCAGCGGTCGGACGCTTCGCGAAAACGGTCTCGTCGAAGTCGAGGAAATCATGCCGATTTCCAGCCGCCTGGTGGTCAACCGGGCCGCCATGAAACTCAAGCGCCGCGCCATTGAACAACTGATTACCCAACTGGAGGCACAGGTCCGCCCATGAATCGTCTCGACACCCGCGATCCCGATTTCACCCGACAGTTTCATTCCCTGCATGATTGGGATGCCAATCTCGATGATCAGGTAGAAGGCCGGGTCAGGGAGATTGTCCATGCCGTGCGCGACCGGGGGGACGCCGCCTTACGGGAATTTACCGAACGCTTCGATGGCTTGAGCACCACTTCTGCGGCTGACCTGGAAATACCCCGGACAGCTCTGGAACAGGCTTTAAACCGTCTCGAACCATTGCAGCGTGCGGCTCTGGAAGAAGCCGCCCAACGCATTCGCGCCTATCACGAACATCAGCGTAGCGAGAGCTGGAGTTTCAGCGAAGCCGATGGTACCCGGCTTGGCCAGCGCATTTTGCCCTTGTCCCGGGTAGGTATTTATGTGCCCGGTGGCAAGGCCGCCTACCCCAGTTCGGTGTTGATGAACGCCATTCCTGCCCACGTGGCCGGAGTTCAGGAGATCATCATGGTTGTCCCTACCCCCAAAGGTCAGGTGAACCCCTGGGTATTGGCCGCTGCCGCCATTGCCGGGGTGCATCGGGTGTTTTGCGTGGGTGGTGCTCAAGCCGTTGCGGCACTGGCTTATGGAACCGAAACCGTTCCTGCCGTCGACAAAATCGTCGGTCCCGGCAATATTTATGTCGCCACGGCCAAGCGCATGGTTTTTGGTCGGGTAGGCATCGACATGATTGCCGGCCCCAGCGAAATCCTGGTGATCAGTGATGGGTCTGCGCCTGCAGAATGGCTGGCCTGGGATCTTCTGTCTCAGGCAGAACACGATGAAATTGCCCAGAGTATTTTCATCAGTTGGGATGACGCCCACATTGACGCTGTGCTCAGCGCAGTGGATCAGGCTCTGAGCGTGCTCGACCGCGCCCCCATCGCCAGTAAAAGCTGGGCAGATCGCGGGGCGGTGATCCGCGTGCGTGACCGTGCCGAAGCCTGCGAGGTCGCCAACAGGATTGCCGCAGAGCATCTGGAGCTGGCGGTAGCTGATCCGGAAAGCTGGCTGCCCGACATTCATAATGCGGGCGCCATATTCATGGGTATTCATAGTTGTGAGGCACTGGGTGATTATGTAGCGGGACCCAATCATGTTCTGCCCACCGGGGGCAGTGCCCGGTTTTCCTCGCCGCTGGGTGTTTATGATTTCGTCAAACGCAGCAGTCTCATTCAGGCGAGTGCGGCTGGCGCCAACACTCTGGGCCAGCTGGCCGAGCGTCTGGCGCTGGGTGAAGGGCTGAGCGCCCATGCCCGTTCTGCAGCCTGTCGCGTCACGGACCGGCAAAAATGAATGGCCGGACGCTGATGGAAGTGCTGCTGCGCCCGGAACTGCTGGCCAGCAAAGCTTATGCCGTCGCACCCAGCACCGGCCTGATCAAGCTGGATGCCATGGAAAATCCCTATGGGCTCCCCGATCTGCTGCGCCAGGCCTGGCTGGAAAGTCTGAGCGATGCCCCCATTAACCGTTATCCTGATCCCCACCCCGACAGCCTGATTACCGCCCTCAAAAAGCATATCGGCCTGCCTGCGGGGGTTGAACTCATGCTCGGCAACGGCTCCGATGAACTGATTCAGATTCTGGTGACCGCTGTGGCCGGAACAGGTCGGCCGATCATGGCGGTTGATCCCAGTTTCGTCATGTATCGCCTGCTCGCCGAGCAACTGGGACTGCCCTTCATCGGCGTGCCCCTGGATGCGGAATTTCAGCTGGATTTACCCGCAATGCTCCGGGCCATCGCCGAACACCAGCCCGCCATCGTGTTTCTCGACTGGCCCAACAACCCCAGCGGCAGCCTGTTCCCGGAAGCCGACCTCGTGGCCATTATCCAGGCGGCTCCCGGTCTGGTGGTGGTGGATGAAGCCTATCATGCCTTCAGTCAAACCACTTTTGCCGGGCGACTCGGACAATATCCCAACCTGCTGCTGTTGCGTACGCTTTCCAAAGAAGGTCTGGCAGGACTCCGCCTCGGCATGCTGGCAGGGCCATCCGCCTGGATTCAGGAACTGGACAAATTACGTCTGCCCTACAATATCAACATCCTGACTCAACGCAGTGCCGCCTTTTATCTCCAGCACAGCACCGTACTCGATGAACAGGCGGATATTCTGCGCGCCGAACGAGACAGGATGTTCAAGGCCATCTCCGCCATGGGCCTGACAGTCTGGCCCAGTGCCGCCAATTTCCTGCTTTTTCATACGCCCGGGAAAGCGGCAGAAATTTACGCCGGTCTGAAAAACGGGGGGATATTGATCAAAGCCTTTACAGGCCACCCCCGTCTCGGCGACTATCTGCGGGTAAGTGTCGGCAAACCTGCCGAAAACAGCCGTTTTCTCTCCGTACTGGAGTCATTACTGTGAAGCCGCGCCAAGCTGAAGTCGAAAGAAACACCCTTGAAACCCAGATTCGCGTTCAGATCAATCTGGATGGCTCGGGACAGGCGGATCTGCATACCGGCCTGCCTTTTCTCGACCACATGATTCATCAGATTGTGCGTCACGGGCTTTTTGATCTGAGCATTCAGGCTCATGGCGATCTCGACATTGATGCCCATCATACGGTCGAGGATATCGGCATCACTCTGGGTCAGGCTTTTGCCCGTGCAGTGGGAGACAAATCCGGCATCCAGCGCTATGGACACGCTTATGTGCCTCTGGACGAAGCCCTGTCGCGGGTGGTTGTGGATCTGTCCGGCCGTCCGGGCTTGGTGTTTGCCGTGGAATTTCCGCGTGCCCAGGTTGGCGGCTTTGACGTGGACCTTTTCCATGAGTTTTTTCAGGGATTCGTCAACCACGCCATGCTCACCCTGCATCTGGATGCCTTGCGCGGCCGGAATACCCACCACATTGCCGAAACCCTGTTCAAGGCCTGTGGCCGCGCCCTGCGCATGGCAGTCAGCCCCGACCCCCGAATGGCCGGCAATATCCCCAGTACCAAAGGAACCCTGAGCCTATGAACGGCAGCAGGGTGGGCATTATCGATTACGGGATGGGGAACCTCTATTCCGTAGCCAAGGCCGTGGAATACCTGGGCGGTAAAGCCGTTGTCAGTGATCAGGTGAGTGAACTGGCCACTACGGATCGCATTATTTTCCCCGGTGTTGGTGCCTTCGGGGATTGTATGGCGGCATTGGAAGCGCACGAACTCAGCGATTTTGTCCGCGTAGCTGCCCAGACCCGCCCCTTTCTGGGCATCTGTCTGGGCATGCAGATGCTGATGGACAGCAGTGAAGAACATGGCGAACATGCGGGTCTTGGCCTCCTGCCGGGCCGCGTCATCCCCTTTCCCGAAGAAGCCTTGCACAGCGCCGATGGTCGTCGCCTGAAAATCCCGCACATGGGCTGGAATGAGTTGCATCAACTGGTGGATCACCCGCTATTCGCTGGCGTTCCACAAAATGCCCAATTTTATTTTGTGCATTCGTATTACGTGGAGCCTTCTGCCCCGGAAATTCTGGCGGCTTTCAGCGATTACGCTTTTCCCTTCTGTGCAGCAGTCGCGGCGGACAACCTTTTTGCCATGCAATGTCACCCGGAAAAAAGTGGCAGCGCTGGCCTGCGCCTGCTCGGCAATTTTCTTGCCTGGGATGGAGACTGCGGCTCCCAATGTGCCATCTGAGCTGATATTGCGGAAAGTTTTTTTACGGAGGATGTTGTCATGCTGTTGATTCCGGCCATCGACCTCAAAGGCGGCAGTTGTGTGCGCTTGCGCCAGGGACGCATGGAAGACCATACCATTTTTTCTGATGATCCGGTTGCCACGGCCCAGCGCTGGGTGGATGGTGGCGCAAAACGTCTGCACATTGTTGATCTGGATGGAGCCGTACAGGGTGAGCCGGTCAATGCCAAAGCCATCGCGGCCATTTGCGAACGCTTTCCAGACCTGGAAATTCAGCTTGGTGGTGGCATCCGCAGCGAGGAACAAATTGAAACCTACATCCAGGCGGGGGTGCGCTATGTCATTATCGGCACCCAGGCCGTCAAGGCACCGGGCTTCGTCCGCGATGCAGCCGTCAGCTTTCCCGGCCACATCATGGTCGGCATTGACGCCCGGGATGGCAAGGTAGCCACCGAAGGCTGGTCCAAGCTGTCCCGCCACGATCCCGTGGATCTTGCCCAACATTTTGCTGCTGATGGCATCGAAGCCATTATTTACACCGACATCAGCCGCGACGGCATGTTGAGTGGACCCAATATAGCCGCCACGGTAGCACTGGCGCAGGCCGTCCCGGTCCCGGTCATCGCCTCGGGAGGCATTGCCGACCTCGACCAGGTGCTGGCGCTCAAAGCCCACGAAGACGATGGGGTAATGGGTGCCATCACTGGACGGGCGATTTATGAAGGGACACTGGACTTTGCCAGTGCCCGCGCCCGGGCCGAGGCTTAGGGCCATGCTTTCCAGGCGCATCATTCCCTGTCTGGATATTGACCATGGCCGCGTCGTCAAAGGTGTCCAGTTCGTCGCCCTGCGCGATGCCGGCGACCCGGTAGAGGTGGCCAAACGCTACAACGACGAAGGCGCTGACGAGCTGACTTTTCTCGATATTTCGGCCAGTTATGAACAAAGGGGCACCCTGGCGGAGGTGGTTTCAGCAGTTGCTGCCCAGGTATTCATCCCTCTGACCGTCGGTGGCGGGGTGCGCAGCGTCGAAGACATCCGCACCCTGCTGCTGGCCGGTGCGGACAAGGTCAGCATCAATAGTGCGGCCGTCAAGGAACCGGAACTGGTGCGTGCGGCGGCCCGGCGTTTTGGCAACTCCTGCATCGTGGTCGCTATTGATGCCAAACGCGTCGATGAGCACTGGGAGGTATTTACCCATGGCGGCCGTCATTCCACGGGTCTCAACGCCATCACCTGGGCACAGCAGATGGCGGACTATGGCGCCGGAGAAATCCTGCTGACCAGTATGGATCGGGACGGAACCGGCCTGGGATTTGATCTGGAGCTGACCCGCGCTGTCAGTGATGCGGTTCCGGTTCCGGTCATCGCTTCGGGTGGCGTCGGTGCCATTGAACATTTTGCCGAAGGCGTTGTGCAGGGTCATGCCGATGCCGTGCTGGCTGCCAGTGTGTTTCATTTCGGACAGTTTCGCATTGCCGAAGTCAAAGCCGAAATGATCAAGGCCGGTATTCCCGTGCGGGAAAACATCTGAGAACGCCGGGGGTGCATCCGGCATCAGACATATTGCGTAGTTTATAGAAACACACATACTTCGGGGGGTTATAGCAGCATGGGTGATAACCAGTACAACGCTCTCCTGGCAGCCGTACGCTGGAATGCCGATGGCCTGGTTCCGGCCATTGCCCAGGATGCCCGCAGCGGCAGGGTCCTGATGCTCGCCTGGATGAATGCCGAAGCCTTAACAGCGACTTTGCAGGATCGGATGGGCACCTACTGGTCACGTTCCCGGCAAGCCCTCTGGCGCAAGGGTGAAAGCTCCGGCCATTTTCAGCATCTGGTCGATCTGCGTCTGGATTGTGACGGCGACACCCTGCTGATGCGGGTTATCCAGGAAGGGCCAGCCTGCCATACCGGCGAAGCCACCTGCTTTTTTCAGGGAGCCCCCGATGCCGAGGGCTGGCAACACCAGGCTCCGCCCCCAGGCAGCATTCTCGACAGCCTGCAGAGTATCTTGCATCAACGTCGGCAGGCTGATCCCGGCCAGTCCTACGTCGCGCAACTGCTCCATGGCGGACAAGACCGGATCCTGAAAAAAGTAGGCGAAGAAGCCACGGAATTTGTGTTAGCCTGCAAAAATCATGAGAAAAAACCGATTATTGCCGAGGCTGCTGACCTGCTGTTTCACCTGATGGTGGCCCTGGAGGAACAGGACTTGCATATCGATGATGTCCTCGCAGAGCTGGCGAGACGCGAAGGAATTTCCGGCCTGGATGAAAAAGCTGCAAGGCGTCCGCTGGCTTGACGCAACAGAATTTTTTTTCTATGGTCAAAGAGTTAGCATGTAGCGCATAGCCCTTTCGGGGCAAGGAGAGCAGTGATGGGCGCTTTTAGTATCTGGCATTTGATTATTATTTTATTGATTGTTGTGGCCCTGTTCGGCACCGCAAAACTACGGAATGTCGGCTCGGATCTGGGCTCTGCAATCAAAAGCTTCCGTTCCGCCGTCAAGGAAGAGGAAGAAGGGAAAAAGGATGCAAGCATCGGTCACACCATCGATGCCAGTGTTCAGCCCAGTAAAGAGCGCGAAACCGCTAATCGTTGATCGGTCATGTTTGATTTCAGCTTTGGCGAACTGGTTCTTCTGGGCATTATTGTTCTGCTGGTGGTCGGCCCGGAAAAAATGCCTGAATTGGCTCGAACCGCAGGCAAGTGGTACGGTGCCATGCGCCGAACCATGAATGGTCTGCGGTCTGAAGTAGAGCAGCAGCTTTTGCTGGATGAGTTGCGTAAGGAGGCAGACAAATTGCGGGATTATGCTAACGAAGAAATTTTACCGGGGGACATTGCGGCCTCTTCTTCACTCCGGGAAACCCGAGCAAACGGGGATGATACCGGGGCATCCTTGACGCCGGAAAGTGGACCCAAACAGGCGGAACTCGATATTGGTTTCCTGCCAACGGCCATGCATACCGGTGACCTGCCTGGTCCTGAAGATCGCCTGCATTGATTGCTTTTCTCTAGCGCTGATGGAGTAGTTATTTTCATTCTTCCCTGCATGTCTTCTATCCCTCCGTACGGCCTGGATGCTTGCACACACACTTTTTTTTGTATTCCGCCCGAGGAAATTGTTTAAACATGGAGAAATTGGCGGAGAACACGTTTATTGGTCATCTGCTGGAACTGCGTCGCCGGGTACTGATTTCCGTTATCGCCATTTTTGTTGGTTTTCTTGTTTCCTATCCCTTTTCCAAAACCATTTACAATATTCTTGCTGCCCCCCTGATTGCGGTTCTGCCCAAAGGCAGTCACCTGATCTACACCAGCCTTCCCGAAGTATTTCTCACCTATATTCAGTTGTCCCTGATTTCAGGATTTGTGCTGGCACTGCCCGTAGTGCTTTATCAATTCTGGGCTTTTCTGGCTCCGGGCTTATATGAACACGAACGCAAGGCATTTTTCCCCCTCATTTTCGCCTCGATATTTCTGTTTATTGGCGGAATGCTCTTTGCCTATTTTGTGGTGTTTCCCAATGCGTTTCGTTTTTTTACCAGTTTTTCCGGTTCAGATATCACCGCCATGCCGAAAGTGGACAGCTATTTGTCCCTGATCGTCAAGTTTTCCCTGGCCTTTGGTCTGGCTTTTCAAATTCCCATTTTGATTGTCGTACTTGTGCGCGTAGGTATTCTTCAGGTTGCGACCCTGCGGCGGAGTCGTCGCTATGCGTTTTTAGTCTGCGCCATCGCCTCAGCCGTCCTCAGCCCCCCCGATGTCATGTCCATGGTGCTGCTCCTCATCCCCATGTACATGCTCTTCGAGCTGGGCCTGTTCTTTGCAGGACGCATCCGGACTCTTCAGCCCATTGCAGAAAACGCGGAAGAAGATGAAATACCTGAACGCAGTGCTGCCGACGAAATGGATGCGGCAGAGGCGAGTTTCCGGAAGAGGGATGAGGAGGAGCAGTAAACAGGAACTACTGCGAGGCACCGCTTTGTCTTTTCTCTTTGTAGATTCCATAATTACAGCGAATCAGACATGGGGTGTGCGAAATGGAAGACAATTTGGTACTGGAACAACTCAGAAAAATCCGGGCTGAGCTGGATGCCGCCCGTGAGCGTGACCACGAAATCATGGCGAGATTAGGCGGCATAGAGATAGGGCTTAGCCGCATTGCCCGCGACGAGGCGGGTAATTACGCTGAAGTTATCCATGACCTACACAGCATTGACAGAATTCGGGAAAGATTGGACCGTATTGAACGTCGCCCGGAAATAGCTGACTAGGGCCGCTTCATCATCAAGGTCACGCAACACTTTCCGAACAAACTTAATCTGCACGCGAAGCCCATTTGTCGAACACAGCCGCAACTTCCTGTGTGGTGAAAAATCTCCGGCATCAGCCTCTGCAAGCCCAGCACGAATCTGGGATACCTGCCATTGCTTCCTTTCCAGGTACTCTTTGATAGCCTCCATGGCCAACCAGGACCGGCTACGTCCGGTCATTTCCGCCAACAATTCCCAATCATGCTGAACGGCTTCTGGCACCCTGATAGTCAATACAGACGACATGACGCTCCTCTGAGCTTTAATGTATGACTCAGCATCCATAAGATACGACGCAACATGAATG
>DYJM01000185.1 GCA_020723125.1 Acidithiobacillus ferrivorans
CCAATCATATACTTGCGCTCACACTCATTGTAATGCGAGCGGTGCGTCTTGAGGCGGATGGCGGTGCTGATGGCTTCCTCGAGTGAGTGGATGTCCTCATTGACGATCCATGGGATGCTCTCCATGGGTACCTTGAGCTGCTCGGCCATGCGCAAGCGGAGATAGCCATCGACCACGATGTACTCGGTGATCTCGCGCTCGTCGGTGGTGATCCGGGTAGTCCGCCAGAGGATGATGGGGACCTGGATACCGTTGATCGCAATGTCATTGCTCATCCGGTCATAAGCCATCCGCTCCGGGAGCAGGCTCAATGCCTCGATATCGGGATGCCGTCGAAAGCTCTTGCGGATGCTGGTGGGGAGCTCGCCGGGGTCCAAGGTCTCACCCAGTGGGGTCTCTCCCGGCTGGTAGGGTGTGCCGTAGTTGGCCCCGTTCTTGGTGGTGTTTCGGGCGGGCTGCTGTAAGAGGCCGATTATGTCATTTGCCATGATGTTTATCCCGTAAATTGAATTTTCAGTAGCTACTGAAAAAGATTTTTGAGTCACGTAAAAACCTTAAATCCAAAAAAAACCTTTTTGCTTTTGTTTTTTTGGTTTTCGATCACAAAAAGTTTCCAGAGATACCGGTCTGCCTCTGGTGCCGCCTGCAAGAGCGGTTTATCTGATTAGTATTATGATCTAACTATGTTTTTTCTGATAGTGCGGTTTTTTAGGTGCCTAGGTATTGCGCCGACCATACCATCTGTCGCACTATGTACGCACGAAAGCCAGACAGGAATCGCCCCTATGCCACTACAAACGCATCCCTTTGTCCGTCCATTTCCGCCGGAAACCACACTGGATCTCTATGACCCCTTGCAGATCGAATCCCTGATCCATCGGCTGGTCCCCCATCCGGAGGGCCGGGAGATGAATCAGTCCGAACGCGCGCTCTGGAATCTCGCGGAGTATCTGTTCAAGAATCCACAGACCCGAAGCCTGCAGGGGGTCTCTCCGCCCTTTCTCTCGGGATGGATCACCATTCAGAATGCACTGCAGCAGCAGTTCCCGCATTTTGAGGCGGTCACGGAGATCCTCCGGGATCATTGGCATCTGGCCTACCATGCCCGTACCGGCCTGCAACTGCCGCCTATCCTGTTGCTGGGCGAGCCGGGACTGGGTAAAACCTTTTTTGCTGCGCGCCTGGCCCAGTTGCTGGATCTGGAGTACCGCTACCTCTCCATGGCCACAACCACTGCCGGCTTCGTCCTGTCGGGGATGGACCATAGCTGGTCCGAGGCCAAACCGGGACAGATCTTCCAGCAGCTGGTGTATGGCCGTCAGGCTAATCCCCTGGTACTGCTCGATGAGATCGACAAGCGTTCGACCGACATCCGTTACGATGCGCTCTCTCCTCTGTACAGTCTGCTGGAAGGGCATACCGCGCAGCAGTTCTGTGATGAGTTCTTTCCGCTGCCCCTTGATGCTTCGCGGATTCAGTGGGTGGCCACGGCCAATACCCTGGCGGGTATTCCCGAACCCATTCAGTCGCGCATGCGGGTGGTGACGGTGCGTGCGCCCACACAGGCAGAACGGCAGCAGATTGCGGGGAATATCTATCAGGATATGGTGCGTAAACAGCCCTGGGGATGGCTGTTTGATCCGGAGCTCGATACCCGCGTCAGTATGGCAGTAGCGGAGATCTGCCAGACCCCCCGGGAGATCCGCCAGGTCCTCGAGCAGTTGTGCGGCCATGCGGTGCAGCGTCTGCAGACGCCGTATCCCCAGGCCCATGCCCTGCAGCCGACCCTCCAGGATCTGCCGCAGCGCCGGCAACCCGCAGTGGCGACTTTCGGGTTCACCCTGAAAACGCAGCAACCATCGCAGGCCTGTGCGGGATGAGGGATTTTGCGGGAGGAGAGACGATGCGTGCTGAGATAACATACAATGGGTATCACCATACCGCGCTTGGACGCGGTAGCCACTGCGCACTCAGGACGCCTATGCAATGCCCCCAATGTAAAGGACCCACCCATGTCCTCACCAGCCGCTTCCGGGCGGTCAAGCACAGCACCAACCGCCGGCGGGCCTGTCTGCAGTGCGGATACCGCTTCACCACCATTGAGATCATTATTCCTGCGGGTGTGCGGGCGGATCCCGAGGCGTTGCGGCGCGGGCTCCCGGAAACGGAAACATCGGAAGAGCCTGAAACCACAGACGCTACAGACGC
>DYJM01000054.1 GCA_020723125.1 Acidithiobacillus ferrivorans
CCATCCTGCTCCACGTCATTGGTACCCAAACCCTGTTGATCATCCTGGTCGGCACGTCAATACTGGGCGCCATATTGACCTGGGTTTTCCGGGTCGAAACCCGTGGCAGCCTCGAAAAAATTGAAGAGGCGCGCGTGCAACCCCAGGTCTGAGGGTTTTGCTTATGGGTCCGCGCAGCTTGCGGGCCTGTTTTTCCGCCGGAAATGGCTGTTGGCGTTTCCGGCGGAGCCGTTTATGAAGTAAGCGACTGCAACATCCGCAAAGGAGTATGAAATATGCTGGTCAACTGCGTGGTATATAACGATGGACGTAAGGTCGCAGACAGCACCCTGGAGGATATTCCTCAATACCTGCAGCAAGCCGGAAACTTCGTCTGGGTTGCCCTGCAGGATGCGACGGAACCGGAACTGCGCATTCTGCAAAAGCAGTTCAATCTGCATGAACTGGCCGTGGAAGATGTATTTAATGGCTTGCAAAGGCCTAAAGTGGAAGAGTACGACGAGCATCTTTTCGTCATCCTTCAGGCTCCGGCCTACCACGGCAAAGATCTGCATATGGGGCAGATCAACATTTTTGTCGGCAGCAATTTTGTGCTTTCCGTCCGTCAGGAGTGTGAACAAACCCTGCTGGGCGTCCGTGCCCGGGCCGAACGCGAACCGCATCTGCTCAAATATGGCTCTGCTTATGTGCTTTATGCCCTGTCCGACGCCATTGTCGACCTGTTTTTCCCGGTCGTGGATATGCTGGATGATGAACTGGAACAACTGGAAACCGTGATGTTTCACAATCAGGAAGCGCGCCAGAACATGGAGCGTCTATATGATTTCAAATACAAAAGCAATGTGTTACGCCATGCCTTACTGCCTCTGGCAGACGGCTTCAGCAAACTGTTTGGCGGACGGGTACCCGTCCAGGTAGATGGCGCAGAAAACTACTTCCGGGATGTTCATGATCACATCATGTTGCTCAACAGCCAACTGGATACCATCCGTGACACCATTTCCACCGCCATTCAGGTCAATCTTTCCCTGATTGCCATCGACCACGGCGAGGTCAATAAAAAACTGGCAGGCTGGGGTGCCATTCTGGTGCTGATTACCATTTTTACGGGCATCTGGGGCATGAACTTTGAATACATGCCGGAATTGCACTGGAAGTTCGGATACCCCATGGCCCTGACCATCATGGCCGGATCCTCCTATTACCTTTACCGTCGCTTCAAAAAAGCCGGCTGGATTTAGTTTTCAGAGATCCCCCCACAACGCCTGCAACACGGCGACCGCTGCAACTGCAGCGGTTTCCGCCCGCAGAATGCGTGGCCCCATACCCACCTTTTGAAAACCATGGGCACTCGCCGCCGCCAGCTCAGAACTGCTCAGCCCACCTTCCGGCCCGCTCAACAACGTCACTTCCGACTCGGGTTGAGGCAGTTCACGCATTTTTGCATTCTCCGGCGCGGGGTCCAGAACCAGACCCCGACCCCGGCACAGGGGCCAGGCATCACTCAGCGCCATGGGCGGCAGCACCTTGGGAATGCACGTCGCGCCACTCTGCTCACAGGCTGCAATCACCATATCCTGCCAACGCTGGAGGCGTTTTTCGCCACGTGTTTCTCTAAGTTGCACGACGGCATGCTGGCACGCCACTGGCTGAATCGTCTGCACGCCCAGTTCTACGGCTTTTTGCAGGCTCCAGTCCCAACGTTCCCCGCGCATCAAGGGCAACCACAGATGAATCATGAGCGGAGAACGTGTTTGCCGCACAAAACGCCCGCTGATCAGGATTTCGGCGCGATTCGCGGAACTGCCTTGCAACGTACCGGCATAGACACAACCATCTCCGTTGAAGAGGGTCAAATCCTGACCAACGCGCGCGCGCAGCACTTTCAATAAATGATGGCTGGGAGCCGGGGGCAAAAGAAAAGCACCGCTTTCGGGTAGTTCGGAATCAGCGTATAAATGAATGCGCGGCATCACAGTGGACTTTCGGCAGGAAATAATCCGCATATCATCGCAGCGCCGTAGTAGTGGGTCAAAATTCACGGAGATGGGCATGTCCAGAATCAAGCAAATCGACCAGCAATGGGTGGGGAAATTGCTGCGTACCAGTGCCGAGCGTTTTGTTCTGCCGCGTTTTCATACCGTAGTCAGCAGTCGCAAGCCTGACGGCAGCATCGTTACCAGCGCCGACATAGACAGCCAGAATTTTCTTCAGGATATGCTGGCCGCCCGCTATCCCGATATTCCCTTGCTGGGTGAAGAGATGCCCCGCGCAGAACAACAATCCCTTCTGGAAAACAGTGATGCACTCTGGTGCCTGGACCCTCTGGACGGCACCAGTAATTTTGCCGCCGGGGTACCGATTTTTGGCATTTCTCTGGCCCTGTTGGAAAAGGGGCACTCGGTCATGGGCTGGATTTATGACCCAGTACGCGCTGAACTTTTTTCTGCCGTACAGGGAAAAGGGGCTAAAGTTGACGGCACATTGCTCCAGACTCGCGAAGCGCCAGCACTGAAACACTGCGTAGGGGTGGTGGATTACAAGCGACTGGATCGAAATCTGGCCCTGCGCATCATTGATGAACGCCCCTTTCATAGCCAACGTAATTTCGGTTCATCCGTATTGGAATGGTGCTGGCTGGCGGCGGGTCGCTACCATTTTTATCTGCATGGTGCCCAGCAACTTTGGGATCGCGCCGCAGGCGCATTGATTCTCCAGGAAGCCGGGGGGCAAATTTCCCAGTTCAATGGTCAGGCTCTTCAGGAAAAAGACCTGAAACCGCGCTCCGTTCTGGCCACCCTTGATCCGGATTTGCACCAGACCTGGCGAAGCTGGCTGGAGCATGCCGCCGATAAGGCTTCCGAGTTCCCAAACGCGGCCTATTGATTTATGCTAAAACGAATTATGTCATCTATCTAATTCTGCCACTGAAGGGAACAAGCTTATGTCATCCATAGGTAGTCTTGCGCTGTCTCTACTCCCCGTTACCGAATCCGCCGCCCGCGCTGCCAGCGACTGGATTGGCCGGGGTGAAAAAGAACTGGGAGATGGAGCTGCTGTAGATGCCATGCGCGCAGCCATTGCTCATGTTCCCATGCGCGGCGTGGTCATCATCGGCGAAGGCGAAAAAGACGAAGCCCCCATGCTCTACAATGGTGAGCAGGTCGGATCGGGTACGGGTCCGGAAGTGGAAATCGCCGTGGATCCCGTCGAAGGCACCACCTTTTTAGCCCAGGGCATGCCCGGTTCCATTTGTGTACTGGCTGCAGCCCCCAAAGGCAGCATGTTCCAGCCCGGCCCCGCCTATTACATGGACAAGTTGATTGTTCCCGCCCCGGCACGCGGCAAAATTGATCCCGAAGCACCCATGAAAGCCAAACTGCAGGCACTGGCCAAATCTCTCGACAAAGATGTCAAGGAATTGCGCATTTTCCTTCTGAAGAAACCTCGTCATGACGCCATGATCCGGGAAATTCAGGCCGCAGGCGCGACAGTTCGCCTGCAGACAGACGGTGACGTCAGTGGTGGCATCATGGCAGCCCTGGGTACCAAAGTAGACGCGATGATGGGCATCGGCGGCACCCCCGAAGGCGTCATCTCGGCCTGCGCCGCCCGTGCCATGGGCGCAGATATGTTTGGCTGCCTGGCCCCGCAAAAACCCGGCGAAGCCGAAGCGATTGCCGAAGCAGGCCTGAAAGTAGGCCAATGGCTGAGCCGTGATGAACTGGTTTCCAGTGACGACGTGCTTTTCGTCGCGACTGGCCTGACTTCCGGCGACATTCTTGATGGCGTTACCCGTTCCCACTACTTTGTAGAGAGCGAAACCCTGGTCATTTCCGGTCTCGACGGTATTTTACGTCGAGTCCGCACCCACCAGCGCGCCGACTGACATTTCCATTTATCCAAGGAGTGAGTTATGACTGTAACCCGTACTGATCTGGCCAATGCCATTCGCGTTCTGGCCATGGATGCCGTCGAGAAGGCAAACTCCGGCCACCCTGGCATGCCCATGGGCATGGCGGACATTGCCGAAGTCTTGTGGAATGATTTTCTGGTGCACAACCCGGCCAATCCGCATTGGGCCGGACGTGACCGCTTCATTCTTTCCAACGGCCACGGTTCGATGTTGCAGTATGCGCTCCTCCACCTGAGCGGTTACGATTTGTCCATTGAAGATATTGAGCAATTCCGTCAGTGGCACAGCAAAACCCCCGGTCATCCCGAATATCGCGATACGCCCGGCGTCGAAACCACCACAGGCCCCTTGGGTCAGGGCGTTGCCAACGGAGTGGGTATGGCCCTGGCGGAACGTATGCTGGCTGCCCAGTTCAACCGCCCCGATCATGAAATCGTCAGCAATTACACCTATGTGTTTCTCGGCGACGGCTGTCTCATGGAAGGGGTTTCCCATGAAGCCTGCTCTTTGGCTGGGGTCTGGGGTTTGCACAAGCTCATCTGCTTCTACGACGACAACAACATCTCCATCGATGGTCATGTGGATGACTGGTTCGGGGACGATACCCCGGCGCGTTTTGAGGCCTACGGCTGGCATGTCATTCGTCATGTGGATGGTCATGATCCTGAAGCCATCAAAAAGGCCATCACGCAGGCTCACAAACAGACCACCAAGCCGACGCTGATTTGCTGCAAGACCGTCATTGGTCATGGCTCACCCAACAAAGCCGGCACCCACGATGTACATGGAGCAGCCCTGGGCGCTGAAGAGGTTGCCCTGACGCGCAAGAATCTCGGCTGGAGTGGCGCTCCCTTTGAAATTCCGGAAGCGATTTACCACGGCTTTGACGCCAAGGCCAAGGGCGAAAAAGCGGAGAGCGACTGGAAGGAAAAGTTTGCCAAATACAAGGCCAACTTCCCCAAGGAAGCAGCCGAATTTGAACGGCGTCTGAGCGGCGAGGCCAGCCCCGAGTTTGACGCCGCCATTGCCCGAATGATCAGCGAATTCCGCAAGGAAAATCCGAAAATTGCGACCCGTGTTGCCTCGGGTAAAACCATTCAGGGTATTGCGGCCGCACTGCCCGAGTTTCTCGGTGGCTCCGCCGATTTGACGCCTTCCAACAATACCCGCTGGAAAGAAGCCATCGACATCGGCAAGCACCGTTTGATGGGTAACTACATTCACTACGGTGTGCGTGAATTCGGCATGTCGGCCATCATGAACGGGGTGTCCCTGTATGGCGGTTTCCTGCCCTTTGGTGGCACCTTCCTGATTTTCTCGGATTACAGCCGCAACGCGATCCGCATGTCAGCCCTGATGGGTATTCGTGTCGTCTATGTCATGACTCATGATTCCATTGGTCTGGGTGAAGATGGCCCCACCCATCAACCAGTCGAGCAGGTCAATAGCTTGCGCCTGATCCCCAACCTCAACGTCTGGCGTCCTGCGGACGCCGTGGAAACCGCCATTGCCTGGGAATCTTCCGTCAAGCTCCAGCGTACGCCTTCCCTGCTCGCGCTCAGCCGTCAGAACCTGCCGGCACTGCCCCATACGGATGAAACCGTAGCCAATGCCCGTCGTGGTGGCTATGTCATCAAGGATGCCGAGGGGGGTAAGGCGCAAGGCATTTTGATTGCTACCGGTTCTGAAGTTGAACTGGCTCTGGCCGCACAGGCGAAACTGGCTGAACAGGGTCACGCCGTTCGCGTGGTTTCCATGCCTTGTATGGACATCTTCGCCGCGCAGGATGCTGCCTATCAGGAAAGCGTTTTGCCGACCAGCATCAGCAAGCGGGTCGCCATTGAAGCAGGCAGCACGGGACTCTGGTACAAATACGTCGGATTGCATGGAGCCGTCGTCGGTATTGATCATTTCGGGGCTTCCGCTCCGGCAGCGACGCTCTTCGCCCAATTCGGCTTCACTGTGGACAACATTGTTGCCCAGTACCAGTCGCTTTGAATTCATTTGCAATTTTGAGGAGTAAATATAATGACCATTCGCGTAGGTATTAATGGTTTCGGCCGTATCGGCCGTATGGCTTTTCGCGCCATCGCCAAGGAAGCGGAGTTCAACAACATTGAAGTCGTTGCCATCAATGACCTGCTTGAGCCTGCCTATCTGGCCTACATGCTGCAGTATGATTCAGTTCATGGTCGCTTTCAGGGTGAAGTCAAGGTTGAGGGCAATGATCTTGTCGTCAACGGCAAGAGTATCCGCCTGACCGCCGAACGCGATCCTGCCAATCTCAAGTGGGGCGATGTAAACGTGGATGTAGTCATTGAATCCACTGGCTTTTTCCTGACCGGCGAGACCTGTCAGAAGCATCTGGACGCTGGTGCCAAAAAAGTGGTGCAGTCTGCACCCTCCAAGGATGACACCCCGATGTTTGTTTACGGCGTAAATCACAGCAAGTATGCCGGTGAAAAAATCGTTTCAGCAGCTTCCTGCACCACCAACTGCCTGGCGCCCATCGCCAAGGTGCTGCATGATCAGTTTGGCATCAAACGTGGCCTGATGAGTACGGTACATGCCACTACCGCGACCCAGAAAACCGTTGATGGCCCTTCTGCCAAGGACTGGCGCGGTGGCCGTGGCATTCTCGAAAACATCATTCCTTCCTCTACGGGTGCTGCCAAGGCCGTGGGCAAGGTGATTCCTGAATTGAACAAAAAGCTGACCGGCATGTCTTTCCGGGTGCCCACTTCTGACGTCTCGGTGGTTGACCTCACTGCTGAGCTGAACAAGGAAACCAGCTACGAAGAAATCTGCAAGGCCATGAAAGCCGCCAGTGAAGGTCCGCTCAAAGGTGTTCTCGGCTACACGGAAGCCTCAGTAGTTTCCACCGACTTCCGTGGCTATCCGACCCCGTCCATTTTTGATGCTGGTGCCGGTCTGCAACTGGATCCGACTTTCGTCAAGGTGGTGTCCTGGTATGACAATGAATATGGTTATACCTGCAACATGATGCGCTTCGTCAAGCACGTCGCCAGTCACTGATGATCACTGCAAACTGGAGATGCCATCATGCATGTTCTGACCTTTGAAGACCTGTGCAAGCGTGGCCTTGCCCAAGGCAAGCGGGTTTTTATCCGCGCTGATCTCAATGTTCCCCTGAGCAAGGAAGGGGCCATTGCCGACGACACCCGGGTGCGGGCTTCTGCACCTGCGGTCCAAATGGCTCTGGATGCCGGTGCCGGCGTCATGATTACCTCGCACCTGGGTCGCCCCACGGAAGGTGAATTCAAGCCCGAAGACTCTCTGGCACCGGTGGCCAAGCGACTTTCCGAGTTGCTCGGTCGTCCGGTCCGTCTGCAGGCGGACTGGGTGGACGGTGGTTTCGAGGTCAAGCCCGGTGATGTGGTCATGCTCGAAAACTGCCGCATCAACAAGGGCGAAAAGAAAGATGACGATACTTTGGCGCAGAAATACGGAAAGCTCTGCGACATTTACGTCAATGACGCTTTTGGTACCGCCCATCGCGCCGAAGCCAGTACCCATGGCATCGCCAAGTATGCACCGACTGCCTGTGCTGGCCCCCTGCTGGTGGGTGAACTGGATGCGCTCGGCAAGGCTCTGCAGAATCCCAAACGCCCCTTGGTCGCCATTGTTGCGGGTTCAAAAGTATCCACCAAGCTCACCATTCTCAAATCACTGGCCGAAAAGGTAGATCAACTGGTGGTGGGTGGTGGTATTGCCAATACCTTCATTCTTGCCGAAGGTCATGGAGTGGGTAAGTCGCTCTGCGAGGCTGATCTGGTGCCCGAGGCAAAAGCCATCATTGCTGCTGCCAAAGCCAAGGGTGGCGCGGTTCCCCTGCCTACGGACGTGGTCGTTGCCAAGGAATTTTCGGCCACGGCACCAGCGCGTACCTGTGCGGTAGCCGACATTGCCGAAGATGACATGGTTCTGGATATCGGCCCCGATACCGCCAATGCCTTGGGCGAGATTCTCAGAAAAGCGGGAACCATCGTCTGGAACGGCCCGGTAGGCGTCTTTGAGTTTGAAAATTTTGCGGGTGGAACCAGGGCCATTGCCCAGGCTGTCGCTGAAAGCACGGCATTTTCCATTGCCGGTGGTGGCGATACCATCGCCGCCATCAACCAGTTCCACATTGAAGACAAGGTTTCTTACATCAGTACCGGTGGCGGTGCCTTTCTGGAATTTCTGGAAGGCAAAACCTTACCGGCTGTTGCCATTCTTGAGGAACGTGCACGAGGTAACCACACTTGATACGCCGGACGAAAATCGTCGCAACCCTGGGCCCTGCCAGTTCTGATGTGCAGGTCATCGATCGTCTGATCGAGGCGGGCGTCGATGTCGTCCGCCTCAATTTTTCTCATGGGTCTCCCGAAGACCATGTGCAAAGAGCGGAAATGGTGCGCGAACGGGCACGTGCCCATGGTCGCGCCATTGGGGTCCTGGCCGATTTGCAGGGCCCGAAAATCCGCATCGGCAAATTTGCCGATGGCAAAATTCATCTGAAAGAAGGCGATTCCTTCATTCTCGATATTCATTGCAGCGTGGGAGATCAAACCCGGGTGGGGGTGACTTATCCGCAACTGATCAGCGATGTGGATCGTGGTGCCACACTGCTGCTCAATGATGGCATGATTGTGCTCTGGGTCGAGAAGGTTCAGGGCGGCGAAATTCATACCCGGGTAATACAGGGGGGTGAATTGTCCAACAGCAAGGGAATCAACCGCGCTGGTGGTGGCCTGACCGCGCCGGCCCTGACCGACAAGGATCGGGCCGACATCATCACGGCCGCCCGACTGGAAGCCGATTATCTGGCGGTTTCCTTTCCACGCAGTGCGGCAGATATGGATGAAGCACGTCGCCTGTTCCGGGAAGCCGGAGGACATGGTGCCCTGGTTGCCAAAATCGAGCGCGCCGAAGCAGTCGATGCCATTGAAGAAATTTTGGCGGTATCCGAGGCCATTATGGTGGCCCGGGGAGATCTGGGGGTGGAAATTGGTGATGCGGCGGTTCCTACAGTGCAGAAGCGCATTATCGCCCTGGCTCAGAAACATAATCGCCTGAGTATCACCGCCACCCAAATGATGGAGTCCATGATTCATCAGCCCATACCCACGCGTGCCGAAGTTTCCGACGTGGCTAATGCGGTTCTGGATGGTACGGATGCGGTCATGTTGTCGGCAGAAACGGCGAGTGGCGCTTATCCGGTAGAGGCCGTGGCGGCGATGGACCGTACCTGTCGCGAAGCTGAACGGCATGCCCCCAGCACCAACACCCTGCAGATCATTGATCGCCCGCTTGCCGGGGTGGATGAAACCATCGCCGCTGCCGCGCTTCTGGCTACCCTGCGCTCATCCATTGCCGCCATTGCCGCCTTTACCGAAAGTGGCGCTACAGCATTGTGGTTATCGCGGGCTAATCCCAGAGTGCCCATTTATGCGTTGACGCCCCAGGTGTATACCCGCCGCAAGGTGACTTTGTACCGGGGCGTTCATCCGGTGAATTTCCCCCAAAACCGTCATGATGATCCTGTACAGGTAATGCGCGCAGCCGAAGATGAGCTGCGCCGTCGTGGTGCAGTACGCGACGGAGATCTGATGTTGATTACCATTGGTGAGCCCATTGGCTCTCCGGGCGGAACCAACACCCTGAAACTGGTCCGCGTAGGAGATGTCACCCATCGCGCTTAGACAGAAACACCGGAATGACGGGCGGCTTGCAGTTTGCCTATCCCGTCTATAGGATTGATCAAAAACCAACCGTTTTTCATTCACGTTAGGAGAAGTGCTATGGCCCTCGTTTCAATGCGTCAGCTTTTGGATCACGCTGCAGAACACAGCTACGGAATCCCCGCATTTAATGTCAACAACATGGAACAGGTTCGCGCCATCATGGAAGCCGCCGCTGCTGTGGATGCGCCGGTTATCCTGCAGGCATCTGCGGGTGCCCGCAAATATGCTGGAGAACCCTTCCTGCGCCACCTCGTTTTGGCAGCCATTGAGGAATATCCTGATATTCCCGTCGTCCTCCATCAGGATCACGGTGCCAGCCCGGCCGTTTGTATTCAGGCCATCCGCTCCGGATTCTCCAGCGTCATGATGGACGGCTCCCTGATGGAAGATGCCAAAACCCCGGCCAGCTACGATTACAACACCGCCGTCACTGCCAAAGTGGTTGAAATGGCCCATGCTGTAGGCGTTTCTGTGGAAGGTGAACTGGGTTGTCTGGGATCCCTGGAAACCGGCATGGCTGGTGAAGAAGACGGCGTCGGTGCCGAAGGCTGCCTGACCCACGACCAGATGCTGACCGATCCGGAAGAAGCCGCCCAATTTGTGAAGGCCACCAAACTGGATGCCCTGGCTATCGCCATCGGTACCAGTCATGGCGCCTACAAATTTACCCAGCCGCCAACCGGCAAGGTACTGCGAATTGACCGGATCAAGGAAATTCACGCCCGTATTCCCGATACCCACCTGGTCATGCATGGCTCCAGTTCCGTGCCCCAGGAATGGCTGAAAATCATCCACGAATTTGGTGGTGATATTGGCGAAACCTATGGCGTGCCCGTCGAAGAAATTCAGGAAGGCATCAAAAACGGGGTGCGCAAGGTCAATATCGACACCGACCTGCGTCTGGCCGCCACGGGCGCTGTGCGCCAGAGCCTTTACAAAAACCCGAAGAACTTCGATCCCCGCAAGTTCCTCGCGGCTTCTCTGGACGCCATGCGCGACATCTGCCGTCAGCGTTTCGAAGCATTTGGAACGGCAGGCCATGCCAGCAAGATCAAGGTCGTTCAGCTGGACGACATGTTCAAGCGTTACAAGAAAGGTGAACTGGATCCCCGCGTCACTGGTCTCTGAAGCGATTCCAGTATTTGCAAACGGCGAGGGCGCACGGCGCTCTCGCCCTGTTTTGGAGGCCGTATGACACAATTCAAGATTTCACCCTCCATTCTCTCCGCTGACTTTGCCCGCCTGGGTGAAGAAGTGCGGGCAGTGGATGAAGCCGGCGCCGACTATATTCATGTTGACGTCATGGACAACCATTTTGTACCCAACCTGACCATTGGACCGCTGGTCGCTGCGGCCATCAAACCCCATACCCAGAAGCCGCTGGATGTGCATTTGATGATTGCCCCGGTGGACGCCATCATTCCCGAGTTTGCCAAGGCCGGCGCCAACATCATCACCGTGCATCCGGAAGCCACCATTCATCTGGATCGTACCATTCAGTTAATTCACAGTCTCGGTTGCAAGGCTGGCGTATCCCTCAATCCCGCAACCCCCCTCGATGTGCTGGACTATGTTTTGGAAAATCTGGACCTGGTACTGGTCATGAGCGTCAACCCCGGTTTTGGCGGTCAGAGTTTCATTGACTACACCCTGCGTAAGATCGAAGCCATCCGCAAGCGCATTGACGCTACCGGCAAGCCTATTGAACTGGAAGTGGATGGTGGCGTTAAAGTCGATAACGTGCGCCGGGTCGCCGATGCTGGTGCCGATGTATTTGTCGCCGGCAGCGCCATTTATAACACTCCAGACTATAAAGCTACCATTGCGGCTTTCCGCAAGGCACTGGCGGGTTGAATGACGGTACAACTGAACGTCAGCGCACCCTTCACGGCGCGGGTGGTACTGCTGGATCTGGATGGCACCCTGATTGATACCGCTCCGGATCTGGCCGGAGCCGCCAACTATGCCCTCCGCAAACTGGGACGTCCGCCTGCCGAGATGCCGGTGATTCGCGGCTTCATCGGCAATGGTGTGCGTGAACTGATGCGCCGGGCCCTGAGTATTCAGCAGGAACCCAGCGAAACAGAACTGGACGCCGCCATGGTCGATTTCAGTCGGTACTACGGAGAGCATCTGCTGGATCACAGCCAGATTTATCCGGGCGTAAGCGACACCCTCAAAGCCCTTCAGGCGCAAGGCCGGGAGCTGGTCTGCATCACCAACAAGGCCAAGGCTTTTACCGAACCTTTGTTGAAACGCCTGAGCTTATACGACTTTTTTGGTCTGGTCCTGTCTGGTGACAGCCTTCCCAAAAAGAAGCCGGATCCAATGCCACTCCTGCATGCGGCCGCCCACTTTCATCAGCCGGTAGCGGACTGTTTGTTGGTCGGAGATTCCCGCAACGATACCCAGGCAGCGCGCGCAGCAGGCATGCCCATCGCCTGCGTAACGTATGGCTACTGTGGCGACGAACCCGTACACACTCTCAATCCCGATGCTGTACTGGACAATATGCGTGAATTATTGGATATTCTCGCCTGACACAGGAGTGACGGAAATCATGCGGAAATTGGAACGTGCGGGAAAACGATGGCGTCGCTGCTGAAAAGCAGTGCCCTTCTTTTCATCGTTCCAACGAGGTGATCCGTGATTTCTGAAGCCACTTTTGCTGCTCTGGCAAGCCAGGGCTATAACCGCATTCCCCTTGCCCGCGAGGTCATTGCCGACCTCGACACTCCCCTTTCCGCCTATCTGAAACTGGTGGATGGTCCCTATGCCTATCTGCTCGAATCCGTTCAGGGTGGAGAAAAATGGGGGCGTTACTCCATCATCGGACTCCCTGCCCGGCTGATCATCCGCGTGCATCACGGGTTGGTGACTGTCCACAATCAGGGTATCGAAACGGAACGCGCCCAGCCGCAAGACCCGCTCGAATGGATCAGCGCGTTTCGTGCGCGCTTTCGGGTCGCGCCCCTGGAAGAAGCCATTGATGACCGTTTCAGTGGCGGACTGGTCGGTTACTTCGGATACGATATTGTCCGCTATATTGAGCCGCGTCTGGCGCGTAGCGCAACCCTCCCTGACCCGCTTGATCTCCCGGAAATCCAGTTGCTGGTGGCCGATGAACTGCTGATTTTTGACAATTTACGTGGAACCATCCGGCTTCTGGTGCATGTGGATCCCAGTCAGAACAATGCTTATCACCAGGGTCTTCAGCGTCTGGATGTGCTGCAGAAGCGGCTGCGACAAAGCGCCATGCCACCGCCGCCTCCCGTGCAAACCCGCAGGGTCAGGGAAGAAGACTTCACTGCCAGTTTCAGCCGTGAGGGATACATGGCCGCAGTGGATCAGATCAAGGACTACATCGCTGCCGGCGACGCCATGCAAGTCGTGCCTTCGCAACGTCTGTCCACCGAACTGGGTGCCCATCCTCTGGACCTTTACCGGGCCCTGCGTGGCGTCAATCCTTCTCCCTACATGTTTTATATGGATCTGGACGATACTTATCTGGTGGGTTCTTCACCGGAAATTCTGGTCCGGGTGGAAGACCGGCAGGTTACCGTACGCCCCATTGCCGGAACCCGTCCCCGGGGCAAAACCCGGGCAGAAGATGAAGCCCTGGAAAAAGAGCTTCTGGCAGACCCCAAAGAACGTGCCGAACATCTCATGCTGATTGATCTGGCCCGCAATGATGTGGGGCGAATTGCCGAGGTCGGTTCGGTCACGCTGACGGATTCCTTTGGCATTGAACGCTACTCCCATGTCATGCACATTGTTTCCCAGGTCACTGGTCGGCTGCGCCCGGAGCTGGATGCCATGGATGCCCTGCGCGCCAGCTTTCCGGCGGGCACCGTATCGGGAGCGCCGAAAATTCGTGCCATGGAAATCATCCGGGAAATCGAACCGGTATCCCGGGCCATATATGCCGGAGCCGTGGGCTACTGGGGCTGGAATGGCAACATGGATACCTGCATCGCCATCCGTACGGCAGTCATCAAAAACGGTACCCTGCATATTCAGGCCGGAGGGGGCATTGTGGCCGACTCCGAACCCGCAGCAGAGTGGGAGGAAACCATGAACAAGCGCCGCGCCATGTTCCGGGCCGTGGCCCTGGCCGAAAACGGCCTCGACCCCGAAGGGAGGGCAGATCATGCTGCTCATGATTGACAAGTACAGACCATGAATGTCTTTCAGACCCACGCGAATATCGTCTCAGACTGCGCTACCTTCATCCGAAGCGTTCTGAAGATCGAGCAAAGCCAATCTCAATCACCAGATCGTCGCAGTTGCTGATGGATCTCCCCGGCATTATTCCGACAACGGAATAATGCCTTGTGCTAAAATATTCTTACCAGGTAAGAGGAGGATGTTGCCATGTTAACAACTGTTTCCGATAAAGGCCAAGTTGTCATTCCGGTGGAAATCCGTCGCCGCTTGGGCATCACCCCCGGCTGTCAACTCGATTTCAGCCTGGAAGGTCATGTCATCCGCGCCGAAGTGAAGCGCCAAGTCACTCCAACCGCTGCCGAAGACGGCTTTGGCATGCTGGTTTGCACGCGGCCGGGCAAGCGCCGTCTTGCCGATTTTGATGTCGCCCTCGCCATGCGGGAAAGCAAAGATGATCGCCCTTGATACCAACATTCTGGCACGTTTCTATGTGGCTGACCCGGCTGACCCCGAGGCCGCCAGACAACGACCGATTGCCCATAGACTCCTGACCGAATCTCCCCAGGTGTTCGTGCCCCTGACCGTAATCCTTGAGCTCGAATGGGTCTTGCGCGCCTTTTATGGCTTCGCGGACGAGGATTTCGTCAGGGTCGTCAAACATCTGCTTGGTCTGCCCAACGTCAATGTCGAGGAATGGTCGCGCATCGCCGATGCCTTGGCCTGGCACACTGAGGGGCTGGACTTCGCCGATGCCCTGCACTTGCTGGCCAGCAGCCACTGCACGGAATTCATAAGCTTTGATGACCGTCGCTTTGCGCGCCGCGCCAAACGTCTTGGTGTTACACCTGCAGTCGTTGTCCCTGCCAAGTAGCCGTCGCTAAAGAGGGTATGAAAGGGCATGATTCGCGAGTGTTTTATGGTAGAATACATAAAAATCAATAGGATGGTGAAATTATGCTGCTCATGATCGATAATTACGATAGCTTCACCTACAACCTGGTGCAGTATTTTGGTG
>DYJM01000055.1 GCA_020723125.1 Acidithiobacillus ferrivorans
ACAGGCGAGGAACAACGGAGCAAGAAGCACCCACGGCAACTGCCGTTTTTAGGTTGATAACTGCCCCAGCTAAAGCCTCTACCGTCCACAAAGTATTTCCACTAAAACCGGTCCCGCGTGGCAATTACCCGCCATCGAAAGTACTCTGGCGGGCGCATCACTGACCTTTATTCTGCGCATGATGCCCCTGTCCCGGCACTGGAGTTTACCCAGACCGCGCTAACCACCTGAAATGTCAACATCAGGCTTCAGTTTTCTTAACAAATTCAGATTTCAGCTTCATAGGACCAAATCCGTCAATCTTGCAGTCAATATTGTGATCTTCGTCGATCAAGCAAATATTCCGTACCTTGGTGCCAATTTTAAGCGTCGAACTGCTTCCTTTCACCTTAAGATCCTTAATGATGGTCACAGTATTTCCATCCACCAATACGTTGCCAACAGCATCTTTATGAATGACTTTATTTTCAGGAGGCTCTAAATCCTGGCTTGCCTTCCACTCGTGTGCACACTCAGGACAGACAAAAAGTTCGCCATCTTGATAGGTAAAAACAGAGCCACAGGCAGGGCAATTGGGGATGTCAGTCATAGCAGTCTCATTGGCACGCGAAATTTTCCTATTCCTCAGGTTATCATAATAAACCAAATCGAGCAGGTGGTTTTTGTGTGACAAGTTCGCCAGTTCAGGGATGGGCTTGCCACACTACTGAGGAATCAAATAATGAATGGCCGCTTCCAGTCTGCTGCTGACCATCAGGGACCAACGCCAACTGATCCTGCTACTCAGGGGCGCGCGACGCTTCGCTGGAACACTGCAAAGCGACCACCCGCCGTGATTCGTGCCCGCAACATAATGAAAAATGATTTTTTTGACATTTCACACCGCTAGCGCATTATCAACTTCATTATCAACGTCATTGGGACATTGGTTGCTAGAGCCTTTTCATGCTTTGCAAGCATGACATCTGTAACTACTTCATACTCTAGAGGGTTTCGAAAATAACTACATTCCCAATGATCATCGGTTTTGTTCAAAGCGAGGAGGGGCGCTCAATCCTTCTCTTTTTTGCTGGCCTGCTTGCAGGATTTATCAATGTGCTGGCAGGTGGAGGTTCACTGCTCACTCTGCCGGTGCTCATTCTTGCTGGCTTAAACCCTATTGTAGCCAATGGAACTAACCGAATGGGCATTTTGTCAGAAGAATCTGACTGCAACGCACCACTTTTAGCAACGACAATCCATTAGCCTTAAGCAAGGTGGAGTCGGCGTCTGTCAAGACTATTTTTCGCGTTAACTCGCCCCATCCTTGAAAAATACCCATCGCATCCTGATATAGGCATTAACCAGGGAGGAACCGGTCATGACCCGCATGCGACCAGCCGCCGTGGCGGGTGCTTTTTATCCCGCACAGGCAACTATTCTGAACAAAGACTTGCAACACTATCTCCACGCGGCCGGCGCTGACCTGCCCAGCGGCCAGGCGGCGTCGTCATGGCCCAAGGCGCTGATCGTCCCCCACGCCGGCTATGTCTACTCCGGGCCCATAGCGGCCAGCGCCTATCGCTTGCTGGCGCCAGGCCGTGGAAAAATCCAGCGGGTCGTCATCCTCGGCCCGGCCCATCGCGTGCCCTTTCGGGGCATCGCCCTGCCCGGCGCGGATGCCTTCCAGACTCCCCTCGGCGCGCTCCCCGTGGACCGCGCCGGGGTCGCCGCCATTGCGCAACTGCCCCAGGTTCTGGAATTGCCCATCGCCCATGCACAGGAACACGCCCTGGAAGTCCAACTGCCTTTCCTGCAAGAGGTCCTGGGGGAGGTGTCCATCCTGCCTCTGGTGGTGGGGGAAGCGAGCCCCGGGGAAGTGGCAGAAGTGCTTGATGCCCTATGGGGCGGGCCGGAAACCGTCATCCTGATCAGTTCGGATCTTTCCCATTACCACCCCTATGCCGAGGCGCGCAGCATCGACAACGCCACGGTCCAGCAGATCCTGCGTCTGGACAGCACGCCCATCCATCATGAGCAGGCCTGTGGCGCCACCCCCATCAATGGCCTCCTGCAGGCCGCCCATCGTCATCACCTGCAGCCGCGCTTGCTCGATCTGCGCAATTCCGGTGATACCGCCGGAAGTCGGGACGCCGTGGTCGGCTACGCGGCCTTTGCCTTTTTTCCGGAGCCCACAACGCCATGAGCCACACCCGGCAATCAGCTCAGGAACACCGTCCGGGTCAGCTTCCAGAAAATGCCGGCCCGGCTTTGCTGGGGCTGGCCCGCGCGGCCATTGCCGAAGCTCTGGGCCAGACAGTGGCGTCCACCCCTGCCGCCGACTGGCTGCGCGATCCAGGAGCAAGCTTTGTCACCCTCAAGCAGCGGGGCGTCTTGCGCGGCTGCATCGGCAGCCTCGTCGCCCATCGCCCCCTCGGCGAAGACATCCGCGCCAATGCCCTGGCGGCGGCCTTTCATGATCCCCGCTTTCCGCCCGTGAGTGCGGCGGAATGGCCTGGCGTGCAAGTGGAGGTCTCGGTCTTGTCTCCGCTGGAACGTCTTGTCGTCCGCAGCGAAGCCGATCTGATCACCCAGATTCAGCCGGGCAGGGATGGCCTTCTCCTGCGTTACGGGGCCTATCAGGGCACCTTCCTTCCCCAGGTTTGGGAAGAACTGCCGGATCCCGGACAATTCCTGAGCCAGCTCAAGCGCAAGGCCGGGCTGCCGTCGGATTTCTGGTCACCGGAACTCGAAGTCTATCGCTACCATGTCGAAAAATGGCGCGAGCCCCAGGCCCCTGCCGAGAAGGCCACATGAATACCGAAAACGCTGAACATCCCGGAAGGCAGCATCCCGCCCGCTACTGGCATCGGCTGGAGGACGGCCGCATCCAGTGCGACCTCTGTCCCCGTGACTGTCGCCTCAATGACGGCCAGCGCGGTGCCTGCTTCGTCCGTCAGCGGGTGGGCGATGAGATGGTGCTGACCACCTATGGTCGTTCCTCCGGCTTCTGCGTGGACCCCATTGAGAAAAAGCCCCTGAACCACTTTTATCCGGGCAGCAGCGTCCTGTCCTTTGGCACAGCGGGCTGCAATCTCGCCTGCAAGTTCTGCCAGAACTGGGACATTTCCAAATCCCGGGAGATGGACCGCCTGCAGGATCAGGCCAGCCCTGCGGCCATTGCGCAGACAGCCAGATCCTTAGGCTGCAAAAGCGTCGCCTTCACCTACAACGACCCCATCATCTTTGCCGAATACGCCATGGACACTGCCGATGCCTGCCACGCCCAAGGGCTTCAGACGGTGGCGGTGACGGCGGGCTATGTGCACGCCGAGGCCCGGCGGGATTTCTTTGCCAGGATGGACGCCGCCAATGTCGATCTCAAGGCCTTTACCGATGAATTCTATTACCGGCTGACGGGCGCCCATCTCACCCCGGTACTGGAAACTCTGGAATATATCGTCCGGGAGACCTCCACCTGGCTGGAAATCACCACCTTGCTCATTCCCGGCCACAATGATTCCGAGGCCGAAATCCGCGCCGAATGCGCATGGATCATGGACCACCTCGGCGCCGACGTACCGCTGCATTTTTCCGCCTTTCACCCAGACTATCGCATGCCCGATGTGCCCCCCACTCCCGCTGCCACCCTGTTCCGGGCTCGGCAGATCGCCCTGGAAACGGGGCTCCATTATGTCTACACCGGCAACGTCCATGATGCTGCAGGGGACACCACCTACTGCCCCGGCTGCGGGGCGCCGTTGATCACTCGGGACTGGTACGAGATCCTCGGCTACCATCTCACCCCCGATGGTCGCTGCCCCCATTGTCAGCACCCCATCGCTGGTCGCTTCGCGAGCCAGGTTGGCCGCTTCGGGCGCCGCCGCATTCCCTTGCGCATGGGTGGTTGATGTCTACTTTTCAGTAACTCATCGGACGAGCGTGTGATCTATGTGCGCATTGAGCGAGCAGTCGCTATGTCAACCGTGGTCTAACCAGAGCAGCGACTAGTTTGATCAGGGCAATCGCCATCGTCTTTATGCGACCGCTCACGCCGCTCATCCTCAGTATCGGGAAGAGGCGCCAAAACCATTTGTATGGGTTTATGTGCGCAAAGGCACACCAGAAACTTTGTCCGTCTGGAGGTACAACGCGGCAACGATCAGCGGTAAATGGGTTTTGCACAGTCTTAACCAATACGGGCGTGCTTTCCTAGCAGTTTGTCGGGGTAAGAATCTCCTGAAGCTTGCGGCTTAGTGATCACCCTTGGCATAGCGCCCAATGAGGGTGGCTTCGGCCAGCACATGCCCGCGCATGGCCGCCTGGAGGTTGTCCTTGTCGGGAACCAGTAGAGTGGGCAGGACCGTATCGAGGGCGTAGAGTCGAAAAAAATACCGGTGCCTGCCGATGGGCGGGCAGGGTCCGCCATATCCCCCACGCTGCCAGTCGTTGATCCCTTCCTGGGTGCCGGATGGAAGCGTCTGAACCCCTGCGGGGAGATCCTGGACATGGGGCGGAATGTTATACAACACCCAATGTACCCAGATGCGCTGGGGAGCGGCCGGGTCCGGGGCATCAGGGTCTTCGACGATAAGAGCCAGGCTTTGGGTCTTGGTGGGGGGATTCTCCCAGCGCAGAGGGGGAGAAAGGTCCGCTCCTTCACAGGTGTACTGGCGCGGAATGATGCCGTTGTTGGAGAAGGCGTTTGAGTAGATTTGCATGGTTAGTCCTTGAGAAGCTGGTTCAGCAGCCGTTGATCACACAATGTCCTTGTCGATAGCCTTTCAGCGACACAATATCTCGGTAAGATGCTCAATCAACTCAGGCTCCCCTTCCTGGCTGTAATCTTTGTCCAACGTGGCGCGTACCAGTGCGTCCATAGGATTATCCAGGTATTCCCGGATCAGACCAAGGAAATGTGGTGGTGCCACGAGGATCAGATGCTGAAAGGCACCAGTCATGCGTCCAGACTCATTTATGGATTGGAAAATACTATCGGGTGCCAGATCGGGATTCAGGAGATGTACCAGGGGCAATATGATTGCCAGCTCCTGCTTCGCCAATAACTTCAATGCCTGATTCATGGCCTGAAAACCTGCTGTTGTCGCCGCTTCCATGCTGGATAGGAACACGCCCACCAAAATGCCTGAGAATTGCTCTCCCTGGGTGAACCGCGTGTGCCCATTACTGATCGTGGTGAGTTGAAAGTAGTGCTCTCCATCAAAAAGGCCCGGGATTCCCAAGCGGCCGAGCCAGTCGGTGAATGATCGTGCCCGGCGACATCAACTCAGCCGATCATTACTCATGTCCATGCCGTATGACTTGCTGTTAGCTATGTATTGACAACGACTATACGCCGCTCCATCATTTGTATATCTGTTGTATTCCATGAGGAGACTACCATGCGCGCTGCCGCCATCAATTTACGTGCCTTGCCGGAGCAACGTGATCTCATTGACCACGCCGCCCACCTGCTGGGCAAAAACCGTTCCGATTTCATGCTGGAAGCCGCCTGCGAGCGTGCGCAATCAGTGCTGCTCGATCAGGTATTCTTTGGGCTGGATGCGGAAAAATTCCAGCAGTTCACCGCCATGCTTGATGCGCCGCCACGTGCCAATGAGGGTCTTGAGCGGTTGATGGCAGTCAAAGCGCCATGGGAAAGCAATCCAGCATGAGCTTGAAGCTATCTTCGCCGCAACCACCTGCCGCGGCGCATCTGTTGGGCGACTTTGAGTGCGGAGAGCCTGCTCTGGATGAGTGGCTCAAACGCCGAGCGATGAACAACCAGCTCACTGGCGCCAGCAGGAGTTTTGTGGTTGTTGATGAAGAAAATCGGGTGCGTGGCTTCTACTCCATGTCAGCCGGTGCGGTCTCTCATCAACTGGCGACCGGCTCGGTTCGTCGCAATATGCCCGATCCGGTTCCCGTCATGGTGCTTGGCAGGCTGGCGGTGGATCGACGGGCACAAGGCATCAAACTGGGGGCAGCCATGCTGCAAGACGCGGTGAATCGGGCCATTACCGTGTCGCAGAACACTGGAGTTCGCGCTTTGCTGGTTCATGCGCTCCACGAACGCGCCAAACAGTTCTATGAGCACTACGGCTTTCAGGAGTCACCACAACATCCGATGACGTTGATGCTGCGCCTGAGTACCGTCAAAGCTTGATTACTGCACAAGGATTCACAAGCCAGAAACCTGCACGACCGGGCGTTCTCGCTGACTCCAGTGGCGATAACTGCGGGCCAGGGTAAAAAGTCCGGCGCCCAGCATGCCGACAAAAAAACCGATGGGCCAGTTGGTCCAATAGGACAGCGCAATGGCTGACCAGATGCAGCTCTCGGCAAAAATTACCGCCAGGAGCAGGCTGCGCAGCGGGTGTACACTCAGGGACTGGGCAGCAGCAGGCGGCCCCACCAACAAGGTAAACACCAGAAAGGCACCGACGACTGGCAGGGCTGAAGCCGTCACCAGCGCCAGCAGACTTAAAAAAATCAGATCCATGCGCGCGGCAGAAATCCCCTGTAAAGCAGCCAGATCAGGGAAGCTGGAATCCAGCAGCAAGGGGCGAAAAATAGTGATCATAACCACCGAGACCAGAGCGCAAATCCCCAGTATGGGCCACAAATCCGCATCGCTGACCCCCAGCATCTCACCAAAAAGCAGCGAAAATACCTCAGGGGCGTATTCACTGGTCATACTGAGAAACAGTGCACCGACACCCAGAAAGAGCACCAGCAGCAGTCCAGTTCCCACGTCACGCCGCCCTATACGGGCCAATTGCCGCAAGAGCAGCACCCCCATTCCCACAAAAACCAGCAAACCAACAAAAGGATTCACTCCGAGCAGATTAGCCGCTGCCGCCCCCGGAAAGGCACCCAACGGCAAGGCATGGGCCGCAAAGGCCGAATGGCGAATAACCACAAAATAACCGACCAGTGCGGCCACCAGCGCAATGGCGGTACCCGCAATCCAGGTGTTGATCATGAAACTGGAAAACACGGCTAAGGCTCCTGAAGGCGGCGCAGGGACGCTATGCTCCGGCGCTGGTATTTCTGGTGCCACGAAGAACCGAACATAGCCAGTAGATAAAACAGAAAAATCAAGGCAACCACAAAAAAACTGACAGGCCAGGCATTACCGGAAAACCAGTAATAACTTTCATAGGCCATCCAGATTCCCAACCAGACCGCCGTCAGGGCAACGAGCATCGCCCAGAAAATGGCCTGGGCAGGACGTCGACTGAGACGAATCGCCGCTCCGGCAGGGCCGATCAGGAGCGCCGTCGCCAGTACCGCGCCAATCGCCAGAGCACAAACCGCAACGGCCAGTCCCAGCACCAGAAGTTGTAGCAAACCCATCCAGCGTGGGGAAACACCCCGCAAAGTCGCCAGATCCGGGTCCACTGCGGTCAGAATCAGCGGCCGATAAAACAAGCCGACCAGCAAAAACACCGCCAGTACCGCCAGGATGGCCGGCCAGATCAAGCCTTGCGAAATGGCGAATAAAGACCCGAACATCACCGATACAGCGGCACCGGTGGTACTGGTGGTAGTGACATCCAGATATAAAAACAAAGCGGAAAGCCCCAGGCCGGCACCCAGCACAATGCCGGTCGCCAAATCTCTTTCCCGCGCCTTGCGGACCCCCAGAAATTCCATCCCGAATGCAGCAATCCAGGCCATGCCGAGAAAACCCAGCAAGGGGCTGATACCCCATAAAAATGAAGCGGCACCACCAGCACTGCTGACATCAGCCAGGGCATGACCGGCAAAGGCATTTCCACGCAACACGGTGAACACCCCAATCAGGGCACTGATCAACGCCGCGCAACTGCCCACAATGAGCGCAGTTTGTACCGGCTGACTGCTTAAAAAAGCAAACATCGGCTCACGCTCCGTGACCCGCACAACGATTCATATTGGCCACATCGGCATTTTCGGGGGCGTCAGGCAGCACCAGAATCCGCCCGCCATGATGCAGGACCGACACGGGATAACCGTAAAGCTTGCTGAGCACCTCCGCCTGCACGACCTCGGCAACCGTGCCGGTGGCGGCGCGCCCGTCTACCAGATACACCAGACGGTCCATCACCGGAATCAGCGGATTCATGTCGTGGGCAGTGACCAGCACCGTCATTTGCTGCTGGACAATCAAGCGCCCCAGCAAGTCCACCAGTGCATTGGCACTACCAAAATCGAGATTTGCCAGCGGTTCATCCAGAATCAGCAGACGCGGCTTACGCACCAAAGCATGGGCGATGACGGCACGCTGCTGCTGCCCCCCCGATAATTCCCCAACCCGCTGATCGGCAAAATCCTCTGCGCCCACAGCTTGCAAGGCCTGATCTACTGCGTAGCGGGTGCGCCCATCAAAAAACGGCAGCCCCAAACGCTGACCATCCAGCCCCAAACGCACCAGATCGCGGGTGCGCAAGGGCAGATCCGGATCAAAATTGATTTTCTGGGGAACATAGCCCACCAGCTCGCGATGTTCCCGTGCCGGCGCAGCGCCGATCCGCACCGTGCCGGCACGCTGGGTAATCAGGCCCAGCAAGGTACGTAACAGGGTGGTTTTACCCGCCCCATTTTCACCGATCAGGGCGCAGAGCTGCCCGGGATACAAGTCAAAACTGACATCCCGTAAAATACTGCGGCCGCCCAGATCCACAGAAAGATCGGCGACCGCAAGAATCGGACTCTGATTGGTCAAGATATTATTTCAACACCGTCGTAGAGGTACCATGTTCTACGGCTGCGCGCAGGGCATTCACTTCTGCAAGCATCCAGGATTGATAAGTGTACCCGGTTGGCATGGTTTCATAAACGCCCACCACCGGAATATGTGCCGCCTTGGCATTATTCAGGAAAGACGCAGTCAGGGAGTCAGTGACCTGCTGGTTATACAGAAACACCTTGACCTGATGATTTTTGAAAAGCTGATTCTGGATGCTGACATCCTGGGGGGCCGGATCGGTCCCATTCATGATTGCCGCCTGGAGATTCCAGGGGGTTTTCAGATCGCAGCCTGCCGCCTGCAGCATGTAATCGGCTACGGGTTCGGTAACCGCTACCGGAGTATGGGGATATTGCGCCTTGAAACTGGCAATGGCGGCATACCAGGGCTTCAGCGAAGCATCAAACTTTTGAACATTGGCCTTGAAAAAAGCCGCATGGGCGGGATCCAGCTTGCTCAGGCTCGCCGCAACCGCCTTGACCACCGCCGGCATGGTTTCCGGTTTGTACCAAAGATGCGGGTTTTTGGTGCTGTCGGGTAAATGTAACAGATCCTGAACCACAATCACCTGCCGCTTGGGATTAGGATCAGCCGCCAGAATTTTTTTTGCCCAACTGTCATAACCCACGCCGTTACGGACCACCAACTGGGCCGCCGCAATTTCTCTGGCCACAGCCGGGCTCGCCTCAAACGTATGGGGATCGGTATTGGGATTGCTCTCAATGGCACTCACCTCAACATATTTTCCACCAATCTGGCTGATGACATTGGCATATTCATTTTCCACGCCGACGGCATGAATGGTGTCTGCTGCGGCCAATTGTGCAGCACCCAGACCCAGCAACAAGGACAGCATGGGCAGAAAACGACGTCCGGCACAGGTATACTGCCCGGACAGGCTGGATGGCGATAATTTATTGGATTCAGTGTAATACATATTGATTCTCCTAAAGTGGTATTGATAACGGCATATTTGTGCGTCATACTTATATGCAACTTTGTTGCAGATTAAGGAACGATGTCAGGACTGTCAAGTGGCCTTTCGCAACGATAAAAACACTTTTATTGCAGTTGATAGTGATAATAGTTACCGCCAATATCGATTAAACAAGGGAGAATTCATGCTTCGCCAGCAAAATTATTTCCGTCATATTCTCTTGAGTAGCATTTTTTTCTGCGCATCCACTGCCCCCGCCTGGGGTGCCAGTACGGGTCAGTCCATCCCCGAAGCAGCGCACCAAAACTGGTGGCGAGGAATTTCCCTGGTCTTGCATGGCCAGATAGAAGGCGTTTCCAATCTGAGTGGTGGCATCAGTACCGGCAGCACCGCAACCGGGCTCTGGAAAGGCGGACTAGCCCTGCATACCGGTAAGGCCGGTTGGTGGCAGGGGGGTCTTTTTGTAGTCGAAGGCCTTGCTGCGGACAGCAGCAACCCCGACAGTTTGTACATTGGTGATCTACAGAGCGTCTCCAATCTCACTACGCCCTATCAACACATGGCCCATCTTTATAAGGCTTATTATCGACAAAAATTCGGCGACTATACCTTGCGCCTCGGCTTGCTCAATCCTAACGACTATTTCGATGATACCGGAGTAGCAGGCGAACTGTTCAATGCCTCTTATGGTATTTATCCCATCATTTCGGCCAACATTCCCTTCACGCCCACTTATCCTTACTCCAGTCTCGGAGCCATGGCTGCAGCGAGCTGGGGCAATACCACGCTAATGGCAGGCGCATTTAGTGCGGATGGCGTCCATCCCTTCCTTGCGCCCTGGGGCAGTGACGGAATGATTTATTATGGTGAAGTCGACCAAAGTATTCCCATCGGCCCCGGCACAGCAATGCTCAAGGCCGGAGGCTATTACAATCACGTTTATGGGCCTTATCTCACGCAGAATATCGGCATCGGTCCGGCCCTTAGTCAGGGTGGATTTTACGGTACCGCCGAGTATCGTTGGAAAGCCGATCAGATGAACTGGGGGGTCTTCCTGCAAGGTGGTGGAGCCCCCAATGCCGCAGCCGTTTCGCCGGTGAATGCCTATGTGGGCGCAGGATTGCGGCTGCGACATTTCATTCCGGATTCACCCGGCTCTACCCTGAGCCTGGGCATGGCCCGTGCATGGCAACGCCAATCCGGTTCGAATACGGGGGCTGCAGAAACCAGCCTGGAAGTGAACTTCAAACAGCCCGTTTTCAAGGATTTTTATATCCAACCCGACCTGCAATATATCATCAACCCCGGCGCCAATGGGCCCGGGTACACCATCCCCAATGCCTTCGTCGCCATTATCCGACTGGGTTGGCACTATCATTTGCACGCTTGAAAACTAGACGGGGAGCAGCGCCTGACAGCCAACTGCCCTGCACTGCTTGATAAAGCAACTAAACAACAGGTTTCTAAATACCATCATCGCTTTTAGTGCTTGCTTGCCTCTTGTGCTTCTTTTTTTGCCTCTGCGCGCGCAGCGCGCATGAACAGCGCTGCAGCCAACCCAAAAAAAGCAAAGGCAATCAAACCCGTCACTATGATCCCCGCAGCGGTTTGCCCATCAGAAATATAATGCATGCTGTTGGTCATCGCCTGCATGCTCATTGAATGCATATCCATTATCGATCTCCTGTGTCGATTAACACATATTAATCTTATTCTTTGCAGGACCAGGAACAAAATAGAAATTCAGTTAGCTCGCTACAATTTTAATTATAGCCTATCCTTACTACTGGCTTTAATGACACACGAAGCAGCACACCAGCGCTTTTTGTGGAAAATTGCCCATTGATGGACACCATACGCTCCGACCAGGAAAACCCAAGATAAAAACCCGTTACACTCGCGGACCATAAAAAAGGTAGCCTCATTCAGGCTACCAATCGCCATATGCTGGCGCGTCGTGAAGAAAAAGTCATTGTTCAGGTCAGGTTTCCCATGATTCCTGACCAACATAATTGATGTTTGACTGTGCCTTCGGAGCAGGTAAACAGTCTGCGGAAAAACCAACACCCACAAGAAATGTCATAAGGCCCATAAAAAAACAGGCCCTGTTCAGGAATGCAATATCACGGACTGACTGTATTCCACGCTGGCCTTGTCCAGAGCCGAACAAAAAAAGCAGATGCGAGAAGGCCTATTGCCGCCCTCGCGGCAACGGCCACTTTCTGCACAGCCGGTTTCCATCGCCAGCAACTGCCCATTTTTGGTGAGTTTAGCCAGCAATGCGGACATGTACTCCGCATCGGCAGCATGTAAATCCATCAACGATTCCAGAGTGATGCCCGGATATTGGCGCACATGGGCGAGTACTTCTTTCAGCATATTTGTCTCCTTGAAAGTCTTATGGACCAAACAGTACAACCACCGGTTGTTAATGTAAACGATTATCATTTGTGCAGTCAATACCAGTAATATACACACATCTGCAAAGGGAACCCGGCCGGCTGTCAGCCCGGAGGCCTGCCGCGACTTTGGCAACAAAAGAGGGCGCTTTGCGTTCTCCTCACTTGACCTGCACAGGATTCCCATGTTGTTATGTGCAACTTAGTTGCATATTATGGCATGCCGTTTCAGTTATCATTGTGAGGATTTACCATGTCCCAGCTCTCCACCACTCCCCTTCCCGTCACCGTGTTGTCGGGTTTTCTCGGCGCCGGCAAAACCACGCTCCTCAACCATATCCTGCACAACCGGGAAGGCCGGCGCGTCGCAGTGATTGTCAATGACATGAGTGAAATCAATATTGATGCCACCCTGGTCCGTGAAGGGGGTGCGCAACTATCACGCACCGAAGAAAAAGTCGTTGAAATGTCCAATGGCTGCATCTGCTGCACGCTCCGGGAAGACCTGCTTGAGGAGGTGGCCTCATTGGCAAAAGAAGGGCGTTTTGACCAATTGGTAATTGAATCCACGGGGATTTCTGAGCCTTTGCCCATCGCCGAAACCTTCACGTTTGAGGACGAACAAGGCAGCTCACTGTCACAGTTGGCGCGCCTGGATACCATGGTGACAGTCGTGGATGCCTATAACTTTCTCCGGGAATACGCCGACGCTCAATTATTGCGCGAACGCGGAGAGTCACTGGGCGCAGACGATGAACGCACCATTACCGATCTTCTGATCGAGCAGATTGAATTCTGCAATGTGCTGGTGCTGAACAAGGTGGACCTCATCAGCCCGGAAGAACAGCAGAGCTTGATGGCTATTTTGCAGGCGCTCAATCCTCGGGCGCGCATTGAAATTTCCGAGTTTGGTCGGGTTCCCGTCAGTCGCGTACTGCAAACCGGTCTTTTTGACTTTGAAGAAGCCAGCCAGGCCCCCGGATGGTTGATGGAAATGCGCGGGGAACATATTCCGGAAAGTACGGAATATGGGATTGGCAGTTTTCATTTTGCCGCTCGCCGCCCCTTTCATCCGCAGCGCTTCTGGGACTTGATGCATCAGAATTGGGACAGCGTATTACGCAGCAAGGGATTTTTCTGGTTAGCGACCCGGCCGGATGTCGCCGGGCTCTGGTCTCAGGCCGGGGGGATTTTCCGGCATCAGGCGGCCGGACAATGGTGGGCCGCCACCCCCAAAAAATACTGGCCCAAAGATCCTGAAGAACGCCAGACTATCGAAAAACATTTTCAGGGAGAATGGGGCGACCGCCGCCAGGAGCTGGTTTTTATCGGACAAAACATGGATGAAGACAAGATCCGTCAATCTCTGAGCGATTGCTTGCTTACCGATGCAGAGTGGCAGCAGGGTCCGTCAGCATGGAATGGTTTTGTTGACCCATTTCCGGAATGGTGAGGAGCTTCTATGTCGCAAGCCATATTACAACAGAGTGCAGGAGCCGATGAAATACTGTTCGTGGATCAACTTGCCGATCTTGTCAGCATTTTCGATACGGACGTTCAACTGTGCATACTGCAGAGATTCCAACAACCGGAAATACTGGATTATCTGGATGCCGCCGAAAATGATCTGGGCAGCGGAATTCGCCAATCCTTCAATCGTGGAACGCTTTTCCCTGCAGAGCTGCTGCCCGACATATCCGGCCGGGAGTTCTTGCTGAAAGACATGCGCTTCCTGATGGAGCTTTACTTCGATTTGACCGGTTGCGACGCCATCGCGCTTCGCCTGATGGTTCTCGATCGGGCCATGTGCCCAAGATTCCATACAGATTTTACGGGAATCCGTTTGTTGTGCACCTGGAAAGGGCCGGGCACGCAATGGCTAAGCAGTGATTATGCGGATCGCAGCAAACTGGGAGAGGGATCGCGAGGACTGACGGACCTGAAATCCGGGCTAATTCGCGATCCTCGCGGTATCGGGGAGGTTCCCGCATTTGCCATTGCCCTGCTCAAAGGAGAGGCCTGGGAAAACAATGCCGGGAAAGGGATCATACATCGTTCCCCGGCCCTGGACAGCCCAGGGAAAATGCGCATTGCACTTTCCCTGGATGCGCTTTGGAATGATTAATCGGCCCCAGTACCCAAAGGACCCGAGGCCATTTGCATAAAGTTGGGTAAACCCATTTTGTCGATCAGATCAATGTGGGTTTCCAGCCAGTCAATATGCTCTTCGCTCTGCTCCTGAATTTCGACGAGAAGCTCACGCGAAACGTAGTCCTTGACCGATTCACAATAATGGATGGCCTCGTTGTAATGAACGCGGCCAGCTTCTTCCAGTTTCAGGTCACAAGCCAGGCATTCCGCCACATTTTCACCGATGAGCAACTTATCTAAGTCCTGTAGATTGGGCAGGCCCTCCAGAAACAAAATGCGCTCAATCAGTTTGTCGGCATGCTGCATTTCTTCAATGGATTCCGCATATTCATGCTTACCCAGAGCATAAAGTCCCCAGTTTTTGTACATGCGCGCATGCAGAAAGTATTGATTGATGGCCGTCAGCTCAATGGCCAGCGCTTTGTTCAACAACTGAATGACTTTTTTATCCCCTTTCGTGACGCGCTCCTGGTTCAATTAGTTAAGTTAACAGATTGCGAAAATGAGTAATTAGACTGCCTGTTTGAGTATGGACCGCAATGCTGATGCATGGGATATTGCATGGCTTTGGCATGCTGCGTTTCCTCATCC
>DYJM01000056.1 GCA_020723125.1 Acidithiobacillus ferrivorans
GGTGTTGAGGATATGGCACGCCCCTTGCTGCACCATCCATGGGTCATGATCTGATCAATTTGCACATGGACGCCACGAGCGACCTGTTGGGGGTGAGTCATGAATCGCTTCGAGCATTTTCGCGAGGTACGTAAGGATCTTGCCGCACTGCTTGGGGGCGTCGTTGATGCCCTCGCCAGTCCTGCATTGTTGCAGCAGCATGCGGATGAACAACGAAAAAAGCTGACTTGCCTCATTAATCGCCACCCTTTTCTGGATTTGTGCTACCTCCTGGATGCGGAGGGTCGGCAAATTGGGGATAATGTGGCCGCTTCCCGGCGCCGTGCCGCTGGTAAAGAAGATGGGGATGGCGTGGATCGCAGCCATCGACCTTATTACCGTCTGGCCCTCAATGCCTTGTCTCCCGTCCTGACCGAACCCTATTTATCTTCGGCCAATGGTCATATTTGCGTGACGGCCGCCGCGCCTATTCGTGATGAAAAGGGGCAACTGCTGGGCATGCTGGTGGCTGATAGCGAGCTGGATAGAGCCCTCGCCCTGCTCGAAGAAGATGATATCCGGCGGGGCTTTGAACCCTATTTCAAAGCCATTTATACCCTGTTTTCGACTGGCCTGCTGGCAGTCAGCGCTGCTCTCGGTTTTCACGCGCTCGGCACCCTGAAACAGGTCTGGTCAGCGGTTGCCGCTCCAGGAGACTTTACGGCGCCCTTTCAGGCGACCATTTTGTTCACTTTGGCGCTGGCCGTATTTGATCTGTCCAAAACCATTTTTGAAGAAGAGGTCCTGCTGCGCAAGGACATTCGTCGTCACAGTACGACACGACGCACTTTGACCCGATTTATTGCCGCTATCCTGATTGCAGTGTCCATCGAAGGCCTGATGCTGGTGTTCAAGTTCGCTCTGGATGCCCCCCAGAATCTCTGGTTGGCTGTGCTGCTGTTGGTAGCCGCTGCGTTGCTGCTGGTGGCTCTGGGAATGTATGTGTATTTGGGCGGCCGGGCAGAGGTGCTCCTGTCACAGCATCGTGACCAGCGCCACAACGCGGGTTAGGATCCTGGTTTTCGAGCTTTGGCTATGCGCAGATCCAGGGTGTGTGGATAATCCGGTTGTTCTTCATCATAGGGTGCCTGCCAGGGATATTCACCGCTGCCTCTGGCGACGAAACGCCCCTCACCCGGAGCTGCCTGAGCCCCGATGATGGAGGAGGGTGTAGGAGGCGTGGGTTCGGGTTGGCTGTGACCGGTCGTGGTAAAGCGGGATTGGCGCCGCGCCTCGGCTTCCCAGGCGTTGACGGGTAATATTTCCGAATTGCGTCCACCCGGGTGCATGACATGGTAGGTACAGCCGCCGATGCTGCGTCCATTCCAGGTGTCGATCAGATCAAAGGTCAGTGGGGAGTGCACCGGAATGGTCGGATGCAGGGCAGATGGCGGCTGCCAGGCACGATAACGCACCCCCGCCACCTGGGTATCCGCGGTTCGGGTGGCCTGCAGCGGGACCCGCCGTCCGTTGCAGGCCAGTACATGCCGTCCAGACGTCATCCCGGTGACCTTGACCTGCAGGCGTTCAATGGACGAATCCACGTAGCGGGCGGTGCCGCTTCCGGTGACCTCCTCACCGAGAACATGCCAGGGCTCAATGGCAGCGCGGAGCTCTATTTCCACATCACCAATGCGCACATGACCGTGCTCTGGAAAGCGAAATTCCGAAAAAGGAGTCAGCCATTCCAGTTGAAAGAGAATCCCGTGGTTTTGCAGGTCCGTACAGACATCACGCAAATCTTCCCAAACATAATGAGGCAGCATGAAGCGATCATGCAGCGTCGTTCCCCAACGAATCAGGGCATGACGATAGGGATCTTCCCAAAAGCGTAAAATCAGGCTGCGGACCAGCAACTGCTGGACCAGGCTCATGCGCGCATGAGGTGGCATTTCAAAGGCCCGCAGTTCTACCAGTCCCTGACGTCCGGCGGAACCGGTTGGCGAGTAGAGTTTGTCAATGCAGATTTCTGCGCGATGCGTATTTCCGGTGATGTCCACCAGAAGATTACGAAACAGGCGATCCACCAGCCAGGGTTGCACGACGGTGCCCGGAGGTACCTGGGTAAAGGCAATTTCCAGTTCATAAAGCGCTTCATGACGGGCTTCGTCCACCCGGGGTGACTGGCTGGTTGGGCCAACAAACATCCCGCTGAAAAAATAAGAAAGCGCCGGATGATGCTGCCAATAGGTAATGAGACTTTGCAACAAATCCGGACGGCGCAGGAAAGGGCTGTCGGCGGGGGTAACGCCACCCAGAGTCATGTGATTGCCACCGCCGGTACCGGTGTGGCGGCCGTCCAGCATGAATTTTTCGGCGGTCAGCCGACAGGCACGGGCTTCTTCGTAAAGTAGGGTGGTTTTTTCCACCATTTCCGGCCAACTGGATGAGGGGTGAATGTTCACCTCAATGACTCCGGGGTCCGGTGTGACCAGCAGTTTTTCCAGGCGAGGATCACTGGGCGGGGCATACCCTTCGACGACAACCGGCATTTGCAGCGCTTCGGCGGTGGCTTCAACGGCGCTGACCAGTCGCAGATAATGCTCGGTCACCTGCAGGGGCGGGAAAAAGCAATATAGACAGCCTTTGCGGATCTCCAGGGTGACTGCTGTGTGGGGAATTTCCTCCCAGCTGGGGGCTTTGTTGCTGGCTGGGCTTTTCGCTGTTTCGGATTTATCGCGGCTCTCCGGCGTCGGCTTGGCATGCATATCCGGTAGGGGCGGTAAGGGCGCGAAGGGGTCAATTTCCGGTTGCCATTTTTTGTGCGGATCGACCATCCACGGCAGGCTATCGAGGGGCAGACGCATGCCCAGAGCCGAGTCGCCGGGAATGAGAATCAGCCGCCCGCTGCGAAATACCCAGGTTGCTGAGTACCAGCATTGCTGATTCCATTCCCAGGCCAGAGGTAGAACCCATCCCACCGGATGATCCAGGCCGGCCTGAAGCTTTTCGATGAGAGACTGACGCTCCAGAGGGTCATCGAGGCGATGAGTACTGAGGTCAATGTTGACCGGAACCCGGCCCTCTTGGTGAAGGACATGCCAGGCATCTTCGTAGGCAGGAATGAGCCGGGTGCTGTCTACCTGCAATTGTTCGCAAAGTTGACAGGCAAACTGGTGCAGATCCTCCGGTTTCCAGCCGTAATCTTTGAGTGGATCTGCCAGTAATGTCGGATTTTTCCATATCGGCAGGCCATCCTTGCGCCAATATAAGCCCAGTGCCCATCTGGGCAGGGGTTCGCCCGGATACCATTTGCCTTCACCCGTATGTCGCAAAGCTCCTTGCGCAAAACGCTTGCCCAGGCGTTCCGAGAGGATTTCAGCGCGTTCGCGTTTGTGTTTGCCCAGTGCTTCCAGATTCCATTGTGGATCATCCACGGCTTCCGTGGCCACAAAAGTGGGCTCCCCGCCCATGGTCAGACGGACATCTGCTGCCTGCAGGCGCTCATCGACAATGCGCCCAAGCACCATGACTTCTTCCCACTGGCTCTCGGTATAGGGTTTGGTAACTCGGGGTGTTTCCGGCAGGCGGGTGACCTGATTGGAAAAATGAAAGGAAACCTCACATTTTCCGGTGGCACCGCTGATCGGCGCGGCACTTTGGTAATGCGGCGTACAGGCCAGGGGAATATGCCCTTCACTGGCAAACAGACCGGAGGTCGGGTCCATGCCAATCCAGCCTGCTCCGGGGATGTACACTTCCACCCAGGCGTGCAGGTCAGTGAAATCCTGGGCGGGGCCGGAGGGACCTTCGAGGGGCGCCTGATCGGCCACCAACTGAACCAGATAGCCGGAAACAAAGCGGGCAGCCAGACCCAGATGTCGTAACAACTGTACCAGCAGCCAGGCACTGTCCCGACAGGAACCGCTGGCCTTTTTCAGAGTTTCTTCGGGAGTCTGGACACCGACTTCCATGCGCAGGGTGTAAGCGATGGTGCTTTGTAGTTGTTGATTGATGCCGACCAGAAAATCAATGGTCCGCTGTTTGCGTTTCATGATACTCAGCAACATTTGTTGCAGTAGGTGTCCGGCTTTTTCTTTTTCCAGGTAGGGGGCCAGTCCTTTATATAATTCCGGTTCGTAACGGAAGGGCCAGTGTTCTGCCTGCTCTTCAATAAAAAAATCGAAAGGGTCAATCACGCTCAGGTCGGCGATGACTTCTATGTTGAATTTCAGGGACTTGGCGCGTTCAGGAAAAACCAGACGGGCCTGATAATTCCCGAAGGGATCCTGCTGCCAGTTGAGGAAATGTTTTTCGGGGCTGACTTCCAGTGAATAAGCAAGAATCGGAGTACGACAGTGCGGCGCCGGCCGCAGGCGCAGTACGTGAGGATAGATTTCCACCAAACGATCAAAATCATACTCGGTCTGATGACGCAGAACGACATGAATACCCATAAATTATCCTCGGTGGTGAAATGCTGTGGGACTTAAGCTTGTGCAACCTGCAAGTGGAGTCCGTTCAGGGCATTTTCCGAACCACTATCTTCCCTGGCGAAATAGGTGCCCTCAATGGTCCGATGGACCATGGCGAGATCCCTCTGGGCCTGATCCAGGTATTCATGGAGCAGGTCCGGGCGGAGGTCGCTCAATTTCAGTTGATCGAGGCGTCGCCGGGCCCGGCGGACAGCCTCCGCAGGGGTTCCGGCATTGGGCAGATAGGCTAATGCCACCTCCATTTCACCCAGGCAATATTTCATGCTGCGCGGGAACTTGCCGTCCTTGAGCAGATAGTCCACTACCTGATTGCCGCGCACTTGCACGGAAATATGGCGTCGGTACATTTCAAAGGCACTGAGTGACTTCAGAACCCCAATCCACAAGCTGCTGCCCGCCGTTTTCTGCAGCCCCAGATCCTGAGGTAAAATCACGGCACTGGTGACATCGACAATGCGCGTGGTCATGTCCGCCCGTTCCATATTGCGTCCCAACTTGATGAACTGGTAAACATTATCCTGACTCATGCTGCTGATCAGCAGGCCTACCAGGGCGTGGCGTCGGGCAATGACTTCGTTGAGAAAAGCGTAACGGGCATGACGGCTATCTGCTCCGGAAACGGCCTGATCGCGGACGTACAGAAACAGGGTGTTGAGGCGTTCCCAGAACTCGCCAGGCAGTAGGTCGCGAAATGTCCGGCAGTTTTCCCGTGCCTGATGAATGGCGGCCATGACCGAATTCGGATTGCGCTCGTCGGCAATCAAAAAACGCATGATGCGGTTTTCTTCGGGGGCACCATACAGTTCTCCATAAAGGGTGGCGTCACCGGTGACCTGCAACAGGATATCCCAGCCAAAATAGGCTCCAGGGGGCAGATCCAGCAGCATCAGGGTGGTGGCATTGATCAGACGGGCTACGTCTTCCGTGCGCTCCAGGTAGCGCGCCATCCAGTATAAATTCTCAGCTACTCGGGAAAGCATGGTGCCTCCTCATCAACAATCCAGGTGTCTTTGCTGCCGCCACCCTGGGAGCTGTTTACTACCAGTGACCCAGGCTGCATCGCTACCCGGGTCAAGCCCCCAGTGGTTACATACAGTTTATCCGCCTGCAAAATAAAGGGGCGCAGGTCGAGGTGCCGGGCCTCCAGATGATCATCTACCAGTGTGGGTGCGGTGGAAATATTCAGGGTCGGCTGGGCAATATAGTTGCGTGGATTGGCCTGGATCAGTTCGGCAAAACGGTCGCGTTCAGCCTGGCTGGCGCGGGGGCCGATCAGCATGCCATAACCCCCGGACTCGTTGGCCGGTTTTACCACCAGTTCGGCAAGATGGCTGAGGACATAATCCCGATCTGCATCGCGCATGCACAAATAAGTCGGAACATTGGGAATAATGGGTTCGGCATCCAGATAGTAACGAATGATTTCCGGAACAAAGGCGTACATGACCTTGTCATCGGCTACTCCGGCACCAGGCGCGTTGGCAATGGCCACATTCCCGCGTCGCCAGGCGCGGAGCAGTCCGGGGATACCGAGCACGGAATCCGGAAAAAAAACTTCGGGGTCCAGGTAGTCATCATCAATACGGCGGTAAATGACATCGACACGTTGCAGTCCGGAAATGGTCCGTAAATAAACAATATCTTCCTTGCTGACGTAAAAATCCGAGCCCTCAGCAAGATAAGCGCCCATCTGCTGGGCCAGATAACTATGCTCGAAATAGGCAGAGTTATAAATGCCGGGGGTAAGTACAGCGAGCACGGGCTTTTCTTCCGGGCGCGGAGACAGGGCCGCGAGGGTTTCGTACAGGCGATTGGGGTAGTCGTCCACGGGCCGGATAATGGATGATTTGAACAACTCCGGGAAAAGCCGCTTCATGATCTGCCGGTTTTCAAGCATGTAAGAAACGCCCGAAGGTACCCGGAGGTTATCTTCCAGCACATAAATGGTGCCGTCGGCATCGCGCACCAGATCACTTCCGCAGATGTGTGCCCAGACGCCGAAGGGGGGATGAATGCCCCGACAGGCTTCCCGAAAATTGCGCGAACCCTCCAGTACTTCGGCAGGGAAAACGCCATCAGTGACAATGCGCTGATCATTGTAAAGGTCATCAATGAACAGGTTGAGTGCCTGCAGGCGCTGTTTGAGGCCCTCTTCAATGCGCGTCCATTCGCTGCTGGAAAGAATTCTCGGGATAATGTCAAAAGGCCAGGCACGATCAATATTGCCAGCTTCACTATATACGGTAAAAGTGATTCCCATGGCGAGAATGGAGGCATCTGCAGCCTGACGACGCGCCTGCAACTCGTTGCTGTCCAGGGTGTTCAGATAATTGAACAGGGGGGCCGCCGCCCGGCGTGGTCGGGCATTTTCATCCACCAGTTCGTCATGGGTCACCTGCCGCTGATAATGGGTTCTGAGCCAGTCCATCTGCTTTATCTCCTCGTCGCAAGATTCTCGCCCATGCTTCTATGTTGAAGCTGCTTGGGTATTATCGCGTTCAACTCAAATAGAATTATGCAAAGCTCGTGCCAGCTAGGCTGATTAGCTATATGAAAAGATGAGTGGTATTTGTTGCAGTTGCTTGGTTGCGCGAAGGCTTTATCCAGAGCTGTTTACCAAAATGTCGGTGAACCTATTGCACCATATTGGTGCCATGTGAACCAATATGGTGCGTTGCGGCTGGCTTTCCCTTCATGGCGGCGGAATGGTCGCCGGATTTTCCCAGTCAAAAGGCGGAAGACCGTCCAAAGCCTGCAAGAGTCCCTGACTCCAGCGTTCACCAAGATTCCGATAAAAACGATCTTCTTCCGTCAGCGAAAGATAGCGGCCCATCTGCAGTGAATTGGTTTCATAGATGAGTAACTCAACCGGCGGACCGACCGTGACATTGCTGCGCATGGTGGAGTTCATGGAAACCAGCGCGCAGCGGGCGGCGGCCTCCAGGGACAGCTCCGGTCGAATCACGCGGTCGAGTATGGGTTTGCCGTATTTGATTTCGCCGATTTGTAAAAAGGGATGATCTGCCGATTCGTGAATGTAATTTCCCTGCGGGTAAATCATGTAGGTGACAGGTACTTCGCTGCCGATCTGACCACCCAAAATGAAAGTGGCCTCAAAATTGGTGTTGGCCGTATCACGGCTGACCTGATTACGCTGGATTTCGGCGTTAATCAGACCAATATAATCTGCGGCTTGTGCCATGTTGGCAAGGTTCAGCAGGTGGATTTCGGCGTTCTGGTCCATATCCTGCTGCAGACGTTTGACGACCCCCTGGGTAGTGGCCAGATTGCCAGCTGAAAGCAGGCAGAAAAAGCGATCACCAGGCCAGCAAAAATTATGCATTTTTGAGTAAATACTGACATTGTCAGTGCCTGCATTGGTGCGGGAGTCAGAACAGAAAACCAGGCCCCCGGAAACGTGGGCAGTGAGGCAGTAAGTCATGAATTATCCCTGTAGGCATGCAGCGTTGTATGCTTATAGTCGCTGATATTTTGGCGTTTTGGAAGCCTGTTCAGCATCAGCATGATTTTCCGGCGTTGTGGTGATCAGAACTTGTGCACTATTATGGTGCGGCCGATGCACTATCCTGGTTGCGACGGTTGCTCTGGATGATGGGCGGTCATTTTGATTCGAGACCTTGCTGTTACTGACTAGAGCTGGCACCCAACTGAAGGATTGTATGCGTACGCAGGGCAATTTCCCCGCTGCCAGAGATTGGTTTGGTGTGCTTTTTGCTTGTGATGATTTATGAAGGCGCCTCCAGAGGCGGATACCCACTTGGAGCTTGCATGGTGCAGCGCAAAAACACAAAAACAGCATTGACGGAAAACGCAGTACTGGATGCCCTGGAGTCAGCGGTAATGAGTCTGGACGCTAGGCACAAGCTGTGTTTCATGAATCCGGCAGCGGAAAATCTCCTGCGCATCAGTCAGCATCAGGCACGCGGGCAAACCGTTGCAGCCTTATGCAGTATTGTCGGAGAAGATCGCTTTGCTGCGCTGTTTGCCGATGCCACCGAATTAAATGGGACCATATTGCGTCGCGCCTTGTCATTGCAACTCCATGATGGCAGCCATGCGGTGGTGGATCTGGTGGTGACGCCTTTGGCAGATGGTCATTTGATTGTCGAAATGCGGCCGATGGAACTCCCCGCACGGCATGCAGAAGAAGAAATGCAGGATCGGATTTATGGCGCGGCTCAGGAAATGTTGCGCGGCCTTGCCCATGAAATCAAAAATCCTCTGGGGGGATTGCGCGGCGCCACCCAACTCCTTGAGAGAGAATTGCAACGTCCTGAACTGAAGGATTATACCCGGGTCATACTCCATGAAGTCGACCGTCTGCACCATCTGGTGGATCGTTTACAGGGACCACGCAGTCGCCCGATTTTTGCCAACGTCAATATTCATCAGGTGCTGGAGCATGTACGGCGTCTCCTCCAGACCGAACTGCCCACAGGTATTGCGTTGCGTTTCGATTATGACCTTTCCATTCCGGAAGTTTATGCGGATCAGGAGCAACTGGTGCAGGTTTTCCTCAATTTGCTGCGCAATGCCCAGCAGGCGCTGGATCGCCACGGCACCATCCTCATCCGGACCCGGGTGGATCGCTATGTCACCTTGCTCCACCAGAAATTTCGCCTTGCCCTGCGGGTAGATATTGTCGATAGCGGTCCCGGGATTCCTGAGGACCTTTTGCCCCGCATTTTTCTGCCGCTGGTGACCAGTCGTGCGGCAGGCATGGGGATGGGTCTGGCTATTGCCCAGGGTCTGGTGCGTGGACATGGTGGCGTCGTGCACTGTCATTCCCGACCGGGGGAAACCATTTTTTCGGTCTCCCTGCCTCTTGGTCAACATCGTGAGGAGCCGCAATGAAACAGGTCTGGATTATTGACGATGATCCCTCCATTCGCTGGGTACTGGAAAAAGCCCTGGCCCAGGCGGAAATTCCCTCCCGGAGTTTTGCCGATGCGGACAGTGCCTTGCGGGCGCTGGGCCGTGATCAACCCAATGCCATTGTCACGGACTTACGCATGCCCGGTCTGGACGGTCTGGCTTTTCTGAGGGAAGTGCAGGCGCGTTGGCCCAAGCTCCCGGTTATTGTCATGACGGCCCATTCGGACCTCGATAATGCTGTTTCGGCTTTTCAAAGTGGGGCTTTTGAGTATTTACCCAAACCTTTTGATATGGATGAGGCCATCAATCTGGTTCGCCGGGCTTTGGGCAGTCAGGAAGAACCGACAGCCAGCAACCAGACTGAGGATGCGGACCCGGCGGAAATGATTGGTGAAGCGCCAGCGATGCAGGAGGTGTTTCGAGCCATCGGCCGCTTGTCCCGATCACAGATCAATGTGCTCATTACCGGTGAGTCAGGAGCCGGCAAAGAGCTGGTGGCCAGCGCCCTGCATCGTCACAGTCCACGGGCCAGAGGGCCTTTTATTGCGATCAATACCGCCGCCATTCCCGCCGAACTGCTTGAATCCGAACTGTTTGGACATGAAAAGGGCGCATTTACCGGAGCGGTACAAACCCGCCAGGGGCGTTTTGAACAAGCCTCCGGGGGTACCCTGTTTCTGGATGAAATCGGGGATATGCCGGCTGCTTTGCAAACTCGCCTGCTGCGGGTGCTCTCGGATGGTACTTTTTACCGGGTAGGGGGGCATGCCCCTTTGCGTGCTGATGTGCGGGTGTTGGCAGCCACCCACCAGAATCTGGAAGCCAAGGTCCGCGACGGCAGTTTTCGTGAGGATCTCTACCATCGTTTGAATGTCATCCATATTCACTTGCCGCCGCTGCGTGAGCGCCGCGAAGATATTCCGCGACTGGCGCGGCATTTCCTGCGCCGCAGTGCGGAGCAACTGGATGTCGAGCGCAAGCTGCTGAGCCCGGCTGCCGAAATGGCTTTCACCGAATGGCACTGGCCGGGCAATGTCCGGCAACTGGAGAATGTTTGTCGCTGGGTTACGGTCATGGCCCCCACCAGTGAGGTGCAGCTCACTGATTTGCCGCCGGAGATGAGTGTAGCGGCACCGCCAGCGGAGCTGACAGATACGCCGATCCATCAGGATTGGCGGCTGCAATTGGGCACGCTGGTGCGCCAACGCCTCGCCAGTGGCGAAGAATCCCTGCTCGATAAAATTCAGCCTCAGTTTGAGCGTTGCCTGCTGGAAGCAGCACTCCAGCATACCCATGGTCACAAGCAGGATGCCGCCCAGAAATTGGGTTGGGGACGTAATACCCTGACCCGCAAGCTGAAAGAACTGGGTATTGAAGATCATTAAAAATATTCTTGTAAATTCTGGATGTTAGGCTAATTGCACTGGAACATGCAGGATGATTAAGAGCATGTTTGGAAGCACGATCATCGCCCCAAGTCTCTCCCCGATGCCTGAGCCCTTGCGCAGGAATCGTGCTTGACAAGCCATTGTCGCCCTCACCACAATCCCCTGCGGCCGCAAGCTTGGCACTTTCTGGTGTAAAGTGGTGCCGATGCCAATAAACAGGGAGCAGCAAGGTATGGATCTGGAGTCGGTTAACCAACTGGTGCGGTCGGATATGTTGGCGGTGAATCAGGTGATTCAGGAGCAACTGCGTTCCGGAGTGCCGACCATTCCCGCAATGGGCAGCTATTTGATCAATGCTGGTGGAAAACGACTGCGTCCTATTGTGCTGCTCCTGGCTGCGCGCATGGGGGGCGAACACAGTGCGCGACCCATCCCCCTGGCGGCAGTGGTGGAATTTATTCACACGGCGACGCTCTTGCATGATGACGTGGTCGATGGTTCCGAGTTGCGCCGCAATAATGCCACCGCTAACCAGTTGTGGGGTAATGCGGCGGCGGTTTTGGTGGGTGATTTTCTCTATGCCCGCGCCTTTGAAATGATGGTAGCAGACGGGGATATGCGTATTCTGGCGACCATGGCCGAGGCAACCAGCGTCATTGCCCAGGGAGAAGTAGCACAACTGGAAAACGCGCACGACTCGGATTTGAATCTGGAATCTTATTTTTCGGTCATAGAAGCCAAAACCGCCAAGTTGTTTGAAGCTGCCATGCGAATTGGTGCCTTGATCAACAATCTCGATCAGCAGGCCGAAACAGCACTGGCAAAATACGGTTCGTTACTCGGGATTGCTTTTCAGTTGATGGACGATGCCCTGGATTATTCCACCTCGGCCGAAAAAATGGGTAAAAACCGGGGGGATGATCTGGCTGATGGCAAGGCGACCTTACCCTACATTCACGCCATGCAGCATGCTACTCCGTCTGAGCAGGCCATTTTACGCGCAGCCTTGGATGGCGAAAACCCGGCCGATTTTGCGGCGGTCTGGGAAATCATTGCCAGAACAGAAGCTATTGATTACACTTTGCGCGTCGCGGCAGAAAAGGCTGAACAGGCCATTGCCTGTTTATCCAGCTTTCCCGATGGTCCGGAAAAGTCAGCTTTGATATTCCTGGCCGGGTTCGCGGTGCAGCGTGACTTTTAGGTAGTAGCATCGGGGCGTGGCTCAGCCTGGTAGAGCGCCGCCTTCGGGAGGCGGATGTCGGAGGTTCGAATCCTCTCGCCCCGACCAATATTGTTGAAAAGGCCCGCTTCGTCGGGCCTTTTTGGTGTTTTCATGACGTTCCAAAAAATTGCGGCGCGAAGCAGGCAGGGATTTTGTGGATGTTTAAATGGTTGTTACTGGCAGGGTTTCTGGGTCTGTTGTTTTATTTCTGGCGACAGCGAATATCCAAAAAACATCCTGAAGTGGAGTCTCTGGTGCGTTGCTCCGTTTGCGGGCGCTATATATCCGTTCACTCTGCCATGTTAAGTGCCAAAGGTCATCATCGCTGTACCCTACATGGGGGAGATCCGGATTGACCACAGAACGCCCAAAATCCAATCGCATTTTGCCCCGTTGGCGGGCTGTGCTCATTCTGGCGATCATCTTCGTTGGCTTTGTCGTTGTGCTGACCCGGGACACGGATTTGCAATGGTGGCAGGATCATACCCTGCGTGATCAGGGGCGCATGCGATATATGCAGGATCGTCCTCTTCCTGCTGATCGCGGTGTGATTTATGCCGATAATGGTACGGCACTGGCAGTCAATGTCCCCGCTGTCACCATCTGGACAGACCCGCGAATTTTTAATCGATACCAGAAAGATTGGGATAAGGTCGCTGCTGCCTTGAATTTAAGCCCACAGGCGTTGGCGGAACGTGTGCACTCCGGTGGTTCCGGGTTTGCCTATATTTTGCGGCAGGGCGAGCCGCAGATGGGCAAGGCTTTGAATGCCCTCCATGTACCGGGCATTTACGTGCAGGCAACCAGTCGTACTTACTATCCACTGGGCGCTGTGACTACGCCTCTGCTGGGCTTGGTACATCTGGATCACCATGGTGCTGCCGGTCTGGAAAGGGGCTATGACCAATGGCTGGCAGGCCATTCCGGCACGGAAAAAGTATTGGTGGACGGGCAGGGTGAAGTGCTGCGGGTGCTGGGTGCCCGTCATGCCCCCATACCCGGTCATGATCTGCATTTGACCATTAATCCCCAGATTCAGTACTGGGCATACATGACCCTGTTGGCTGCCCAGAAGCACTTTGGGGCAACAGAAGGTTCTGCGGTGGTCATGAACGTCGAAAATGGACAGATTCTGGCCATGGTCAGCGTACCCTCCTGCAACCCCAATTCCCGGAATGCTTGCAGCAATCCTGCTGATTACGTCAACAACGCCGTGCATCAGGCTTTTGAACCGGGTTCCGTCATGAAACCCTTTATGGTGGCGGCGGCACTGAAAACCGGCAGTATCCAGCCGGACCAAAGCTTCAATGTTTCGCACTGTCTGCCCGTCGGTGGGTTTTGCATTCGTGATGATGTGGTGCATCATGAACTGAATGTGGCACATATTCTTAAATATTCCAGTGACATCGGGGCGGCCAAAATTGCGCTGCGGACGCCTGCCCAAGCTATTTATGATATGTATCGGGCTGCGGGTTTCGGGAAAGAGCCGGATTTGGGTTTTGCCGGCGCTACTGGCGGCGTCCTGCCCCAACCGCAGACCTGGGATAAAGCCCGCCACGCCACCATTGCGCTGGGTTATGGCGTTTCGGTGACGACCCTGCAGCTCGCCGAAGGTTATGCCGCCATTGCCAACGGTGGTTATCATGTGGCACCGACCCTGATAGCGGGCCAGCCGGTGCAAAAACAGCGCATCATGCCGGCAAATATTGCCGCACATTTGCGCCACTGGCTTGAGGGTGTGTGTGCAGCCAATGGGACCGGCATTTTGGCTGCCATCCCCGGCTATGCGGTGGCTGGCAAAACCGGAACCGCCAATATGGCCAATGGCAAGGACGGGTTTCAAAAAAACAAGACCAATGCGACCTTCGTGGGCTTTGCCCCCGGCTTTGCTCCAAAACTGGTCATGGCCGTGACCATGCGCGGCAGCACGCGGTACTGGAACTTCGGCGGCGTTGAATCGGCACCGGTGTTTCGGGTTACCATGCGCCATGCGCTGCAGGAATTGAATATTGCTCCACGCTGGTGTGGTGGCAAGGCTTGTGCTTCCAAGAATAAAGGCATTACCGCTACCCAGGCGGAAATATGGGCAGAAGGAGGCGGAAATTGAGTCGAACCGATAAATGGGTTGCCAGCATTTTGGCGCTGGGTATTGCCGGCTTGCTGCTGGGGGTGCTCGCCTTCGCCGCTGTTTCGCGCATCCCGGTAGCCCATATTTATGTGAATGCCGCCGCTGCCCGAAATATTATTGTGGCCGGACACCGAGCCGTAGCCGCACCGGATTGGCCGGGCGCCTATCGGGTAACCCCGCGATTTACCGACCCCGCTTTCTGGTCTGATGCGACCCTCTACTTTCGGCAGGGCAAGGCGGTGACTATCCCGCGTCAGGACATCAAACTCTGGGTGTACCGTGGTTAAAGCAGACCCTATGACGGCGACTCTGAAAGCCTTGCTGCAAGGCGCTATCGCCGTTGTTCTGGTGCTTCTGGCAGTTTTGTTGCTGCTGGCACTGGATGGCCTTTTATTGATTCCCGGATTGATGTTGGCTTACACATTGATGGGTCTTCCCTGGCACTGGCCCGGCATATTGCCGGACCCCCTGAATCCCCCCGGCCCCTGGATCAGTATGGCCGTAGGGGTCATTGCTACCCTGGTCCCGGCTGTCGTGGATGGGATCGTCCTGCACTTTTTTCTGCGCAAATGAAATCATTTCCGGCTAACCTAAAAACGGCAGTTGCCGTGGGTGCTTTTTGCTCCGTTGTTCCTCGCCTGTTGTTCTATGGCTCATCCTGCTGTCAG
>DYJM01000186.1 GCA_020723125.1 Acidithiobacillus ferrivorans
TTTACCTGCCTGAAATGCCACTCGGACAATCAGGGCGGAGAAGGAGGAGACGACTGAAAAACCTCCCCCAAAGAAATAAGCCCCATTGCGGGAGCTTTTTCTTAATCTGCGGGGGCTGGTTCCGCTTCCGGGATCGGCTCCTCGTGTTTGTTCTGCTCGATGTTCATAATGGACGGGATAAAAAGTGACGTCACCGTCGCCAGAATGCAGACCACCCCGCCGAAAACATACCAGACCCGTACCCCCAGCCAGTCGGAGGTCGGGCCGGCGATCAGCAGGCTGAGTGGCATCATGGCCATAGCCCCGGCGCCGATCAGCGAGAAAACCCGCCCCTGGAATTCCGGCTCGATCGTGGACTGGAAGATCGCCCCCAGTGGCCCGTTGGCCATCACCTGTCCCGCGCCGATCAGGAAGCTCTCCGCCAGCAACAGCCAGAACATGTTGGCCGGGGTCAGGCCGGTCAGAATGATGCCAATCCCCAGGCCGATGATTCCCATGAAGGAGGTCAGGATCCGCCGTTTGAACCCGCCCCAGGCGCTGAGTGTCAACCCGCCCAGGATGATCCCGACCCCGAAGAGCGATTCGACCCAGCCCAGTTCGGGCGCGCCGCCTCCAAATTCCTGCATGACCAGCAGCGGCAGCAGGGAATTGCTCGGGCTGAGCAGGAAGTTCAGCAGCATGGCCAGCAGCACCAGGCCGAGCAAGCCCGGCCATTTGACCACGTAGGTGAACCCGGCGCCCAAATCCTGCCAGTAGGAGGTTTTTTCGACTGCTCCATTTTCCTGGGCCGCCCGCTTTTGGGGCTGCGGGATGGGGATGAACAGGAGGGGAAGCACAGCCAGGGTAGCGGTGACAATATCAATTGCCAGCACGCCCTGGGTCGGCAGGAAACTGATCAGCAGCGCGCCCAGGGGCGGGGCGAAAACGCTCATGAAGCCTTGCAGGAGCTGGTTCAACCCGGCGATACGGGTCAGTTGCTCGTGAGGCACCATCAAAGAGGTGGATGAAGTCATCGCCGGGCCGTGGAACGCGCCTCCCAGCGAGCGGATGAACATGATCACGTAAATGTGCCAGATCTGCACTACACCGGTTGCGAAGAGCAGGATCAGCACCATGGTCGCGGCGGCGATGGCCGTATCTGCCACGATCATGATGGCACGACGGTTCCAGCGGTCCACCAGCGCGCCGACGAAGGGGCCAAGCACGATCTGCGGCAGCAGGGCGACCAGGCTGGCCGTGGCCAGGATGGTCGCCGACCCAGTCTGTTGGGTCAGCCACCAGACCAGGGCGAACTGGACCAGCGACGAACCGACCAGCGAGAACGCCTGCCCAGCCCAGATGGTGAAGAATTTCGGTTTCCAGTTGGACAGGAATTCCTGCTGGGTGATGCCTTGCATTTCCATAATTTTGCCCTTTCTAAATGGTCGTTGCGTAATTTTAATAATTATAGTAAAAATTTTCGATTTGTCAATATTAATATTAATAATATTGAAATACATCTGAAATTATCGCATCCGGTCGGCCAGCGCCTCCTTGACGGCTTGCGGCGCGTTGAACGCACCCCGGACGCGAACGAATTCGATCACTTCCCGGGCCAGCTCGGGGGTTATGTCGTCTGCAAAATTGAGGATGCCGACAACGTTGATGGACAATTTTTCCCCTTTTTCCTTGCGTTTTTCCAGGTCGGCGCGGTCGTAGATCAACGCCCCGATCACGGATGAATGACGGGTGACGGTCTGCTGGATCTCGAAGGTATGCTTCTCCAATTGCGAGCGGATGGCGGTGCGGATGAAGTCCGTTCGGTTGCTGTAAACGCCTTCCTGGACGAGCAGGTCGATCTTGCCCAAATCCACGGCATTCATGTTGATCGTGATTTTTTCGCTGTCTGGCATTTTTGTCTCCTTTTGGGTATACCATCCGTAAGGATGGTCTGTGGATGTATTTATCTGTTTCACCCAGCTTGTCAAAGATTTACCATCTATATTATGCATGGTATGTGGATGTTTCGTGGGTCGCGTTTCAAACGTGACCTGCAACGTGAATCGAAAAGAGCCGGGAATTCATCCTGGCTCTTTTGGCTTGCAGGTGTCTAGATTTACTTGCCCAGTTTCTTCTTGAAGGCCTCGGTCAGGGCCGGGACGATCTGGTG
>DYJM01000187.1 GCA_020723125.1 Acidithiobacillus ferrivorans
AGCCTTTATCTTTTACCGGACAATAATGCGGCGTTAAATTGTTGTTAACGGGTTGTGAATAAGATAGGGTGATACCTTCCAACAAGGAGACTCGCTTATGCCCATTCGCGTCCTTTTCCTCTGCACCGGCAATTCTGCGCGGAGCCAGATGGCGGAAGCCTTCCTGCGACAATATGGCGGTGACAGGTTCGAGGCTCATAGCGCTGGGCTGGAACCGAGGGATATCCACCCCCTGACCATCCGGGTGATGCAGGAGGCCGGGATAGATATATCTGGGCAATCCTCTAAAGGGATAGACATCTACCTCGGCAAAGTCCTGTTCCAGTACCTGATCACCGTCTGTGACGACGCTGACAAGAACTGCCCCACCGTCTGGCCGGGCGTCAGCCAGCGTATGCACTGGTCTTTCGAAGACCCGGTTGCCTTCGAAGGCACGGACGAGGAGCAGTTAGCCAAATTCCGCCAGGTCCGCGACCTGATCGAGCAGCGGATCAAATCCTGGCTGGCAGAGCAGGGTTTCCACGCTTGAAATTGTGACGTTTGTCAATGGTATTGGTGACAACGACCTCTGGAACAAGGCTGTTTTTTTGGTCTAAAATAATATTCGGAATGTCGAATGTGATTGCCTCCTACCAAATCGCCGTCGGCCTGTTCAAGACTCTGGCCCATCCGGCCCGGCTGGCGATCCTGTCTATCTTGCAGGATGGAGAGCAGTGTGTCTGCCATTCGCAGCCATGCTCAAGCTGCGTCAGGCAAACATCTCGCAACATCTCAAAGTATTGAAAGGCGCCGGGATCGTCTCGTACCGGCGCGACGGCTGGAACATATATTACCGCGTCATCCGGCCAGAAGTCTTCGAAATCATGGAGGCCATGTCCTCCCTGACCAGTCACCCCGAACCGGTCCCTCACGCCCACGCCAAGGCCGAGTGCCCCTGTCCCAAGTGCCACTCGAACCCGGGTCCGTGGATGCGGAACAGGCGTTCCTCTTGCCCGGGTAAAACATTTATCGGAGAAACCATGACAAAAGAAACCAGTATCACCAAACGCCTCTCGTTCCTCGACCGTTACCTGACGCTGTGGATCTTCTTGGCGATGGCGGTCGGGGTGGGGATCGGCTTCCTGTTCCCGCAGGGCGTCCAGCAGTTCAATGCGGCCGTCTCGGTCGGGACGACCAATATCCCGATTGCGGTGGGGTTGATCCTGATGATGTACCCACCTTTTACCAAAGTGAAATACGAGGAACTGGGCGAGGTCTTTCGTAACCGCAAGGTGCTGACGCTCTCGCTCATCCAGAACTGGATCATCGGCCCGGCGCTGATGTTCGCGCTGGCGATCATTTTCCTGCGCGGCTATCCCGAGTACATGGCCGGACTGATCATGATCGGGTTGGCGCGCTGTATCGCGATGGTGATCGTTTGGAACGAACTGGCCCACGGCGATACCGAATACGCCGCCGGGCTGGTGGCTTTCAACAGCATTTTCCAGGTGTTGTTCTACAGCGTCTACGCCTGGGTGTTCATCACCGTCCTGCCGCCCTTGTTCGGCTTGACCGGCGCAGTGGTGGAGATCACCATCGGAGAGATTGCCAAGAGTGTGTTCATCTACCTGGGCATTCCGTTCCTGGCGGGTTTCTTCACCCGCCTGATCCTGGTGCGTGCCAAAGGCCGGGATTGGTATTACAAGAATTTCGTGCCGAAGGTCAGCCCATTGACGCTGATCGCCCTGCTTTTCACGATTGTGGTCATGTTCTCGCTCAAAGGCAACCTGATCGTGGAAATCCCCGGCGATGTGGTGCGGATCGCCATCCCGCTGCTGATCTATTTCGTGGGCATGTTCCTGGTCTCGTTCTGGATGGGGCATCGCCTGGGCGCAGACTACTCCAAAACAACCACGCTCTCTTTTACAGCGGCCAGCAACAATTTCGAACTAGCGATTGCGGTGGCGGTGGCGGTCTTCGGCATCCACAGCGGGGCGGCCTTCGCGGCCGTCATCGGTCCGTTGGTGGAGGTGCCGGTGATGATCGGGCTGGTCAACGTGGCCTTCTGGCTCCAAAAACGACTTTACCCGCAAGCCGCGCCCGCGCCGGGGATGGTTGCCGCAGCCGCGGAGGCCTGTCCACCGGATGAAGCGCTGGTGAAATAAC
>DYJM01000188.1 GCA_020723125.1 Acidithiobacillus ferrivorans
GCCTCATGCAACTGGCTGCTGAGCTGGGTTGTGCTTATGTTTCTGGTTAATTGGCATAGACAGGATTCGCGCCACAGTGGCCGACAAAGGGATTCATTGAGGGCGTTTGTATATTACCGCTTGCGGATGTACAGTTTTTGCTTGTGTATGTACATATTGGAGGCGCTATGAATGCGACACAATTGCGCGCAAACCTTTTTTTGGTACTACGTCGCGTGCTGGCTACGGGTAAGCCGGAAGATGTGGAGTGGAAAGGTCGGCATTTACAGATTGTTCCCAAAGAGAGTTTATCGTCCATGGCGAAGCTGGCGCGTCTCCGCCCTCATCCTGGCGTGATTCAGGGGGATCCGGAAACCATTGTGCATCTGGACTGGTCTTCGGAATGGCAGGCTGAAGATGTCCATCGTTTATCTTGATACACATGTTCTGGTTTGGCTTTACGCGGGCATGCTGGACAAATTCACAGCGGAAGGTCAGCAGATGATGGAGACGCATGAACTCAGGGTATCTCCTATGGCTTTGCTGGAAATTGAATATCTCAACGAAAAAGGCGTGGTGACAGTGACTCCGGACACATTATTTGCTGAGTTGGCGCAGACCATCGGCCTTGCAGTGTGCACCATCCCCTTTGCGATGGTGGGTCGTGCGGCCTTTTCTTTGGCCTGGACGCGTGATCCATTCGACCGGTTGATTGTGGCCCAGGCAAGGGTGAATGATGAGCCCCTGTTAAGTAAGGATATTCTGATTCGACAGAATTATCTGCATGCAGTTTGGTAATGATGAATCCATCACCAAATAACCTCCGCATTCTCATGGAAATGCGTCCCGCCCTGGATGGCTTTTACGGGATTCCCCAGGAAACCCGCCTGCTTTACGGGGCGTTGGCCCGTTTGCCCGATGTGGAATTGTCGGGTTTGCTGCAGATGTCCAAACGTAGCGTGCGCGGTGGTGTTTATGGGCACAAGTCCCTCAGCGAGGCCGAGCGGGTGCATCGTTTTGCGCGGGTGGTGGTGGCCCTGAAAGGTCGCACTGCGGTGGACTGGAAAGGGGATGTCGCCGAATGGCTGGAAAATCTTATCCAAACCTGGCGCCTGCGCGGAAAAGCCTGGATGGGGATGGGGGCTATTCCACTGGGGCATTTCGAGACCCGCTATTTTCGGGATTTCGTCTGGCAGGAATTATATGGGCGTAGTTTGCCTGCAGCGGATCGGGAGGCGGTGCTGCGCGGGAATTATCGGGTTTGTGCCTACCCTTGGCGCAGCATGCATTTGGTGGGCATTGAACGTGCCCAGCTTTCTTTGGCGTCTCGCTATCCGCGCCTGAATACCCAAGGGGTGGATGTGCTGATTGCCCAGACGCCTTTCCCGGCGCGGGTGAGTAAGGGTACGGCGCTGCTGGTGCATTATCATGATGCCATTCCGGTGTTGATGCCCCACACGATTTCCGACCGGGCTTTTCATCAGGCCAGCCATTTTCAGGCGATGGCTGCCAATGTGCGGGCGGGTGCGCATTTTGCCTGTGTATCGGACGCAACCCGCCGGGATTTGCTGAATCTGTTCCCGGAAGCCGAGCCTTTGGCCCACACGATTCATAACATGCTGCCGAGTCATTATTTTCCGGCAGAACCCGAGCCAGAGCGGATTCCCGGTATTGTCCGCCGCCATTTGCATGGTGAGTTTGAGGGGGAAATCAAAGGCAAACAAGAAAAATACAAGGTCTATAAATTATCCCGGATATTTGACAATGAAGAAGAAAAAACCCGTTTTTATGCTCAGGCATTGGGTCCAGACAGCCGTTTTGTGTTGATGGTTTCTACCGTGGAGCCACGCAAAAATCACAGTCGCCTGCTGGAAGCCTGGGAAGCTTTGCGCAGTACCATGGACCCGGACCTGAAGCTGATTATTGTCGGGCATATCGGCTGGGATTATCAGACGGCGCTGGAGGGGTTTTTGCCATGGATAGAGCAGGGCAGTCTGTTTTTGCTCCATAGTGTGCCCGCCGAAGCCCTGCGTTTGTTATTCCGGCAGGCGGTGGTGACGGTCTGCCCCAGCGTGGGGGAGGGTTTTGATTTTTCCGGGGTGGAAGCCATGCGCTGCGGAGGCGTGGTAGCGGCTTCGGATATTCCGGTGCATCGTGAAGTGTA
>DYJM01000057.1 GCA_020723125.1 Acidithiobacillus ferrivorans
AGCAGGGCTGGACATTATAGCGGGCTTATGGACGAGGTCCAAGAGGGCGGATGATGGCATATTGTCACTTTGGCGGGGCGTATGGCTACTTTTTTGCGACTTTTGGCCCGGGCCGTTGTTGTTCTTGGCGAAATCCTGCGCCCGTCAGGAGAGCTGTCTGAGCCCGAAGGGCGAGTTCTCTCCTGACAGCAGGAGGAGCCTTAGAACAACAGGCAAGGGACAAGGGAGCAAAAAAGTAGCCATACGCCCCGCCAAAGTGATTTCAATAAGCCCTGAGAGGATAGTGCTTCAGGCCTCACCATGGGGATCAAAGAGCCGGTCATATTCAGCAATGGCGAAACGGTCGGTCATGCCGGCAATGTAATCGGCGACTATGCGGGCCTTGCTTTTGTCCTGCTGATCCGTGGCCTGAATGCGGGCCTGATACTTTAACGGGAGCAGGCGGGGATCTTCGCGCAGGGTGTGAAAAAGACGACGCACCAGGCGTTTGGCTTTTTCCGCCTGCCGATGAACCCGTGGGTGCCGGTACATGCGGTGAAACAGATAACTTTTCAGCGACTTGATTTGCCCGGCGATTTCCGGGCTGTGAGCCGCCAGTGGCTGGGTACAGGCCCGGACCTCGGCAATGCTGGTGATATGAGCGCTCTGGATACGCCGCCGCGTTTCCGCAACCAGGTCATTGATCAGCAGATTGATCAGGCGTCTGCCGGTTTCGTGACGGAGAATGGTTTTGGAAGCTTCTGGATACCGATCCTGTACTTCGGCATAGATCGAGCCGTACAGGCTGTTGCTGCACAGTTCCTGCAAATCCAGCAGGCCCGCGCGCAGGCCATCGTCTATATCATGATTATTGTAGGCGATTTCATCGGCCAGATTGGTAATTTGCGCTTCCAGAGATGGTTGGGTACCGCGCAGAAAACGCTCGCCCACATCGCCCAGATCGGCGGCTTTGCTTTTGGCGCAATGTTTGAGAATACCTTCGCGGGTCTCGAAACTCAGGTTCAGGCCAGGGAAATCTCCATAACGGACTTCGAGGCGGTCCACAATCCGCAGCGACTGAATATTGTGCTCGAAGCCGCCAAGATCGCTCATGCATTCCTGCAGGGCATCCTGTCCCGCGTGACCAAAGGGGGTATGGCCGAGATCATGGGCCAGGGCGATGGCTTCTACCAGATCTTCATCCAGTCCCAGTTGTCGGGCAATGGCACGCCCAACCTGCGCGACTTCGAGAGTGTGGGTGAGACGAGTACGATACAAATCACCCTCATGATTGACGAACACCTGGGTTTTATACTCCAGACGGCGAAAAGCACTGGAATGAATCACCCGGTCGCGGTCACGCTGAAAGGGGCTGCGGCTTTCCGGAGGGGCTTCGGCATGTTTGCGGCCCAGGCTGCTTTCGGCATGGGCGGCGTAGGGAGCCAGCATCCCCTGAAAAACGCTGCCCGGCTTATCCTGCACGACCAGAATGCTCCACGGTGGATGGGGTTTGTTCCGACTCGTCGATGACCCGCTGCATGGTTTCGGCCAGCAATGGCAGGCGGGCAGCAAAAAGCGCATAGGCCGCATCTGCATATTCGCGGATTTCATACTGGGCATCTTTTTTGCGCCGCAATCTGAAAAAATTCATGAGGCTACGAAAGTTGATGGTCCAGTACACATCCGAGTAAGCGGCAACCGGCATGACATTCCGAAGAAGCTCCCGGGCACGGCCCCGATAAGGGTCACGACCGCCTTCCTTGAGCGCCAGTTCGCCGGATTCGCGGGCCTGATCAATGCGGGTGCAGGCAGCGCTGTACTGGGTTTCATACCACCGGAAAAGTTGAGCCATCAGGGCTTCGTATTCGGCCATTACCGTATCGTCCAGAACGGCGTAACCATCTACCGTGCGTGCCGCCGCATCGGGAATATAGGCTACAGAGATAGGCTTGCGGTAACGCATGGAAAATTCATTCCAGCTCGAAACCCGGTGTTTGACCCATTGGCGGAGCACAAAAATGGGCGCAATGAAGCGAAAACGGAAGTAGATGGTTTCAAAGGGGGTGCCATGTTGATCGCGGAGCAGCTGGTAGAGCAAATTGCGGTCGCGCTCGCTAAAATCTTGAACATTTTTCAGGCGTTGGTTGGTGGTGCTGATACGGGCGGTATTGATGATGGTGGCTTCATCTCCCCAGCTTTCTTCCAGTTCGATGAAACCGAAATTACCAATGCGCCGGGTTCCCTCGGGGTTGAGGGCCATGCGCTGTGCCATTTCTGCCTGCAATTCTGCAGTGGCCTTGTTGATTTCGTTCATGCACTACGCTCCATAAAAGCCTGTAGGGTCTGGATAATGGCCGCAGGAGGCACATCACCGGTAATCAGGGCGCTGCCAATGCTATTGAGAAGAATGAAGCGGATTTGCCCGCCTTTTGTTTTTTTATCGACCTTCATGAAATCCAGATAGACGGAGGTTTCCAGACGTGGAGCCAGAGTTGGGAGTCCCGCTGCCTTGATCAATTTGAAAATGCGATTTTGTTCGCTTTCCCGCAGCAAATCCAGGCGCCGGGACAGATCAGCGGCCATGACCATCCCGATAGCCACGGCTTCGCCATGCAGATAATGTCCATAACCACTGGCGGCTTCAATGGCATGACCAAAAGTGTGGCCGAAATTCAAAATGGCGCGCAGCCCTCCCTCCAGTTCGTCCCTGGCGACCACATTCGCCTTGTTTTGGCAGGAGGTTTTGATGATTTTTGCCAGGGCTTCGGTGTCGCGGGCGAGCACGGCATCCAGGTTGTCTTCCAGCCAGGAAAAAAAACCGGGATCATTAATCAATCCGTATTTGATCACTTCGGCAAGACCTGAACGAAACTCCCGTTCTGGCAGGCTGTCGAGGGTATCTGTATCGACGATGACCGTGCGGGGCTGATAAAAAGCACCGATCATGTTTTTACCCAGAGGATGATTGACGCCGGTTTTTCCGCCCACGGAAGAGTCCACCATGGCCAGCAGGGTGGTGGGAATTTGCACACAGGCCACACCGCGTTGATAAACGGCAGCAGCAAAGCCGGTAATATCGCCCACTACCCCACCGCCCAGCGCGCAGAGCGTACAATCACGACCATAACCGGCACTGAGCAGCTGCCCGGTAATAAGCTGGATATTGTCGAGGGATTTGCTTTCTTCCCCCGCTGGCAGGGTGATGACCAGTGAATCCTTGTTCAGTATCTTCAGAGTGTTTTGCAGGGCCTGCAGATACAGTGGAGCGACATTCGTGTCGGTAATGATGGCGACCGGTCCCTTACCCAAAACCGGGGCGAAGAGGTTTGAGTCGCTGATAATGCCGCTGCCAATATGGATGGAGTAGCTGCGCTGACCAAGTTCTACACGAAGACTTTGCATATAATCTGAGCTCTTGTGGGCGGGTTTACCCGTCCATTGTTGAGTTTCTTGGGCCTGCAGGCAAGAGGGGCGCCCACATTTAACGTGTTTGTGACCGTAAATACCTTAAAATTCGCCGTAATACCTGATCTGAGCGAAGGCCATCCCCACTCACCCGCCAATGGGCGGTCTGCTGGTAAAGGCTGCTTCTTTGCTGGGCGAGGCTGCGCAGACGGCTTTCCAGGTCTGAAGTTTGCAGCAAAGGACGGTTACGGTCGTGGCGTACTCTTTTTAACTGCTCTTCTACGCTGACATCCAGATAAATTACCTGACCCATCTGGCGAAAATGGGCGCGGTTGTGGGGATCGAGAATGGCACCGCCGCCAGTGGCAAGGACCATACCCTGATTGTGTCTGGCCAAATCGGCAATGACTTTCGCTTCGCGCTCGCGAAAGCCGGCTTCTCCTTCAATTTCAAAAATAGTGGGTATGTCCACGCCCGTTTGGGTGACGATTAGTTGGTCACTGTCAACGTAGGGAATACGTAAACGGGCGGCCAGAAGCCGCCCAATGGTCGATTTGCCCGAGCCCATCGGCCCGATCAGAATGACCGTTCCGGTCATTGTAAGGGCTTACTGTCGCCGCTGGCACCGGCGAGACCGTCCTGGACGTCACCACCAATGACCACGGTCTGTCCATTGATGAAAAGAGAAATTGCTATGCTTAGCACGTCTATTCCTTTCTTATGGTCTGACAAATGTTACAATCGTTGTCTTGCAATCAAGTTGATGAAATGTATGCATGGTCAGTATCTTTTTCGCAACTTGCGGTGGAAATTAGCAGCATTCCGGATTCTGTCAAGGCGCAAGGCTGCAAATAATTGCTCTTGAAGTGTCCGGTACGGCTGTAAATCAGGCAAATAGCAGGAACCTTGATGACAGCAGAGCAACAAACATCGGATATGCGCTGGATGAGCATGGCTCTGGATCTGGCGGCGCAGTCGGCTGCTGTCGGAGAGGTGCCGGTCGGTGCAGTTTTGGTAAATCATGACGGAGCATTCATGGCTGGAGCCCACAACGCACCCATTGCCGAACACGATCCCAGCGCGCATGCAGAAATACGGGTATTGCGTGCAGCAGCACGTCTGGCTGAAAATTATCGACTGACAGGATCCACGCTCTATGTCACTTTGGAGCCCTGTGTCATGTGTGTAGGAGCCATGCTCCATGCCCGGGTCAGCCGGGTGGTTTATGCAGCCGCAGACCCCAAGGCGGGGGCGGTGGAGAGTCTTTATCGGTTGCTGGACGACTCGCGTTTCAATCATCGCATTCAGGCGGAAGGCGGCTTGTTGGCAGCACAGTCAGCAAGCTTATTACGGGATTTTTTTCGGGTGCGGCGCGCCCAACAAAAGGGTAAAGCATGAAGCATTTCAGTGCGGAGTGGAAAATTCAACACGGTGGCCGGGGGCTGCATGAGCTGACGGAAAAGCTCCAGGATTGGTTGCAGACCATAGGTGCCCGGGAGGGGCTGGTGAATGTGTTTGTTCCCCATACTTCAGCCAGTCTGATCATTCAGGAGAATGCTGATCCGGATGTGCAACGGGATATTCTCGGGTATTTTGCCCGGCTGGTGCCCGATGATGACCCCCATTTTTATCATCGCAATGAAGGACCGGATGATATGTCCGCGCATTTGCGTTGTGTACTGACCCAAAATAGTCTGGTCATACCGGTCAGGGAAGGCCGCGCAGCCCTGGGGGTCTGGCAGGGCGTTTTTTTATTTGAACATCGCACCCGCCCCCTGACCCGGCAGGTATTGCTCAGTTTTCAGGGCGCTACAGGAGAATTGTGAATGTCGAAATTTACCGATGTTTATCGGGGAATGCTGTGGGGTATCAAGGACTGGGCACGTTGGGACACTTTTGTGGAAACCCTGGACGCTCAGGCCGATGATGGCTGGTATGTGTATTTTGTCGGGGTGGATCATCCTGAACAGCCGGTGAAAGCTGAAGTGTTCCGGAAGCGGCTGGCGGCCATCAGTACCCTGTTGCACCAGGATCATCGCGAAAAATACCTGGGTATTGTCTATGTGGATGATTTTGACCATCCACAACTCATTAAAATATATGATCCCAACAACCTCGGCGCATCCTGTGGCAGCAGTGGCAAACTGGTTCCGCCCGGCTGGATTTTGTCGCGCATGGCACCTGATGATCTCGGATCATTTGTCGTCCCGGAGGGCCGCAAACGCTGGTGGCGAGAACTGACTCAAGCTTAAGCGGATTGGCATTGGACGGCAGCCTTTTGTACCCTAGGTAAAATTCCAAACTGAGGAGAACCCATGGAAGCCGACCTGAAACCCCTGGAATTCGAGGGTATCCGCCGATTACTGGAAAAATTGTGTGCGACGCCTTTTGGTGCCGATGCGGCCCGTAATTTGGGACCCGCCCCCAGTGTCGCTGTCGCCCGGCAGTTGCAGGATGCCATCACGGCGGCGCGCTTTGGTCTGGAGTCCGGGGAAGGGCCGGTGGTTCCGGAATTGCCCGATGTTCGGGCAGCCATTCGCCAGGTGGCCAGTCCGGGGGCGGCGCTGGCAGGAACTGCTTTCCGCAACCTGGCGCTGGTGTTGCGCGTGGGCAAGGAATTACGTCCTTTTGTTGAAAAGCGACCTGCCTTGTTGCCGACCGGACCGGAACGTCTGGATGCGGCCGCCGATCTTCTTCCCAAAATTGACGCCGTGTTGATGCCCAACGGCAGCGTCCGCGAAGATGGTAACGCCGCGCTGCGCCAATTGCATGCCGAACTCAAAACCGAACGCGATCAGATTCAGAGGTCCATGCAGTCCCACCTGGGCACTCCGGGTGCCAAATTGCACTGGTCCGGGCAGCGTGCCTGCGTACATCTGCCCGATGGCGCTACGGATCAGATTCGCGGCGTGCGGCGGGGTACCGGTCCGGGTGGCCATGGTTATCTGGTAGAGCCCATGGAACTGGTGGCCAGCAATAATCGGCTGGAGAAAATCGCCGGGAGTATTGAGCAGGAAAATCAGGCCATTCTGCGTGCGCTCAGTGATGAAGGCAGGGAACGGCTCAGTGCCCTGCAGCACTTGGTGGAATCGCTGACCTGGATGGATCTGGCCATTGCTGCTGCGCAATTATCCATTCATCTACAGGCCAAGGCGGCAGAAATGGTGGATGAACCCGTATTGATTCTGGAAGAGGCCTATCATCCGCAACTGATCCTGGCCTACGCTGAAAAGCGCGGCCCGCAACCCAAGCCGCTGACAGTACATATAAATGCCGATTGCCCGATTCTGGTGGTGACAGGGCCCAATACGGGTGGGAAAAGCGTTTCCCTGAAAACCGTGGGGCTGCTGACCGTAATGGCCCATTGCGGACTGCATGTTCCAGTGGCGGGGCGGGCTGTGGTCGGTAACTTCACCCGGATTTTTGTCGATATGGGCGATCCGCAAAGTGTGGCTTTTCAGCTTTCCACCTATTCCGGACATGTGGAAGTACTCAAACGGCTTCTCGCCGATGCCGATGACCATACCCTGATTCTACTGGATGAATTGGGTACCGGTACCGACCCGGAGGAGGGGGCCGCCCTGGCCATGGCAGTACTGGACCACCTGGCCGAGCGAGGGGTGCGCGGCATGGTGACTACCCATTTGACCCCGCTCAAATCCTTTGCCGAAAACCATGCCTGCCTGCGCAATGCTTCCATGCGTTTTGATCACGAGCGGCTGGAGCCTACCTACGAGCTGGAGATTGGCGTGCCTGGACGCTCGCTGGGACTGGTGATTGCTGCCAAGCGCGGCCTGCCGGAAAACCTGGTCGCCAAGGCCCGCGATTACATGGAAAACCTCCATAAGCATTACTGATGGCGGGCTATAGATGGCGGGCAAAGTACGCCAAGGCATTTTTATTTGACCTGCATGGGAAAACTGTCTAGTTTTTTGCGCTGGTACATTATTCCCTGAGGAGTACGACGATGACATCCCCGACCACCATCCATGAGCGCCTGAGCCCAAAAACTGAATCCGAAACCTTGACCGGTGCCGAGATTGTAGTGCGCGCCCTGCGTGATGAAGGTGTGGAATTCGTTTTTGGTTATCCCGGCGGTGCGGTTCTCTACATTTATGATGCCCTGGATAAGCAGGAAGCCGTGCAGCATGTGCTGGTACGTCATGAGCAGGCGGCTGTGCACGCTGCGGATGCCTATTCCCGGGTGACCGGCAAGGTGGGGGTGGCGCTGGTGACCAGTGGTCCGGGTGCCACCAACGCCGTTACCGGCATCGCCACGGCCTATATGGACTCCGTCCCTCTGGTGGTGATCAGTGGACAGGTTCCCGTTGCACTGATTGGCAATGATGCCTTTCAGGAAGTGGATACGGTGGGTATTACCCGGCCTTGCACCAAGCACAATTTCCTCGTCAAGGACGTCAAGGATCTGGCCAGTACCTTGAAGACCGCTTTTTATCTGGCGGCAACCGGCAGACCCGGCCCGGTGCTGGTGGATATTCCCAAGGATGTGACCGGTAAGCAGTGTGCCTACCACTATCCCGACAAGATTTCCTTGCGTTCCTACAAGCCGACAGTCAAGGGACATCCGGGGCAGGTGCGCAAGGCCATGCAGATGATTGCCAGTGCCCAGCGTCCGATATTTTATACCGGTGGTGGGGTGATATTGGGAAATGCTTCCGAAGAACTCCGCAAACTGGTGCGTTCGCTGAATGTCCCGATTACCCATACCCTGATGGGCCTGGGCGCTTACCCTGCTTCTGACCCCCAGTTTGTAGGCATGTTGGGTATGCATGGCACTTATGAAGCCAACATGGCGGTGCAGCATTGTGATGTGCTGGTGGCGCTGGGAGCACGCTTTGATGACCGGGTTACCGGTAATCTCGCCAAGTTCGCGCCGCATGCCAAAATTGTGCATGTGGATGTGGATCCTTCCTCCATTTCCAAAAATGTCCGGGTGGATGTGCCGATTGTCGGCGATCTCCAGCAGGTCCTGACAGAAATGAATCAGGTGCTCGATGAGTTGGATGCGCTGAACGACCCCCATGCCATGCAGGCCTGGTGGGCGCAGATTGCAGAATGGCGCAAGCGCGATTGTCTCCATTACCAGCAGGATGAGCAGATCATCAAGCCGCAGTTTGTGGTACAAAAACTGTTTGAACTGACTGGCGGAGATGCCATTGTGACTTCGGATGTGGGACAGCATCAGATGTGGGCTGCCCAGTTTTATGGTTTTGATAAACCCCGTCGCTGGGTGAACAGTGGTGGTTTGGGGACGATGGGTTTTGGCTTGCCAGCAGCCATGGGTGCGCAGGTGGCTGAGCCCGATGCTACGGTGCTCTGTATTACCGGTGATGGCAGTATCCAGATGAATATTCAGGAATTGTCCACCTGCCAGCAATACAAGTTGCCCCTCAAGGTGGCCTGCCTGAATAATCATTATCTCGGTATGGTCCGCCAGTGGCAGGAGTTCTTTTATGAAGATCGTTATGCCATGAGCTATGTGGATGCCTTGCCGGATTTCGTGAAGCTGGCTGAAGCCTATGGGCATATTGGGTTGCGTGCGGATACTCCCGCTGACGTCGAGCCAGTCATCCGCGAAGCCTTGCGCCTGAAGGATCGTATGGTATTCATGGATTTCCGCGTGGATGCCAAGGAGAATGTTTATCCCATGGTGCCTGCTGGTGCAGCACTTTCTGACATGATCCTGGTGTAAGCATGCGCCATATCATCTCCATCTTGTTGGAAAACGAGGCGGGTGCCTTGTCGCGGGTGGCGGGTTTATTTTCGGCGCGGGGTTATAACATTGAGGCCATGACCGTCGCGCCTACCCATGATGCCAGCATTTCGCGCATGACCGTGGCTACCCGTGGTTCCGAAGAAATCATGGAGCAGGTACTCAAACAGTTGAACAAGCTGGTTGAAGTGATTCGCGTGCATGATCTCAGCGAGGGACCACACATTGAACGCGAGCTGATGCTGATCAAGGTTCACGCGGTCGGCCCCGATCGCGAAGAGGTGAAGCGGCTTTCGGATATTTTCCGAGGTCGGATCATTGATGTCACCGATCGCTCTTATACCATTGAACTCACGGGTCCTGGTGACAAACTGGATGCCTTTATTCATGCGCTGGACCCGGGCATGGTCATTGAGGTGGTGCGCAGTGGCGCCAGTGCCATCAGCCGTGGGGCCAAAGCCATCTGATTTTCCTGATTATTATTCTTTTTTTGTGCATACGCAGAGGTTTACATGAAAGTTTATTACGATAACGATGCAGATTTGGCCCTTATCCAGAAAAAGAAAGTAGCCATCATTGGTTACGGCTCACAGGGACATGCCCATGCGCTGAACCTTAAGGATTCCGGGGTTTCCGTAGTGGTTGGTCTGCGCAAGGACTCCACTTCCTGGGACAAGGCCGTCAAGGCCGGATTGGAAGTGAAAGAAGTCGCTGATGCGGTGGCCGGTGCCGATGTGGTCATGATCCTGACTCCGGATGAAGGCCAGGCCGCTTTGTATCGTGATGAAATTGCGCCAAAAATCAAACAGGGTGCGGCACTGGCGTTTGCTCATGGTTTCAATGTGCATTTCGGTCAGATTCATCCCCGCGCCGATCTGGACTGCTTTCTGGTGGCGCCCAAGGGCCCCGGCCATCTGGTCCGTTCCACCTACACCCAGGGGGGTGGGGTGCCCAGTCTGATTGCTGTGCATCAGGATGCCAGTGGCAATGCCACCAATATTGCTCTGGCTTATGCCAAGGCCAATGGCGGTACCCGTGCCGGTGTCATTGAAACGACTTTCCGTGAAGAAACCGAAACTGATTTATTCGGCGAGCAGGCGGTGCTCTGCGGTGGTGTTACGGCTTTGGTGCAGGCCGGTTTTGAAACGCTGGTCGAGGCGGGTTATGCGCCGGAAATGGCCTACTTTGAGTGTATGCACGAGCTGAAGTTGATTGTCGATCTGATGTATGAAGGCGGCATCAGCAACATGCGCTACTCCATCTCCAACACGGCCGAATATGGGGATCTCACCCGTGGCCCGCGTGTGGTGAATGCCGATACTAAGGCTGAAATGAAAAAAATTCTCTCTGAAATCCAGACGGGTCAATTTGCCAAGGAATTCATTCTGGAAAATCAGTCGGGCAAGGCGACCATGCAGGCCATGCGCCGGATAGCTGCCGAGCATCCCATTGAAGTGGTAGGTAACAAGCTGCGTTCCATGATGACCTGGATTGGTCAGAACCGGATTGTGGATCGTTCACGCAACTAAATTTATTTGCACTTCTGAAAAAGGGTGAATTTCTCTTGGGCAAGAGCCTTGGGTGTTCGCCCTTTTCTCATGGCTCCGGTCCTGATACGCTCCGCCCATGAAAACTGACTATCCATATCCTGTTCTGGCGCGTGAAGGCTGGCCTTTTCTGCTCGCCTTTCTGATCATCGCCATTGTCTTGCAGATTTTTTTGACGGGTTGGTGGTTGCTCCTCCCGGCTATTTTTTATCTGTTGTTTTTGTTCAGTCTGCAGTTTTTTCGGGATCCCCGTCGGCCATTACCGGATTTGTCCTCCCGGTCTGTCCTTTGTCCGGCGGATGGTCGGGTGATTGCCATTGAGCAGGTCGATGATCCTTACCTGTCGCGGCCAGCGCTTAAGATCAGTATTTTTATGAATGTGTTTGATGTCCACGTCAATCGCATGCCGGTCAGTGGACATATACAAAATGTCTGGTATTTCCCGGGCAGATTTTTCAATGCCGCCCTGGACAAGGCCTCACTGGAAAATGAACGGAATGCGATTTGGGTGAAAACTCCCGGGGGGCATGATGTCACCGTGGTGCAGGTGGCGGGTCTGGTGGCTCGGCGCATTGTCTGTTATGTCCGTAATGATCATGACGTGACCACCGGTCAGCGTTTTGGTTTTATTCGTTTCGGATCGCGGGTAGATACCTATTTACCACTGGATACGGAAGTTCAGGTGCGGATTGGTGAGCGGGTGCGCTCCGGCGCGCAGTGTCTGGCTACTTTGCCTGGATCCATATCATGAATCCCCGGTATCCCCGGCGGGGCGTTTATGTACTCCCCAATTTGTTTACGACAGCCAGTCTTTTTGCCGGTTTTTATTCCATTGTTGCGTCTATTCATGGCCATTATCGTACCGCCGCAATCGTCATATTCATTGCCATGATTCTGGATGGTTTGGACGGCAGGGTTGCCCGCATGACCCACACGGAAAGTGCTTTTGGTGCAGAATATGATTCACTGGCCGATGTCATCGCCTTTGGATTGGCTCCAGCTATTCTGGTGCTGCTTTGGGGGCTTCAGAATTTCGGCAAATTCGGCTGGTTGGGTGCTTTTGTTTATACGGCTTGTGGGGCCTTGCGTCTGGCGCGTTTCAATACCCAGGTGCACAGCGCTTCAAAACGCTACTTTCAGGGCTTGCCAATCCCCACTGCCGCAGCCGTCCTGGCCAGTCTGGTCTGGGTGGCCGTTGGCGAGGGGTATCCCTGGCTGACCCAGATCAGTGAATATATCGCCTTGGGATTGGTCTATGTTCTGGGGCTGCTGATGGTCAGTAATGTCCGTTTTCGCAGTTTCAAGGATTTTGACCTGCACGGGCGTGTTCCTTTTGCTTTGGCTATTATTGTCGTTTTGGTGGTCGCCCTGATCGCCGTACATCCGCCTTTAGTGCTTTTCTTTGCCGGGATCATATACGTAGCAGTGGGTTTGGTGCTGACCCTTTGGCAAATCCGCAGCCGGCGCATGAACAGACGCCGTGGAAGTCATTCGTCTTGAGTTGATTTTATATGGCGCGCCTGAAGGGACTCGAACCCCTGACCTACGGCTTAGAAGGCCGTTGCTCTATCCAGTTGAGCTACAGGCGCATGAACTACAGCAGATGTTTGTACAAGCCCATATATTGTAGAGTAGGCATCATGAACAGGGAAGGGCTCTGATTGGGTACTTCCCAATATCGTTTACTGGCTGGCATCTTCAGCCTAGAAGTCACCACGTATTCCATGGGGTGGTAAATGGACAAAAGCTTTATTCTGGAAAGCCGCTTTTTGCCCCAGGGTGATCAACCGGAGGCGATTCGTCAGCTGGTCCAGGGACTGAAGGATGGAGAATTTTTCCAGACGCTTCTGGGGGTGACCGGTTCCGGGAAGACCTTTACAGTTGCCAATGTTATTGCCACAACCCAGCGCCCAGCCGTTATCATGGCCCCCAACAAGACGCTGGCGGCGCAGCTCTATGCGGAAATGCGCAGTTTTTTTCCGCATAACGCCGTCGAGTATTTTGTCAGTTATTACGATTATTATCAGCCGGAGGCCTATGTCCCGTCTTCGGATACGTTTATTGAAAAAGATGCTTCCATTAATGACCATATTGAGCAGATGCGCCTTTCCGCGACGAAAGCTCTGCTCGAAAGGCCTGACGTCATTATTGTGGCGACGGTCTCCGCCATATACGGACTGGGTGATCCCGCTTCATACCATGGCATGATTTTGCATTTGCGCGAATCCGATTTCATGGATCAGCGTGCGATTCTTCAGCGGCTGGCAGAAATGCAGTACACCCGTAACCAATTGGAATTGAAACGCGGTAACTTTCGGGTTAACGGCGATGTGATTGATATCTGGCCCGCAGAAAGTGAAGATGAAGCAGTGCGGGTGGAATTATTCGGGGAGGAAATTGAACGGGTTTCGCTTTTTGATCCGCTCACGGGGAAAACCATTGTGCGTTTGCCGCGCTATACCATTTATCCCAAAAGCCATTATGTGACCCCCCGAGAGAAAATTCTGGAAGCGCTGGACAGTATCAAGGATGAATTGCGGCAGCGTCTTGAAGATCTCCGCAAGGCCAACAAACTGGTAGAAGCCCAACGTCTGGAGCAACGCACCCGTTTTGATCTGGAAATGATGGCAGAGTTGGGATACTGCTCTGGTATCGAAAATTATTCCCGTTATTTATCGGGAAGAAGCGCCGGGCAGGCACCGCCCACCTTGATGGATTACCTGCCACCCAATGCTTTACTGTTTATTGATGAATCTCACGTCACCGTGCCCCAGTTCGGGGGGATGTACAAGGGGGATCGCTCCCGCAAGGAAACCCTGGTGGAATATGGCTTTCGCCTGCCTTCTGCGCTGGATAATAGACCCCTGATGTTTCCTGAGTTTGAAGCACTCATGCCCCAGACCATCATGATTTCGGCAACTCCCGGACCCTATGAAATGGAGCACTCCGGGCAGATTGTCGAGCAGGTGGTACGGCCTACCGGTTTAGTGGATCCGGTCGTGGAAGTACGCCCGGCAAAAGGGCAGGTTGATGACTTGATCAGTGAAATCCATGCGGTCATCCGCAGTGGCTGGCGCATTCTGGTCACCACCCTGACCAAGCGCATGGCAGAAGACTTGACCGATTATCTGCATGATCTGGGTATCAAGTGCCGCTACTTGCATTCAGATATTGAAACGGTAGAACGGGTGGAAATTATTCGGGATTTACGCGCAGGCGTTTTTGATGTGCTGATTGGTATTAACCTGCTGCGTGAGGGGCTGGATATGCCCGAAGTAGCGTTGGTGGCGATTCTGGATGCAGACAAGGAGGGCTTTCTGCGCTCGGAGCGCTCGTTGATTCAGACCATTGGCCGGGCAGCTCGGAATTTGCACGGTCGAGCGGTCTTGTATGCGGATCAGATTACCAAGTCCATGGCGGCAGCCATGGCCGAGACCGATCGCCGCCGCGAAAAGCAACTGCGTTTCAATGAGCTCCACCATATTACCCCCAAGGGTATAGTGAAGCCCGTGGCGGATATTATTGAGGGTGTGTATCGACGTAACGCCCAACCTGCAGCGAAGGTGGCAGAGAAAAACAGCGCTTATGGTCTGCTCAATGATCCGAAAGCCGTTGCCAAAAAAATCAAGGATATGGAGGAAGAAATGTTCCGCCATGCACGCAATCTGGAGTTTGAGCAGGCGGCAGCATTAAGGGACGAAATAAAAAAACTGGAAACCCGTCTGTTGGGTACCGATCTGGAAGTGTCTTTGTTAGAAGACTAATGCCAGATCAGTTGGATCATTCATCCAAAAAACGGCAGTTGCCGTGGGTGCTTTTTGCTCCGTTGTTCCTCGCCTGTTGTTCTA
>DYJM01000003.1:0-8533 GCA_020723125.1 Acidithiobacillus ferrivorans
TCAATACAGCTCGGGCCTAAACCCCACACATCTCCACTCGGATTTTTAAAGAACAAAACTGCATACTGCGAATCTTGGTAGCGGGGGTAGGATTTGAACCTACGACCTTCGGGTTATGAGCCCGACGAGCTGCCAAGCTGCTCCACCCCGCAACAGGGTCGACAATCATACTGGGTAAGTTATTTTACTGTCAATACCTAGCTGCTTTGTCGCTCTCTTTCAGGACCTCTGCCCCGTCGAGAGAGCGCACTATACACGCGGGTCTGGGGGTGTGCAAGCACTTTTTTTGAATGTGTTGTCCTTCATGATTTCGGCGCATTCCCAATGGTTACCGGTGCTGGTGGTGGCGTGGCGGTATTTGCATTGTCGCCATAGGGAGCAAAATCATAGGGTTGCGCGCTTAACTGGTCTGCCACCACCTGCAGGTCAGGCGTATTGATATTGATGGCTACAGGAACGGTATTGGGTTTCTGCACCAGATTGATGACACGCTGCCAGTTGATGGTCCAGCCCTGATGCTGACTGCTACTGAATGCGGTAATGGCATCCACGGCACGCTGCTGGTTATTTCCGCCCTTATGGTAGGCCTCAACCGGTTCAAAGCTTTGCAAGTACAGGTTTCCGTTACCATTGCTACCCACAACGTAGGGCTGGTCGATGGTTCTGACCGGGGTGCCGACCTTGACCATCTTGAATAACTGCACTTCGTTTTCAGGATACACATGAAAACAACCATGACTGACTCGCATCCCTACACCCCAGGGCTTGTTGGTCCCGTGGATGAATATTTGTGACCAGCCGGTTTCGAGGGCCAGCTCGCCCATTGGGTTATTGGGACCTGCCGGGAAAAACGCCGGGATGGGTTCTCCCGCTTTGGCATGTTCTTCCTGGATATTTTTCGGGACTGTCCAGGTCGGGTTTTTCACCTTGGCGATGATTTTCGTGCTCCCCACCGGGTCCGGCCAGTTGGGACGGAATATGCCTACCGGAAAGGTGTACACGACCTTCTGATCTGCTGGGAAATAGAACAGGCGACGGGCCGGTATATTGATAATAATGCCCTGCCAGGGCTTGGGCGGCAGAACATATTCGGTCGGCACCAGCACCCGGGTGCCCGCACCGGGCAACCAAGGATCCACACCCGGATTGGCCGCCCGGATTTCGTTATATCCCACGTCGTAGTGGCGGGCAATGTCGAGCAGGGTGTCCTGATGCCGCGCCAGGACCACCTGCAGATGACCGACCATATTGCTCCCGGCTGGAGGGAGAGGAAATTCGGCGGAATAGGCACAAGTTGCATCCAGCAGCAAAGCGCCACACAGTATAAACCTGAAAACGGCAGTTGCCGTGGGTGCTTTGCCGCGACTTTTGTTTTGAGCCGTTGTTGTTCTTGGCGAAATCCTGCGCCCGTCAGGAGAGCTGTTTGAGCCCGCAGGGCGAGTTCTCTCCTGACAGCAGGATAAGCCGTAGAACAACAGGCGAGGAACAACGGAGCAAGAAGCACCCACGGCAAATGCCGTTTTTAGGATAAAACGAATGAATTTAATGCTCATGAAGAGAGGATTCCTGAAGGTGGTCGATGAGGGTGAGATCAATAATCTGTTCTTGATGAGCATTTCGTAGTTTGAGCCACTCGCGCCCGTCAGCGGTCCAGACATCCAGAATCTGCCCTGTTAGCTGGCTGCCATCGCGCATTTGCAGAACCACCGATTTATGTTGCAAAGCTGCCAGCTCCAGGGCACTGTGCAGAGCGCAGCTAACTGGCACATAGGGGTCACGCATCGGTTTTTATGCCCTGAGTATTTCCATGTCGCCCAGATAGGGGCGTAAGGCTTCGGGAATACGCACACTCCCATCGGCCTGTTGATGATTTTCAAGCAAGGCCACCAGGGTCCGGCCAATGGCGAGGCCAGAACCATTGAGGGTATGCGCCAACTGCGGCTTCCCCTCCTCACCACGATAGCGGAGCTGCAGGCGGCGGGCCTGAAAGCTTTCAAAATTGCTGCAGGAGCTGATTTCCCGATATTGATTTTGACCCGGCAACCACACTTCGAGGTCATAAGTCCGGGCCGCACTAAAACCCATATCTCCCGCACACAGAGCCATTACCCGGTAAGGCAGCTCCAGTAATTGCAATACTTTTTCGGCATGTCCAGTGAGTTCTTCGAGAGCAGTAGCAGAATCTTCGGGGCGAACCACCTGCACCAGCTCTACCTTGTCAAATTGATGCTGGCGAATCATGCCCCGGGTATCGCGGCCATAAGCGCCGGCTTCACGCCGGAAACAGGGCGTATAAGCACAAAACCGCTGGGGAAGCGTGCTGACGATTTCACCGCGCAACAGGTTGGTCAGGGGCACCTCGGCTGTTGGTATCAGGTAATAGGGATCATCGCGCAGGGCAAAAAGATCTTCCTCAAACTTGGGTAATTGTCCGGTGCCGAACAGGGATTCGGAATTTGCCAAAAAAGGCGGAGCTATTTCCGTGTAGCCATGCTCGTTGACGTGCAAATCCAGCATAAATTGGGTCAAAGCCCTTTCCAGTCGGGCACCCAGGCCACGTAACACGACAAAGCGGGCTCCGGCCAGGCGCACCCCTGCTGCAAAATCGAGAATACCCAAAGCCTCACCCAGGTCCACATGATCCTTGGGCGTAAATGAAAATTCGCGAGGCGTTCCCCAATACCTTACTGGCACGTTATCGGCTTCATCACGTCCATCGGGGACGGAGGCCTGGGGCATATTGGGCAGACTGCTGACCAGCGCCTCCCATTGCTGCAGCACAATTTCCAGAGACTGCTCCAGGGCCTTGATGGTTTCTCCATACTGCCCCGCCGCATTTTGCATCGCTGTGGTATCCAAGCCCTGCCGGCGCGCCTGGGCAATTTCACGAGAGGCCTCATTGCGCGCGTTGCGCTGTTCTTCCATCTGAATTTGCAACGATTTTCGCTGTTGATCCAGGGCGGTCAAGGCAGACACATCGAGCTTGAAATGACGACGGGCCAGTGCAGCCGCAACAGTTTCCGGTTCATTACGCAATAAGTTGGGGTCAAGCATTCGGAGTTTTCTCTTGGGTAGTTGAACGATGGGCGCGAATCCAGCGCAGGCGCTCCTGAATACGCGTTTCCAGGCCACGTTCGCTGGGTTCATAAAAACGGGTGCCGGTCAGTCCTGCCGGAAAATATTCCTGGCGCGGCGCAATAGCATCCGGATAGTCGTGATCGTATTGATATTCTTTGCCGTAATCCAGTGTTTTGAGCAAGTTGGTCGGGGCATTGCGCAAATGCAGGGGAACCTCCTGACTGCTGCCCGCTTTCACCAGGGCCTGAGCCTTGTTCCATGCCGTATAAACCCGATTACTTTTGGGACTGCTGGCCAGGTAAACCGTTACCTGGGCCAGGGCCAGTTCACCCTCGGGGCTACCCAGAAACTGATAGGCATCCCTGGCTGCCAAAGCCATTTCCAGCGCCCGGGGATCGGCGAGACCCACATCTTCTGAGGCCATCCTGACCAGGCGCCGGGCCAGATAGAGGGGATCGGCACCACCATCCAGCATTCTTGCCAGCCAGTACAGGGCAGCGTCGGGATCAGAGCCCCGCAGGGATTTATGAAAAGCCGAGATTTCGTCGTAAAAGGCTTCGCCACCCTTGTCAAAACGGCGCCAACTTTGCCCGGTTGCGGCAATCAGCACCTGGGCCGTGATCTTGACGGTATCCTCATGCCGCTCGGCAAGTTGCACGGCCAGATCCAGCAAATTGAGAAGCCGGCGGGCATCCCCATCTGCAGCCTGCACCAAGCCCTGTCGCAACTCCAGCGGAAAATCAATGGTGATGGCGCCAAGGCCCTGGACTTTATCACTCAGCGCCCGCTCCAGAATGTGCGCCAGATCGGGGTCATCCAGAACCTTGAGCACATAAACCCGTGCTCTGGAAAGCAGCGCGTTGACGAGGGCGAAACTGGGATTTTCAGTCGTGGCCCCAATCAGGATGATGACGCCTTCTTCCACATAGGGAAGCAGAGCATCTTGCTGAGTTTTGTTGAATCGATGGATTTCGTCAATAAAAAGAACAGTGTCTTGCCCCTGAGCCCGGGTCTGCTCAGCACTGCTGATGGCGGCGCGGATTTCCTTGACGCCACTGTTAACCGCCGAAAGAATTTGAAACTGACACCCGGCTGAACGCGCCAGCAACTGGGCAAGGGTGGTTTTACCCGTGCCCGGCGGACCCCATAAGATCATGGAATGGAGGTGCCGGGAGCACAGCATGGCACGCAGCGGCCCGTTATCGCCTAAAAGATGCTTTTGACCGACATAATCTTCCAGGCTCTGGGGTCGCAGTCGCGCTGCCAGAGGCCGGAGATCATGCGTGGTACTCAAGCAGGAAGCTCCGTTGCTGCCCTGACTCAAAAATTCCGGGAAATGGCTGCACCAAAATTAAAGGTACTGGCCTTATAAGTGCCGGGATAGTCACCAGCATAGGCAGTCGTATTACCGGAAAGCGCATAGGAAGCGCCGAGATCGTACTGCCAATGTCCCAGTCCAATACCCAATCCGAAGGACAGCAGATTACTGCTGGGTGCCGGTGCGGCGGCCTGGATACTGCTGCCATCCGTAGGGCTGTCTTCATGGGCGAGACCACCACGCAAGGCCAAGTACTGACTGAAGTGGTAGCTTAAACCCAAACGATAGGCAAGTGCCGATTTCCAGCCAAGATTACCATACCCCGGCAAGCGGGTATTACTCCAGTCATTCCAGTCTACATCCAATTCCGTAGCGAAGGCTGGCGTAAAGCGGTAACGCACGCCGGCCTGAAGGCGGCTGGGCAGACTGATGTCTCCTCCCAAACTGGCGGTTGAGCGATAACTCAAACCGGCATTAAGAGTTTCGGTGGTGTAAAACAAGCCGACATTGCCACCCACGCCACCGCCATTACCGGATTTTTTTGGGAAATTGGCGCTCAGGCTTTGATAATAATCCACCCCCGCACCAATGCTTAAATCGGGCAGGAGCATATAGGCCACACCGGGATTGATGTCGATGATGCGCAGATCATTTTTATCCGGGGTGGTCTGTGACGTTCCAAAGGTCCCTGCCGGCCAGGTTGAATGAATGCCGTAAGGAGATGTAATGCCCAAGCCAAGCGCCAAAGGCAGGTCGTTGAAGCGGTGGGTTACAAACAAATTTGGCATAATCAGGAGATTATTGCTGGCACCCATACCATTTATTTTATAGCTGGGTTCTGATGCCACCACGTCCAGACTGGCGCGAGTCCCTGGGAAAAACACCATATCTGCTGGATTAACCGCAAAACTGCTGACAGGGCTGGCATCGGCTACCGTGGCTCCCGCTTCGGAAAGTCCCACCACCGATGTGGGCACTGCAAATCCTGATGCCTGGGCCTGCACGCTGACGAAAACTCCCAAGGCAAGCAGGGTCAAAGCAATTTTGGCATTACACATGAACGACTCCAGAAAAGTTTATTGCGAAAGAACATCTACTCCGGCCGGAGTCGTAAACTGGAACTCCTGGCCCGGAATGGCATGATTAATTTTTACATGGGTGAAATGCAGGACAGTCTCCTGCTGGAAAGCATCTTCCATACGCATTTCCTTCAGGATTCCGGCAGCATCAAAACCCAGGCGCAACGCAGTAAACCCTTGGTCCTGGCCATTTTTAGGCCGCAGCAACAACCAGTGAAGCTGATTTTTGACACCCAGATCGCTGATGTTGAAACGCTGACTCAAGTCATCATTTCCGGCAATCAGGGCAGCGGGAGTGGATCCCAGGGCCTTGCCCAAAGGTTGAACGGTTACCTGCTGCAGGGCTGGCTCATACAACCAGACCTTCAGCCCGTTGGAAACGATGGTCTGCCCATTGGCGCCACTATAATCCCAGCGAAATTTACCAGGTCGGGAAATCCACAAGCTGCCGCCGGCTTTTTTGACAATCTGACCATTATGGTTGGCCACTTCCTGGCTGAATTGCGCGGTAATGGTGTGTGTACTCTGAAAAAAATGATGCAACATATCCAGACCGGAGGCGGCATTCGCCCAGGCACTCCAGCCCAGCAAGCAGGCCGCGCCCAGTATTTGCAAATAGCGCGAAACACTGCGCCGCGTTGATTCAATCACGACTGGGTGGTGCTGCTGCATAAATTTCTCTGCTCCCGTTACTTTGCAAAGGGCCAACAACACCCACTCTTTCCATTTCTTCGATCATGCGTGCGGCGCGATTATAGCCTACCTTCAGTTGGCGCTGCACATAAGAAATACTGGCCTTGCGACTGGTGGTGACAATGGCCACCGCCTGATCGTAAAGGGGATCAGCATCTTCAGCTCCGCCACCATCCATATCCTCACCATCTACACTTTCACCACCCTGTAAGATGCGCTCGTCATATTGGGGTGCGCCCAACTGGCGTAAGGATTCAACCACTCGATGGACTTCGTCATCACTCACAAAGGCGCCGTGCACGCGCTGGGGATAGCCGGAACCTGGCGGCAGATACAGCATATCCCCCTGGCCCAGCAGGGTTTCTGCACCCATCTGATCGAGAATGGTGCGTGAGTCAATGCGGGAAGAAACCTGAAAGGCAATACGGGTTGGGACATTGGCCTTGATCAGGCCGGTGATTACATCTACAGAAGGACGCTGGGTAGCCATAATCAGGTGCAATCCTGCCGCTCTGGCTTTTTGGGCGAGCCGGGTAATCAGCGTCTCCACCTGCTTGCCGACCATCATCATCAAATCGGCAAATTCATCGATAATCACTACAATAGCCGGCAACTTGCTCAAGCTGATGGGTTCGCCATCCAGATCCTTATCGGGACCCGGCAGAGGATGTCCTGCACTCAGGGCCTCCTGGACTTTTTGATTATATCCGGCCAGATTGCGCACCCCGACAAAAGCCATCAGCTTGTAACGTCTTTCCATTTCGGCCACACACCAGCGCAGCGCATTGGCCGCCTCTTTCATATCGGTGACCACCGGCGCCAAAAGATGGGGAATTCCCTCGTAAATGGACAATTCCAGCATTTTGGGATCAACCATGATAAGGCGTACCTCTTCAGCAGTCGCCTTGAAGAGGATGCTGAGAATCATGGCGTTGACACCCACCGATTTGCCCGCACCGGTAGTGCCTGCCACCAAAAGATGCGGCATTTTGGCGAGGTCAGCCGAAACGGGCTGGCCACCAATATCCTGGCCCAAGGCCAAGGTCAGGAAACTTTTACTGTGGCTAAAACCGGGGCTGGAGAGAACTTCAGAAAGTCTTACGGTGCGTCGCTTGGGGTTGGGCACCTCAATGCCCATGGTCGCCTTGCCTGGAATCGCTTCCACGACCCGTACCCGGGCTGCCAACACCCGCGAGAGATCCTTGCTGAGCCCGGCCACCTGGCTCACCTTGACGCCGGGAGCGGGCTCAATTTCAAAGCGGGTAATCACGGGGCCAGGATTGGCGGCGACTACCGAGGCCTGGACACCAAAATCCGCCATTTTCTCTTCCAGCATGCGTGATTGCTGGGCGAGTGTTTCCGGATCCAGTTGTCCCGTGGAATCCATAGGATCTGCCGGGTCCAGCAGTGCCAGATCGGGAAGACCATCAGCCCGAGGCGGGCCAACCGGTGAGGGTAGCGGTATCTGCCGGGTATTTTTAGCTGCTGATGAAGCTGTCATTGGACGTGGTTTTTTCGCCGCAAAAAAGCCGGGAGCTTTATCCACAGCCGGTTGTGCTTTTTCCGGAATGGCTGCCGGAAGCGGCGCTGAAACCTTGGGTTGCGACTGACCTGGCTGCCGCCGCGAGAAGCGGGGTAGCGGCAAACGCGCGAACAAGTTCAGGCCACTCAGCCGATTCGATTCCTGATGGAATTTCACCAGCATTTCCCTTGGTCCCAGGCCCGTCAGTAAAAACAGACCGAAGGCAAATACCGCAAAAGACAGCAATGCACTTCCACCCGAACCAATGAGTGGCTGAAACAACTGGGCAATTTCCTGGCCCACGATACCACCGGCAAGAGTTCCTGTGACCGACCACCAGGCAGGTGGCCAAACTATCGCCAAAAATGTCATCAAGCCCAAAAAAATGGCCAACCCCCCCACCGGGGCAAGGCGTCGGCCGGGTCGTTGGCGAAACCAGTGATTCCAGAGTTGCGCGACCCAGCCGAGTAATGCCAGGGGGAGCAACCAGGCCGACATCCCCAAAAACTGCACCAGAAACTCTGCCAGATTTGATCCAGCCTCTCCTCCCCAATTTTGTACAGCTTCGCCTTTTCCACTGTTGAACCAACTGGGATCTGCGGGAGAAAAACTCAGCAGGGACATGGCCATGAATAGGGCGATGGCCAGCATGACCAGTAACAGGGCCTCACGGCGCCAAGGTTTTCCGGGCATAGCTTCGGATGGCCCGGCCGGGGTCGGTCGGGTGCTTCGGGAAACATTACGGGTAGCGGAACTCATGTTCGCAAGCTAAACGAGGCATTCGCCAGTGTCAAGCTGCGGGGGCATAAGAAACGCTTACAAATGGCGCTGTTAGCGCCTCAT
>DYJM01000003.1:8633-59088 GCA_020723125.1 Acidithiobacillus ferrivorans
GGGGAACTCATTGCGGCTCACGAACAGTACCCAGATGGCGCCGATGTTCAGGATGAATGCGGCCATGAACCCTGAACACATAGACCAGGACCAAAAGAGCAAAACCCAGCCAGCCAGCCAGGGACCAGTCCAGTGGATAGGCCAGCGGGATAACGGATTCATATAACACCCACCAGAACAGACCGGTGGCCACGACCGGCAGGAGATAATGATAGAACAGACGCGTGCTGGTTCCTTCGTGATCCGCATGGGCGAGACGCATCAAGGACACATTCATCAAAGTATGTGCGGTGACCAGACCGAACAGGACCGCCGTGGTCAGAACATTAAAGCCATTACTGGCTCCAAATACAGCGACGGCCAGCACCGCAACAACAATGGTCAGCCCGGTAAAGACCGAAATGCTGCGTTGCGGTGCCTGGGTACTGTTCACCTGGGCAAAGCCTTCGGAAATCAGTGCATCGCGACCAATGGCAAATAATACCCGGGAAGAGCTGTTCAGCAAGGCAAGACTATCGGCCATGGCGCTATTAATGGCGAGGATGATCAGCACAATGCCACCCACCGGGCCAAGATAACGCAGAAATACGGTCACACCAGGCGCGTCAGCTTTGGCAAAACTCGCCATATCGGCGGGACCCCAGCCAACGGTCAAGGCATAGGCGGAAAGCACTAGTGCTGCGCCCACCAGGGTCAAAGACAGTAATGCCGCCTTACCAATGAGTCTGCCCCGCTGGGTCCGGGGTCCGCGCACTTCCTCGCCGAGGGGCGTGTGACTGCCTATCCCGATAAAACTGGTTATGGCAAAAATCATACCCATGGCCACACCCTTGAAACCATCGGTCGGAATACTAAACGGGGCCAGAGGATGCACGGGTGCCGCTTTGACAATAATGATCATGGACGCCACTACCAGAAACGCTACTTCCACAAAACTGGTAATGGCCACCACCCGAATACTGGGGCGAATCCCGGAAATACTAAGTAACCACGGGACTCCAATAAAAAACAAAATGGACGCCAACCAGAACCAGACAGGTAAGGGATAGCCCAGACTTTTTGCCAGCCCCGGCAGAAACACCCCACCCACATACACTGGAATAGCCGCAACACTGAGCAACTGGTAGAACACCACCATGAAACCGGTCAGCAAGGCAGGTCTGGCTCCCAAACCCGCCGCCACATAGGCGTAGTATCCGCCGGCTGAAGCCCGATGCTTGCTGAGGTGATAAATCGTGTTCATTTCGATGAACATGAGCGCAAAAGCCCAGAGATAGGACAGGGGTAGAGCCACCAGGGCAAAGGCCGCACCCGCCGTCATGAAGGCCACCACATCACATGTGGGCGCCATGCCGGAGATGCTCTGGCCGATCAGTCCCCGGAGACTGACCACGTCCTCTTGCAGGGTTTCGGGAGCGGCGGATACTTTTTCCATGACTGACAACCTTTATATTTGCAACTTTGTTGCATTATCGCCAAGCACAAACATTACTGTCAACTATGCAATTGCGGAGCACCCAAAAATCATCAAAAGCAAATCCGCGAATAATACTTGTAATATTGACAAATAGCCGGTACTCATCAACACTGCTGACAAAATGTGTAGGCATTTCTCATTTGCCGAGCTGTTCATCATGGAGAACCGTTGTGTCTGATATTCTTCCCAACATCACCGCGAGCCTGCTGCAGCAACCAGACACAAAACGTCTGACCGGCGCTGCGGTCACTCAACCCCCACCGCGTATATTGCTGCTCTATGGCTCCAATCGGGAAAAGTCCTACAGTCGCCTGCTGACCCTGGAAGCAGAGCGACTATTACGCCATTTTGGTGCGGACACGCGGGTATTTCATCCCAGCGGCCTGCCACTGCCCGATGATGCGCCCGCAACTCATCCCAAAGTCATTGAGTTGCGGGAACTGGTAGAATGGTCGGAAGGGCAGGTTTGGTGTTCACCCGAACGGCATGGTGCAATGACCGGAGTATTCAAGTCACAAATCGACTGGATTCCGCTGAACTCCGGAGCAGCAAGACCGAGCCAGGGAAAAACCCTGGCATTGCTGCAGGTTTGCGGAGGCTCACAGTCCTTTAACACGGTTAATCAGATGCGGATTTAAATTCACCCTGCATTTGTTACAGGCCTTCCCGATTGATGTTAAACTGAATCCACACCCTGACTGACGAGGAACCCGATGAGCGACTCCAAAAGCATCATTGAGAGCAAACACGCCCGATTAATGATTCTGGGCTCCGGCCCCGGTGGCTACACGGCTGCCATTTACGCAGCGCGGGCCAATCTCCAACCCCTGCTGGTGCAAGGGATGGAGCCTGGTGGTCAATTAATGACAACGACCGACGTAGACAACTGGCCTGGTGCTGCAGAGGGCATCATGGGTCCGGAACTGATGCAGGAACTGGAAAAACAGGCACGGCGCTTTGCTACAGAAATGGTGTTTGATCATATTCATAAGGCCGACCTGAGCCAGCGGCCCTTTCAACTCAGTGGGGACCAATACAATTACACCTGTGATGCCCTGATTCTGGCGACGGGGGCCTCTGCCAAATATCTGGGTCTGCCCAGCGAGGAAAAATTTCGCGGCAAAGGCGTTTCGGCTTGCGCCACCTGCGACGGCTTTTTCTATCGCAATCAGGATGTCGCCGTCATCGGCGGTGGAAATACGGCCGTCGAAGAAGCACTTTATCTGAGCAATATTGTCAAGCATGTCACGGTAGTCCATCGTCGCAACAAGTTTCGTGCTGAAAAAATCCTGCAGGACAAGCTGATGGCCAAGGAAAACGTGACCATCATCTGGGATCATGCCGTAGATGAAGTACTGGGGGACCAGTCGGGCGTCACCGGACTGCGGATCAAGCATGTTGAAAACGGCAATACCCAGGATTTAGCGTTGATGGGGGTATTTATTGCCATCGGCCATAAACCCAACACCGACATATTCAAGGGACAACTGGAAATGGATGCAGGTGGTTATCTGATCACCCGTGGCGGGCGTGACGGGATGGCCACAGCAACCAGCATTGAAGGCGTTTTTGCCGCCGGTGATGTCCAGGATTATGTGTACCGGCAAGCGGTCACCAGTGCCGGAACGGGCTGTATGGCGGCTCTGGATGCAGAACGCTGGCTGGAGCAACAGGAGGATTGAAGCATGAGACGGCGGCGACCACCCAAGCCAACACCGGTTTCGCTCGCCGTCCATCCTGCTGAAAAGGCTTGCTTTGAAGAAGCCATGGCGGATGTGAAACGCTTTCCAGCACCGCCCATCCCCGCACGACCCAGTCCCCCGGCACCTTTGCCCCTGCAACGGCAAAAAGACGAACTGGCCGTGCGGATGGCGCTCAGCCACACATTGAATAGCGACGAAATCCTGGAAGCAGGAGATGAATGGCTCTATTTGCAGCAGGGGCAATCTCCTGCTCTCCTCAGGGATTTACGCAAGGGGCGTTTCCGGATCCAGTCCAGACTGGATTTACATGGTTGCACTGTTGAAGAAGCCCGACTCGAACTGGCGGCCTTTTTGCACGAAGCCCAGCAATGGCGCTGGAATTGCGTGTGCATCGTGCATGGTAAAGGGTTGGGGTCTCCAGGACGCATACCAGTACTGAAAAGACTGATAGGTGGTTGGCTGATGAAGCACCAGGAGGTTCTGGCTTTTACTCAGGCCCGCCCCGGAGAAGGCGGGGGCGGGGCCTTGCAGGTATTACTCGGCTGGCGCCGCCACCAACATCGCAATTAGCGGACTTGAGCCGTATAGCCTTCGCTTTCAACAGCCTGAACCAAGGCCTCAGCGTCCAGGGAGTCACCCTCCACGGTAGCGCTGTTAGCGTCAAGATGTACTGCAACAGTCTGCACCCCGGGTACCGCTCGAAGTGCCTTCTCTACAGCAGCCACGCAGTGCTTGCAGGTCATTCCCTGAACAGACAATTCAATCTGTGCCATATACTTGACTCAACGCTGGGCAACGCTACGCGGTGCGGAAGGATCCCGACTGACATCCCAGCGCCGGCGCACAGCCATGTCACCTTCTGCTTCGGACAAGGAGGCCAGAATAGGACAATTGTCTACTGAACCATGGCCAGGGCAACGCTCCGCCTGAGTCGCCAGGGCGGAACGCATCCTCTGCAGATCTGCGATTTTGAAATCAATCTCTGCAATTTTCTGTTCGGTCAGCGCCTTCACATCGCCCATGTCATTTTCGGCGCTGCTGCTGATATCCAGCAACTCTTTCACCTCGGTCAGGGAAAACCCCAGATTCTGGGCGCGGCGGATAAAGCGCAGACGCGACTCGGCGTGGCTATCATAAAGACGATAATTGGACTGGGTGCGCTGTACCGGCTGAATCAGGCCAATACGCTCGTAGTAACGCAATGTTTCTGCAGCCAGCCCAGCTTCACGGGCCAGACGACCTATTGTCACAGGCGTATCCATCTTGTCTCCCTCCTTATATTGACTGAATTTTTACGCTCCACACGTATAGTGTCCTCATTCTAAAGCATCTAGTCAACACAAAGGTCAAGCCTATCGGCGCGAACTTGCTCATGGCCCAGTAATGCTTCAATACAACTGGTTGCAAATACGCCCGCAGGTAGCGAAAACTCCAGAATCAGGGTGCTGGCATCCTGCCAGTGGTATTGCAGCGAATCCGGACGCGCGCGCAGGGCGCGGCGGGCAGCGTCCACGTCCTGCGCGGCCAATTGTTGTGGCCAATGACGGATATTACCCAAAGTCTCTGATTCCTCGGGCAAGGCATCCAGCGCCTGTTTTTCCACGAGGGCAGCCTGATTTTCAGGAGAGAGCCCGCCCCGGCCCGGCAGGGGTCCACTGGGGTGCACATCCCACTCTGCAGCTCGCTGCTGCAAGCTCTCCTGTTCATTGGCCCGGGCCAGAAAAATGCTGTGCGAACCATTTAATTGCACAATTTCTCCCGCCAAGAGAACATTCCAGTTATTTTGGCGCACCCGTTCGGCCAGCACCTGATTGAAAAGTGCAGAGCGCGCCGCTGACAGCAGCAGGCCACGTTGATGACGATCCATTTTGCGCGCTGTACCGGACAACAGGCGGCTGACCTCCTGCAAATTGCGGTGGCCAAAGCGTTGCGCTCCAAAATAATTGGGAAAGCCCGTTTTTTGCAAATGCTGCAAACGCGTCTCCCACAAAGCTGGTTCGCCCTGACAATGGCGCAAAACCAGGCGAAAATGATTTCCCTTGAGCACCCCCCTGCGGAGCTTGCGGTCATGGCGGGTCATCTCCAGAAAATGGAGATTTTCACTTTCCAGGCTCAGCCAATCCGGCGTTGTCCCGGCTTGTACCGGGACGGAAAAACTCTGTCGGGTAATGGCGTGCCGATCTTTCATTCCCGCATAGCCCACATCACGCACGGGGATGCTGGCAAGTTGTGCCAGCCGTTTGGCTACTTCCTGGGTATTCAGTCCGCGCTTTTCAATGGAAAACCAGTAATGCGATCCCGTACCGGAAGGCGTAAAGGGCAGCATTTCCGTAACCTGAAAATCCTCTTCCGTCGATTTGAGTTCGGCTTCCAGCAGGACATCCACATGCGGATAAATGCGTGGGAATAATTCAGACATGTTGAATCAGGGTCACGGCGTGGGCAGCGATGCCTTCACCCCGACCGGCATAACCCAGCTGCTCAGTCGTCGTCGCCTTGATGTTGACCGCATCCTCAGCAACCTGCAGATCTTCGGCAATGTGCGCGCGCATTTGCGGTATGTGGCTCGCGAGTTTGGGTCGCTGACAAACAATAGTGGCGTCCACATTCCCGACCGAAAAGCCCTTTTCCTGAATCAAAGCATGACAATGCCGGAGCAAAAGACGGGAATCGGCGCCGGCAAAACGGGCATCCGTGTCGGGAAAATGGCGACCAATATCTCCCAATGCTGCGGCACCCAGCAAGGCGTCACAAATGGCATGCAGCAAGACGTCCGCATCGGAGTGCCCGGCCAGACCCCGCTCATAGGGAATCCTGACCCCTCCGAGTATCAACAGGCGCTCGGGAACCAGAGCATGCACATCAAAACCATGACCAATACGCAGCTGCATTATTTCTCCTCGTCACGGGCCGCCAGGATGGCTGCGGCCAAAGCCAGATCATCTCCCAGGGTAATCTTGATATTATCCCCATGCCCCTGAATCAGACGCGGACGCCAACCCTGCAGTTCCATCGCTGAAGCTTCATCGGTAATGGGCATTGCGGCGCCCTGCGCAGATTGCAGGGCTGCAAGCAATGCTGCCAGGGGGAAAGCCTGAGGTGTTAAAGCCCGCCATAACCCTTCCCGATCCACCGTACCCAGGGAAAGGCCGTCTTTTTCGCGCTTGAGGGTGTCGGCAACGGGAATGCCCAACAATGCCCCCTGCGGTGATTCTCTCAGACTATCCAGCAAATTGCCCAGGTCTTCGGCGCGCAAACAGGGGCGTGCAGCATCATGTACCAGCACCCAGTCCGTATCGGCAGCACCGGCTTTCCGCAAGGCCTCCAAACCGAGCCGCACGGAATCAGCACGTTGCTTCCCGCCTCTTACCGGGGCCAAAGACAAGGCCAAATCATCACCCAACCAGTCCCGCCAGGCTCCGCTTTCCAGGTCCTCACCCGGCAACACCAACTGCACTCCAGATATCCGTTTTTCATGCAGAAAAATGTTCAGGGTATGCACAAGAACCGGCTGCCCGCGCAGCAAAACATATTGTTTGGCCTGGGTTCCACCAAAACGTTGGCCCCGCCCTCCGGCTGGAATAATGACCCAGATCCGCTCCATCAATTTTCCTCAACCTATGGGATTCAGACGCAGTATCCGCAGTCTATCCAGCAGGCGCAAGCGTTTCAGCTTTTGCAGTTTGGGCACGGGCACCTTACACTAGGCTCCCTGAATTTGCTGATATGATATCCCGGATATTTTGGACTTTCCTCTCGCTTTGGGCCCTGTCCCCCGTGCAGGTAATGCACGCAGTTTCAGCCATGTTTTCGGGGCTGCCGATTGCTGGCTGGCAGCCGAAATGCTCCGCAAATGGCAAAAACCTCTGTTGGTGCTCCTGCCCAATCCCCGTGATCTGGAAGAATGGCAGCGCGAGTGGTCATTTTTTGCGCCGGATCTGGATGCGCCCCTGATTTTCCCGGATCGGGAAATTCTGCCCTATGATCGTCTGGCACCTCCGGCTGATGCGACCGCCACCCGTCTCGCGACATTGGCGGCCTTACCCAATTGGCGTGGGCTGTGTCTGGTCCCTCTGGCGGCCGCTCTACAACGTCTTCCGCCCAGGAGTTTTCTTGATCAACATGCCTTTGTACTGGCGGTGGGAGACAAGCTCCAGCCCGAGCGCTTTCGGCAACGCCTGATTGATGCGGGCTACCGCAATGTCAGCGAAGTTTCCGAACCCGGAGAGCTCGCCTGGCGCGGCGGCATTATTGACCTGTTTCCCAGTGGTAGCCCGCTGCCCTACCGGATTGAGCTATTTGACACCCAGGTGGAAAGCATCCGGGCATTTGATCCGGAAACCCAGCGGACTCTGGAGAAAGTATCCAGGGTATCCCTGCTGCCGGCGCGCGAGATTCCTGTGGATGCGGCAGCACTGAATGAATTCCGCAGCCAGTTTCGGGCAAAATTCAGTGGTGACCCGCAACGTGCCGAAGTCTATCGAGCGGCAAGTCGCGGACAGGTTCCCCAGGGAGCAGAGCATTACCTGCCTCTGTTTTTCCCGGAAAGCAGCCATCTGCTTACCCATTTTCCTCCGGACGGGATCATTTTCATGCCGCCCGGTCTGGAAAACGCCAGCCAGCAGATTCGCCAGGACTGGCAGGAACGCCATGAAGAGCGGGCATACGACAGCAGTTATCCGATTTTGCCACCAGACGCACTTATTTTGACGCCTGCCGAATGGGAAACAGCACTCCAGAGTCGTGCACAGGTGCATGGCGAGGTAGAAGGCCCCGGTGCAAGCCTACCCTGCGGACCACTACCAGCCTTGCAGGGAAACAGCGAAACGCCCCTGTCAGCTCTGGAAACTTTTCTGCGTCAGCTCCCCCAGCAGGGACGCGCCCTGATTGCTGCAGAATCTCCGGGCCGCCAGGAAGCGCTGTCTGAGCGCCTGAACAAAGCGGGTTTAAGTGCCACCCGCCTGAAAAACTGGCCGGATTTTCTCCAGTCCACAGAAAAAATTGCCATTACCGTAGCCCCTCTGGAGCGCGGTCTGCTGCTGAAAGAGAAAAATCTGGTCCAGCTTGCACTCATCTCGGAAGCGCAGATTTTCGGTGACCGGGTATTTGCGCAAAGACGCAGTGCGCAGGTCCGCCAACGTCATGTGGAAGGCATGGTTCGCGATCTGGGCGAACTGCAGCCCGGCGATGCGGTCACCCACGAGGAATATGGCATTGGTCGTTTTCAGGGGATGAGTACCCCTTTTGCGGCGCAAGGCGATGTCAACGAATATGTGGTGCTGGAATATGCCCAGGGAGATTTGGTGTATGTCCCGGCAGATCATCTGGATCGCATTGCCCGTTATGTGGGCAATGGGGCAGCAGAACCGGTGCTGTCCCGCCTCGGCAGTCAACACTGGGATAAAGCCAAAGCCAGGGCCCGAGAGAAAGCCATTGATGCCGCCAGTGAACTGCTGGACATATACGCGCGGCGGGCAGCTCGCCAGGGCCGTGCTTTTGCGCCACCGGATGAAGCCTATTGGGATTTTGTTTCCCGCTTTCCCTTTGAAGAAACCCCCGATCAACAACAAGCCATTGACGCCGTCATTGCCGACATGATCAGCCCGCATCCCATGGATCGACTGGTTTGTGGTGATGTAGGGTTCGGCAAAACCGAAGTGGCGTTGCGGGCAGCCTTTCTGGCCGCCCATGGCGGCGCACAGGTCGTGGTTCTGGTACCAACCACTTTGCTGGCTCAGCAGCACTATGAAAACTTTCAAAACCGCTTTGCCGGAATACCGCTGCGGATCGAGGTCCTGTCCCGTTTTCAGAAGGGCAAAACCCACAAGGAAATCCTGGCCGCCACCCAGGCCGGAGACGTCCGGATTCTGATCGGAACCCATCGCCTGCTCCAGAAAGATGTGGCTTTTAAGGACCTTGGCCTGTTGATTCTGGACGAGGAGCACCGCTTTGGTGTGCGGCAAAAGGAGCAGATCAAGGCCCTGCGTGCCGAAGTGGATATTCTCACCCTGACGGCCACGCCTATTCCCCGCACCCTGAATCTGTCCCTGGCCGGATTGCGGGATTTATCCATCATCGCCACCCCACCCCAGCGTCGGCAACCAGTGCGTACTTTTGTGCAGACCTGGGATGACGCGGTGGTCGTCGAAGCCTGTCAGCGCGAATTACATCGGGGCGGACAAATTTATTTTCTGCACAATGAAGTACGGGATATCGAACGCATGGCCAGCAAGCTCAAGCGCCTGCTTCCCGAAGCCCGGCTCCGGGTCGCCCACGGGCAAATGCCTGAAGGCGAGCTGGAGGCGGTCATGCTGGATTTTTATCATCAACGCTTCGATATTCTGCTCAGCACCACCATTATCGAATCCGGCATCGACAATCCCCACGCCAATACCATACTCATCAATCGCGCTGATAAATTTGGCCTCGCGCAACTCCACCAGCTCCGGGGCCGGGTGGGACGTTCCCATCAACGGGCCTATGCGTATCTGTTTACCCCCGATGTACGCGCCATGAGTGATGATGCCCGACGCCGCCTGGATGCCATTCAGTCCCTGGAAGATCTGGGAGTCGGCTTTGCCCTGGCCAGTCATGATCTGGAAATCCGTGGAGCCGGTGAACTTCTGGGCGAAGAGCAAAGCGGGCACATGGATGAAGTCGGTTTCACGCTCTTTATGGAATGGCTCAACGACGCAGTTGCCGCCATCCGTGCGGGCAAGGACCCCCGCAGCCTGGCCGAACAACGCGCCAGCGGACCGGAAATTCATCTGAATACGGCGGCACTGATTCCCGACGATTATCTGCCCGACGTGCACTTGCGTTTGCAACTATACAAGCGCCTCAGCGATGTCCGCAGCGATTCCGCCATTGGTGAAATCATGGTGGAAATGATCGACCGATTCGGGCCGTTGCCAGACCCGACCAGAACCTTGCTGTGTCAGACCCAGCTCCGCCTCCTGGCCAGCCAAATCGGCATTGATCAGATTGATGCCGGACCTTCCGGAGCGCGCCTGCAATTCGCCCAGGAAAATCAGGTATCCCCGGAAAAAATCATTGCGCTTGTTCAGCGTCCGCACAGTGTCTACCAACTGGATGGCGAGCAAGGCCTGAGAATTCGTCAGGATTTACCCGACGGCGAAGCACGCTGTCAAACAATCATCCAACTCATTGAACCATTGAGGAGCCATACATGAGTACCACGCGCCTTGCCATATTGAGCCCCGCCGGACGTGGCCCCATGACTTTGCCCTCCAGCATGGGACAATTTGTTCATAGTACGGAAAGCCATCAGGAACTGTGGGGATGCTGGCTACAAAGCTGGAATTTACCGGTTGCCGTCAGCGAAATAGCACCCTTTCTGGATGAATTATCGCGGCAGGCCTTGCATCAGGAACGGGAAGTTTTCTGGTCCCCCATGCCCAGTGCAGACAGCGTCTCCCGTATGGTGTTGCGCGGTACGGCGCAGCCCGAGGCGCTGCGCCGTGCATTGACGACCCTGCATCTTCAGAACAGCATGCCTGGCCGCATACTTCATGCCCAGGGCGATAGTCTGGCCATTGCCATCCACGGCCCTCAAGGTCCGGTTCCTGCCGCCAATCGCGCCTTGGCTGATGCTCTGGAGGGCATCCAGCTTGATCTGGCCATAACACCACTTTGGGAAGCTGGTCACTTCAAGCTGTTGTTGACCGACATGGACTCCACCTTGATCAGCATTGAATGTATTGATGAAATGGCGGATCACCTGGGTCTCAAGCGACAGGTTGCCGCCATCACCGAACGCTCCATGGCGGGCGAACTGGACTTTCAGACCTCCTTGCGCGAACGCGTGCGCTTGCTCCAGGGAACACCCGCCAGCAGCATCGACACCATCATCCGCGAACGCCTGCAACTGAGTCCAGGCGCCCGAGAACTCATTCAGGCAGCCAAGGCGCAAGGCCTGGAAACCGCTGTGGTTTCCGGTGGATTCACCCAGTTTACCCGCTATCTCCAGGAAATGCTGGATCTGGATTATGCCTTTGCCAATACCCTGGAGATTGTCGATGGTAAAATCACCGGGCAGGTTTTGGGGGATATTGTCGATGCCAATGCCAAGGCCGACCTTCTCGATTTGCTGGCCATCAGTGCCGGAACCGATGCCAGTCACTGCATTGCCATTGGCGATGGCGCCAATGATCTGCCGATGTTACGCAAGGCAGGCGTGGGTATTGCCTACCATGCCAAGGCGGTTGTTCGCGCCCAGGCCGATTTTCAGATTCGCTATGGCGGACTGGATACTGCAGCGCATTTTCTTGGCTGGTCATGTGCTTAGTCCTAAAAGCGGCAGTTGCCGTGGATGCTTTTTGCTCCATTGTTCCTTGCCTGTTGTTCTAACGTCCTGCTATCGGGAAAGAACTCGCCCTGCGGGCTCAGATAGTTCTCCTGACGGGCGCAAGATTTCGCCAAGAACAACAACGGCGCGGGCCAAAGTCGCGGCAAAGCTTCCCCATCTGTCGGGTCAATACCGGAATAATCGCAGCAAAACAAGGAGAAACCAGCGTGAACCAGGATTATGATTTAATCGTCATTGGCGGCGGCAGTGGCGGTATTGCCACGGCCAACCGGGCAGCCAGCTATGGGGCCAAAACTGCATTGATCGCAGCAGGACCATTGGGAGGCACCTGCGTCAATGTTGGTTGTGTGCCTAAAAAAATCTTCTGGAATGCTGCTCACATGGCCGAACAAATGCGGATGGCAGAAGACTATGGTTTTGATGCGGTTGCCTCCAGTTTTCATTGGGAACGGCTCAAGGCCAAAAGAGACGCTTATATTGATCGTCTCAATGGCCGCTATGCACAGGGACTGGATGGTAATGGCGTTACCCTGATTCGTGGACATGCGCGTTTTCATGACGAAAATCAGGTGGAAGTAGACGGTAAGATTCTGCAGGCCCCGCACATCCTCATCGCTACCGGTGGCCAACCCACCTGGCCGGATATTCCCGGGGCCGAGCTGGGTATCAGTTCGGACGGTTTTTTTGAGTTGGAACAGGCTCCGCGCTGTGTCGCCATTGTCGGAGCCGGTTATATTGCCGTGGAACTGGCTGGCGTTTTGCATGCTTTGGGCAGTGATGTATCACTGCTCATGCGACGCAAGCATTTTCTGAATGATTTCGAGCCGATGCTCCGTGAACATCTGATGGATGCCATGCTCCATCAAGGCATCAATTTGCTGGCCCAGCGTCAGGTGCGTGAGCTGGAAAAACGCCCTGATGGTTTATGCCTGCACTTTCAGGATGGAGACTGTCTGGGCGGACTGGACACCGTCATTTGGGCGATTGGCAGACGCCCAAACAGTGCGGAACTGGGGCTGGAAAATGTCGGCATCAGCCCAGACGCACACGGATTCATTCCCGTGGATGCTTTCCAAAACACCACCATTCCTGGCATTTATGCGTTGGGGGACGTGACCAGCGCTCCCGCCCTGACCCCGGTGGCTATTGCTGCCGGGAGAAGACTGGCGGATCGTTTATTCAACCAGCAGCCCGAACGCCACCTGGATACCACGCTGGTGCCGACGGTAGTCTTCAGCCATCCCCCCATCGCCACGGTAGGCCTCAGCGAAACGGCCGCGCGGGAAACTTACGGGGATGAAGCCGTCAAGGTGTATCAAACCGGTTTTACCCCCATGTTGCGGGCATTTTCCGAAGACCCTGAAAAAACCGCCATGAAACTGGTGACCGTAGGACGGGAAGAAAAAATTGTCGGTTTGCATGCCATTGGTGATGGCGTCGACGAAATGTTGCAGGGTTTTGCAGTGGCTTTACGCATGGGCGCCAGCAAGAAGGATTTTGACGATACCATCGCCATTCATCCCACCAGCTCGGAAGAGTTGGTCACTTTACGCTGAATGTTAATGTGGAAGGAATGGAGCCATTTTTCTTTACATTCTCCGGGGTGGCGCGAGTGGACGTTAGAAGGCAGATCTGACTGACGATCTGCATTTTTAGCCGCTCGTTACTTGCGCCGACTGTGCAAATGTTTAAGTGCTTCCGGGCCTACGGAGACGCCGCAGTCACATTGCGGGCAATCAGCCAGCAGAGGCACCGTGCTGGCCAGAATCGCCCGGACTCTTTCCATGCCCTCATGCATGACGGCGTCAATGGCCTCCATGGTGATGGGCTCACTGGATTTGCCAGCGGCCGGATTGACCACCAACGATAGTGGTGCATAACAAAGACCGATCTCGCGGGCCAAGACCGCTTCCGGTGCACCGGTCATGCCCACAATATCTCCACCATCTTTTTCGATGCGCCGAATTTCCGCAATGGTTTCCAGGCGGGGACCTTGGGTAGCCGCATAGGTAGCCCCATCTACCACCCCCACATCCGAAACCTTTGCCCCCTCTAAAAGACGTTCACGAATACGTCCGCAGTAAGGCTCGGAAAAATCAATATGGACCACCATGCTTTCGCCACCTTCAAAGAAAGTGCCAGGCCTTCCGCTGGTGTAGTCAATCAACTGGTCCGGAATACATATCACCCCGGATTGCATGGCTGCACTGATACCACCCACCGCCGCCACGGCAATCACATGGGTCACTCCCACATGGTGCAAGGCCCAGATATTGGCACGATAATTCACCCGGTGCGGGGGAATGGTGTGCCCGTATCCGTGCCGGGCCAGGAAAACCACTTCCTGCCCACCCAGATCACCAAAAGTCAGGGGGCCGGAAGCCTCACCAAACGGTGTTCTCACCACCCGACGATTACGGATCTGCAGGTTATTGAGTCGCGTCAAACCACTTCCACCAATAATGCCGACCACACCCATTCAGTGATCCTCCGGGAGAAAAAAAATTCCTGGGGCATTACGGCCCAGGCCTCGGGCATCCAGACCATAGCCAAACACAAACTGATCTGGAACCTCCAGACCGACATAATCCACCTGCAGGTCCACAGATCGTGGCCGCATCTTGCGCACCATCACCGCCGTATGCACCGCCACAGCACCTTCTGCCATGCAATAGTCCTGAATGGATTTGAGGGTAATACCTTCATCCAGAATATCATCCACCAGGAGCACAACCGCCCCCGAGAGAGACTCCTTGGGACGCGTACGCCATTGCAACTCGCCACCACTGGTTTCGGAACCGTAGCGACTGACCTGCACACAATCCAGCGTCATGGGAAAATGCAGATGCGGCATGAGCTGGCCCACCACGACAATGGCGCCAGTCAATACACAGAGCAGCACCACCGGGCGATGTGGGGTCAGATGTTCAAGATCCTTATTAATGGCAACGGCCATCCTCTGGATGGCCGCTTCCACCTCTTCCGCGCTGAACAGATGTTCAGCGGGCCCCAAATGGGTAGGTGTCATCTTGGCATCAATACGTAAAGGTGACCACGTCGTCGTCCATGGCCTGCTCAATCACATAAGCGCCACCGACCACGTCGGATACTTCAGGAATCAAATCTTCCTTGGTGCAGTCCCACAATTCCAGAGTCGGGGTGCAGACAAAAAACTTTACACCAGCCTCATGGGCATCCTTGATGAAATCGTAGACGCTTTTGGGACTGCCAGGCATCACGAACATTTTTTCCGCCACGCCTTTTTTGGCCAACTCACCGGCACGGGCGGTCAACACCACTTCCACGTCAAAATCCATTGCGGCGGCAACGGTAGCCTGAAAGAAAGGCGCGCCCAGTTCCTGGGGATTGGAAGGATCGGTGTTTACCATAACCATCAACAATTTATCAGCCATCTGTATCTCCTTGAGAATTCGGTCTGCACATCATAGCCGTCCCGCCCCGGAACCGCACCATGAAATGATTGATTACACCATAAAAAGTCACGTGGCGAACACTGAGATCAGAGGTTCTCTTCTTCTTCCAACAGCTCTTCCCGGCGGGCACGTGCGCTTCTGGTAAGAATGTCCCGCTCGTCGGCCAGAGCCCGCTTGGCTACCTGGATAGCCTCCAGCAAATCTTCACGTTTGGATTCCATCAAATCTCCGCCGGCATCCATCAATCGCGCAGTTTTTTCCTGAATTTCATCAATCAACAGCGCAATGCGTTCTTCGGCCAAAGATTCGAGGTTGTAAAAACGCTCTCTACCCTTGTCCATCGCCTTACGCAATTCCTGGCGGGTTTCCGCACCGCTGGCTGGTGCCAGCAACAAGGCGCCTACTGCACCGACCAGAATCCCCACTACAAAACCTTCTGCGTTTCTCATGGCTTTTCTCCTCGCCGTTTCCGGCTTTAACGTTTTCGTGAAAAATAGCGCCAGCCTGTGCGCAAAGCCCGATACCACATACCGAGTTCCTGTACAGGCTGTACCAGGGTTTCGGTGGTTTCCATGATCTCCCGACTGAGATATTTCATGGTGGAATCCACCCGATTCATCTGCGCCCGCCCCACCTGGGTCATTTTCTTGATGTCTACCAAGGCAGACTTGAGCTCAAAAATCAGGGGGCCAACATCCTGTTCAGCACGGGCCAGCAATCTTTCCAAACGCAAAAAGGTCCGAATAAATACGCCCGCAGTCACCGCGATGATCAGCAAAATAATGATCAAGACAACGGCAATAACGGTAATGCCTGCGTTAATACCCATTATTTCTCCCTACGTTTTGCAATTTTCCGGCAGCCAGTCCGTGGCTTCCATAAGCCCCGCCGCAACCCGCTTATAGGCTCATTATAGGCAGCAACAGCGCAGCGGGTAAAATAACACCCATCTTATCCACCCCCAGCATGGAAATACTGCCACAAAATCAGCAACAGCAGAGCAACACCGACGCTACTCAAAACAAAGACCGCTGCCGCCCCACAATCCTTGGCGCGAGCAACCAGGGGATGAAATTCGGGACTGACCAGATCCGCCAGCGACTCTACTGCACTATTCAATAACTCGGTAGCCAACAGCATGGCCATCCACAGCAGGGCCAAGCCCCACCACCATAAAGCAACCTGCGCCCAAAGCAAAAACGCCACGGCCGCCAGCACCGCCCATAATTCTGCGCGAAAGCTGGCTTCTTCCCGTGCGGCAATCTTCAGCCCGCGCAGAGCATAGAGTGCGCGCTGCCAGATGGGTTTATTTTTATTCACCAACCCCCCTGCTCGCGCAAAGACAAGGGTTCACCTTCACCGACAATAAAATGATCCAGCAAACGCAACTCCAGTAACTGCATGGCACTTTCCAGACGACGGGTCAGCGCGAGATCAGCAGAGCTCGGCTCTGCCACGCCGGAAGGATGATTGTGGGCGACAATCAAGGCGGACGCATTCAACTCCAGCGCGCGCTTCACCACTTCGCGAATATGGACTGTCGCAGCATCTATGGTCCCCAAAAACATTTCTTCGAGCTTCAACACCCGGTGGCGATGATCCAGAAAAATGACAGCGAATATTTCCCGGCCGCGATCGCGCAGGCTGGCCGACAAATACTGACGGACGCGTTGCGGAGAGTCCAGACAACTACCCCGCTGCCAATCCTCTGCCAGATGCCGTCGCCCCATCTCCAATACCGCCTGCAGTAAAGCATATTTCGCATCACCCATACCATGATGCGCACAAAACTGATCCCGGGTAGCGGTCAGCAAGGCCCGCAACCCACCAAAAATTTGCAGCAATTCCCGGGATACATCCACTGCACTTTTACCTTTCACACCAACCCGCAGAAAAATTGCCAAAAGCTCGGCATCAGACAAACTTTGCGCGCCTTTCTGTAATAATCTTTCTCGCGGCCGTTCGTCCACCGGCCAATCAGTAATAGCCATTTGCTCCCTCCATCCCTTAAACTGGGAATATCATGATAGAAACCCTATTCAACACGACCGAGCCCCTGGCTGGCAAACGAATTCTGCTGGGAATTTGTGGCAGCATTGCGGCCTATAAAAGTCCGGAAATAGTCCGTCATTTGCTGCGCCTGGGTGCCGAAGTACGCGTAGTCATGACCCAAAGTGCCAGGCAGTTTGTTACGCCCATCACTTTACAGGCCCTGAGTGGTCAGCCGGTACGCCAGGATTTATTTGCCGCTGAGGAAGAAGCCGCAATGGATCATATTCGCCTGGCGCGCTGGCCGGATGCCATTATTGTGGCGCCGATGACGGCAAATAGTCTTGCTCGTTTTTCCCTGGGCCTTGCCGATGATCTACTCAGTACCCTGCTGCTGGTCACGCGCGCACCCGTTTTTCTTGCTCCGGCCATGAACGCCAGCATGTGGTCACATCCTGCCACCCAGGGACATGTCCAGCGTCTGCTTGAATTCGGTGCCAAATTTCTGGGCCCTGATGCCGGAGTTCTGGCTTGTGGCGAAGAAGGTGCGGGACGCATGTTGGAACCAGAGCAGATAGTTGGCCAACTGCGCCTGGCTCTGGCCAGTAAAACGCTTTCCGGAAAGCAAATACTGATTACTGCAGGCCCCACCTGGGAACGCATTGATCCAGCCCGGGGACTGACCAACCGGGCAAGCGGCAAACAGGGATTTGCCCTGGCTCAGGCTTGTGCTGAAGCCGGTGCGCAGGTACGACTCATCAGCGGTCCCAGTCATGAAGCAACGCCGCCGGGGGTTCTGCGCGAAGATGTCACCTCGGCCCAGGAGATGCTCGAGGCCTGCCTGCATAGTCTGGAAATACCCACGGATTTATTGATTGCCAATGCCGCAGTTGCGGACCATCGACCCACTCTGCACAGCCCACATAAAACGCCCAAATCAGCAGTTCCTGAGCAGATTGCGTTAACGCAGAATCCTGATATCGTGACCAGCATCCATCGTCACCCCCAACGCCCACGCGTCATTGTTGCCTTTGCCGCAGAAACCCGGGATCACCTGGATTCAGCACGCGCCAAGGCAAGCCGCAAGGGGGCCGATACCATCATTGTCAACGATATCAGCAGCAGCACGACTGGAATGGGCAGTGAAATCAATGCCTGCACCCTACTCCACGATAAAATGCACATAGAAATTCCAGCTTGTCATAAAATTGATATGGCAAGAATACTCATCCGCCACATCAGCAAAATCCACTTCGCCAGCGAGGTTCATCATTCCCGTGACTAATTTGCAAATTCGCATCCTCGACCCACGCATTGGTACACAATGGCCATTACCCCATTATGCCAGCGCTGACGCCGCCGGAATGGATTTACGCGCCTGCCTGGATGAGCCCCTGCATCTGTCGGCAAACACTGTGGAGTTAGTATCAGCAGGCTTTGCCATGCACATCGCTGATCCCGGAATCACCGCACTCCTGTTACCCCGCTCCGGGCTCGGACACAAGGGACTGGTATTGGGTAATCTGACCGGTCTCATTGATGCGGATTACCAGGGACCCATAAAAATGTCTCTATGGAACCGCAGTCAAGAAGAAATCATCATTGAACCGGGTGAACGGGTAGCGCAGATGGTTCTGGTACCCGTTATTCGCCCCGAAATTCTGGTGGTGGATGAGTTTGCTGCCACTGAGAGGGGTAGTGCCGGATTTGGCAGTACCGGACAGCAATAATTCAGCGATTTATTTTTTCGGCATATAAACAGCGCAATACCCATGGGGACTGATTTTGCCCGACACGACCTTGCACGACCCATCTTCGTTGGGCTTGGCTCCCGGGATAAAAAATTTGCAATTACTGCACATTTCCTTGCCGTTGGGGTGGGTAACATACTGCACTGAGGCCTGACTGGCTTTGCTGGTCGCTGCCTCTGCGATATTGGACAGCACTGCCGGTGCCACTGCGGCCGCCAAAACCACCCTACCACTCGACCGGAACCATTCACGACGGGTCAACTTTTTCATAACCTTCTCCTATAAGCCTGGGTACCGAAAGAAAAACACAACAACACCGAACCACTATAGTACATAGTCATGTTGAATGTGTAGCAAGAGGCATGAAAAAGGCACAAAAAAACGGCCCCGATTTTCATCATGGGCCGGTTTTGGGTTTAAAAACCCTTGTATAGCGATATCAGGCAGTGGCAACCTGACGGTCGACCAACTCGACAATAGCCAAAGGGGCATTGTCACCAGCGCGGAAGCCGTATTTGACAATACGCAGATAACCACCTGGACGCGCCGCATAATGCGGGCCGAGATCATCAAAAAGCTTGACCACGGCCTGCCGATCATGCAAGCGCGCAAAAGCCAGACGACGCTTGGCAACCGTGGCATCCTTCGCCAAGGTTATCATCGGTTCGGCAAAGCGACGCAGCTCTTTGGCCTTTGGAAGCGTCGTAACAATACGCTCATGGTGAAACAAGGACACCATCATATTGGCAAACATGGCCTGCCGATGGCTGCTATTTCTATTTAGTTGCTTACCACTTTTGCGATGACGCATAACCCATTCCCTCTACCAAATTCTGAACATTAGCCGTTAACATCAACGTCTGCGCCGCGCCCGGAAATGGGCGGCAGGTTCTCCGGCGGCCAGTTTTCAACACGCATACCCAGACTGAGGCCATGGGCCACCAGCACTTCCTTGATTTCAGTGAGTGATTTTTTGCCGAGATTAGGAGCTTTCAACAGTTCCTGTTCGGATTTTTGAACCAGATCACCAATGTAAAAAATATCTTCTGCTTTGAGACAATTGGCAGAACGAACGGTCAGCTCCAGATCATCCACGGGACGTATCAGCAAGGGCATCAGATCCTGGCCGTTTTGTACCTGAGAAGCTTCAGGCTCCTGCTGGTTTTCAGCGCCAGCCAAAACGGCCAACTGACTACGCAGAATCCGTGAGGCCTCCTGAACGGCCCAAACCGGATCAACGACGCCGTTGGTTTCCACATCCAGTACCAGGCGATCCAAATCGGTACGCTGTTCTACACGCGCACTTTCGACCTGATAACTGACTTTCAAAACCGGACTGAAACTGGCATCCAGCGCCATCACGCCAATACGTTTTTCATGATTCTGACGCCGGGTAGCTGCAGCATCATAGCCGCGACCTTCGTCAATCCGCAGATGCATGACCAGTTCGACATCCCGAGTCAAAGTAGCAATGACCTGGTCAGGATTGGCCACTTCAATACCATGCTCGGAAACAATATCTGCACCGGTCATCAAACCCGGGCCACGCTTGCGCAAGGTAACCATCACACCACTGTGTCCCTGGGAGCGGACCGCAAGCATTTTCAGATTGAGAAGAATATCCACGACATCTTCCTGCACCCCTTCGATGCTGGAATATTCGTGCAGAACACCCTCAATCTCCACCTCGGTCACTGCCGCTCCCTTCAGTGAAGAGAGCAGAATACGCCGCAAACCACTGCCCAAGGTGTGACCAAAGCCACGCTCCAGAGGGCCCAAAGACAGGCGCGCACGACGTGCGGAAATTTCTTCAACTTCTACGCCCTGCGGACGTAACAAATCACCAACATCAGTCATAAGCGTTCCTCAACCCCTGGTCTTACTTAGAGTACAACTCCACGACGACCTGTTCGTTCAAATCCGGTGCGATATCTTCACGCGCCGGAACGGCCTTAATTGTTGCACTGAGTGTGGCAGCATCCATACTCACCCATTCAGGAAATCCACGAGCTCCGGCAGCTTCAACCGCAGCCACAATTCGTACATGTTGACGGGCCGATTCAGCCACACTCACCACATCACCGGCACGGACCTGATAGGATGGAATATCCACGCGGCGGCCATTGACCAGAACATGGCCATGGCGAACGACCTGACGGGCTTCCGCACGCGAAGATCCAAATCCAAGCCGGTACGCAACATTGTCCAGACGCAGTTCAAGAAGACGCAGCAGGGTCTCACCGGTTACACCCCGAGTCTGACTGGCCCGCTCGAAATAACGCCGGAACTGACCCTCGAGAACACCATAAATGCGCCGAATTTTCTGCTTTTCACGCAGCTGACCGCCGTATTCGCTCACTCGTCCACGACGCTGACCATGTTGGCCTGGTGCATAGGCACGAATGCTCACAGGACATTTGTCCGAAAAGCATTTCTCACCTTTCAGAAAGAGCTTGCCGCCTTCACGACGGCACAAACGACAACTGGGACCTGTATATTTAGCCACTAACTACCTCCACCTAAAATTAAACACGCCGCTTTTTAGGCGGACGGCAGCCGTTATGGGGAATCGGTGTGACGTCGCGAATACTCGCAATGCGAAAGCCGATGGAATGCAGCGCACGAACGGTACTTTCCCGACCGGGCCCAGGACCGCGCACTTCTACATCCAGATTTTTGACACCATATTCCTGCGCCTTTTTTCCTGCGTTTTCCGCTGCCACCTGAGCGGCAAATGGGGTGCTTTTGCGCGACCCACGGAAACCGGAGCCACCTGCGCTCGCCCAAGTCAGGACATTCCCCTGACGGTCACTGATGGTAATGATGGTGTTATTGAATGACGCATATATATGCGCTACTCCATCAAGTACGTTTTTCTTTACTTTCTTCCGCACGCGGGAGTTTGTCTGAGTTTTCGCCATTACTGGAATCTTCCTAGTTAACGAGTGATCGATTTGGCAGGACCCTTGCGTGTCCGTGCGTTCGTCTTGGTACGCTGGCCATGAACAGGAAGTCCACGACGATGCCGAATACCGCGATAGCAACCAAGATCCATCAAGCGTTTGATGTTCATGGTTACCTCACGACGGAGATCACCTTCCACCAGAAACTTGGCGACCTCAGCCCGAATGCGTTCCAGCTCGGGTTCGCTGATGTCCTTGACGCGCATATCAAACGCAATACCAGCTGCAGATAAAATACTCTGCGAACGAGTTCGGCCGATGCCATAAATATACGTCAAAGCAATTTCTATTTGCTTGTTGTTTGGAATATTAACACCAGCGATGCGGGCCATCCGCAATTCCTCCAAAAGACTACGTGGGTCAATCCCACAGACTGATAAATTTAGTCGTCTTAACCTTGACGTTGTTTGTGACGGGGTTCCACGCAAATGACCCGCACCACACCGTTACGACGGACTATCTTGCAATTACGACAGAGCTTTTTTACCGACGCCCGAACTTTCATTACAACCCCCTATTTGGCACGATATATAATGCGACCCTTGGTTAAATCATAGGGCGTCATTTCTACGGTCACCTTATCTCCTGGCAAAATACGGATATAATGCATACGCATTTTGCCGGATATATGTGCATTCACTACATACCCATTTTCGAGACGCACTTTAAAAGTGGCACTCGGCAGGTTTTCGATGACTTCGCCCTGCATCTCCAGAGTATCTTCTTTAGACATCTAATCTTTTTCCCTCACCGCTTCCACGATTCTGGCAAACACTTCATCCGCCTCACCATGACCATCAATCTGATGGTAGGCTGGCCGATCGTGATAATAAGCGATCAAAGGAGCTGTTTCCGCCTGATAAACCGCCAGACGTTTTCTGATCACATCCGGCTGGTCATCTTCACGCTGGACCAGACTGCCCCCACATTGATCACATACTGCAGTGACCAATGAAGGATGATAGCGTTCGTGATAAATCGCGCCACAACCAGAACAGACACGCCGTCCTGAAAGCCGCATAACAATTTCATCATCATCCAGTGCAATATGCAGTACAGCAGAGATGTCTCCACCGCTATCCTGCAATAGTTGGTCCAGTGCATGCGCTTGATACACGGTACGCGGGAAGCCGTCGAATATCACCCCGGCAACCGCATCTTCCAACGTCAAACGCTCTGCAACAATACCAACGATAATGTCGTCGCTGACCAGTGCTCCAGAATCCATCACTGCAGCAGCACGACGTCCTATATCACTACCAGACTGAACAGAGGCGCGGAGCATATCACCGGTAGAGACATGAGGCAAGCCCAAATATTGAGCCAGGCGCTGAGCCTGTGTACCCTTACCCGCCCCTGGAGCACCCAGAAATATGATGTGTCTGGCCAAACTCATCGTCCACTCAGGGGATTCTTACGAATCAACCCTTCATATTGATGGGTAAGCAGATGACTTTGAATCTGCCCCATAAGATCCATCATCACCACAACCACAATCAGCAAACTGGTGCCACCTAAATAAAAGGGCACGTTGTACTGAACAATGAGAAATTCCGGCAACAAGCAGACCAGTGTCAGGTAAATGGCTCCCCAAAGGGTTAGACGCGTTAAAATCCTGTCCATGTAACGGGCAGTATGTTCGCCCGGTCTGATCCCTGGAACAAACGCACCGGATTTTTTGAGGTTATCGGCCGTATCTCTCGGATTAAAGACCATTGCCGTATAGAAGAAGGCAAAAAATACAATGGCAGTAGTAAATACGACGACATATAGCGCAGAACCCGGACTCAAGGCCTGGCCAAAGCGCGCCAACCATTCCATACCTGGGACATTGGCAAACCAGCCCGAAAGCGTAGCTGGCAACAATAATATGCTGGACGCAAAAATCGGTGGAATCACGCCACTCATATTGACCTTGAGGGGCATGTGGGTGCTTTGCCCACCATAAATTTTACGTCCAACCTGACGCTTGGCGTATTGAATAGGAACACGTCTTTGGGCGCTTTCCATAAAGACCACAAAAGCGGTAACCAGAAGGGCCAGAACAAACAACCCCACCACGAACAGCGGCTGGAACTGCCCGGTTTGCATCAACTCAAAGGTGGTCCCGATAGCATCAGGCAGCCCCGCGACAATCCCCGCGAATATGATCAGCGATATGCCATTGCCAATGCCGCGCTCGGTGATTTGTTCACCAATCCACATGAGAAAAACGGTACCACAGGCCAGGGAAATTGTTGTGGTAAACAAAAACAAGGGACCAGGATCAATCACCACTGGAATTTGACCAGCGTGCATTTTTTCAATAGCAACAGCAATACCCAGTCCTTGCATGAGAGCGAGACCGACCGTGGCATAACGCGTGTATTCGGTAATTTTTCTTCGACCTGACTCGCCTTCTTTTTTTAGTTCTTCCAGCTTGGGAAAAACCGAACCCGCCAGTTGGAAAATAATGGAAGCGCTGATATAGGGCATGATCCCCAATGCAAAAACCGTCAAGCGCGACAGAGCACCGCCGGAGAACATGTTGAACATGCCGAGAATTGTTCCGCGCTGCTCATTGAAAAAAGAAGCCATAGCCGCCGGGTCAATACCCGGCACCGGAATATGCGCGCCAATACGAAAAACCAGCAAAGCGCCCAGCAAAAACAAAATGCGGTTACGTAACTCATTGATCTTACCAGCGCCCTGTGCGGCACCCGCAATGTTACGCAACCCAGCCATTATTCTTCGACCTTTCCGCCAGCACTTTCAATCGCAGCCTTGGCTCCCGCACTGACCCGCAATCCACGCACGGTAAGCGCTTGGCGCAATTCACCCGTCATAATAACCTTAACGACATCCGGACTGCCCCGGACAATACGCCGCAACAGCAGCCCTTCCATGTCTACCACAGCATCAATCGCTGCATTTTCCAGCTGGGACAAGGTTACCTCGCAAGTACGGGCACCAAGGTTATTCCGAAATCCTCTTTTAGGAATACGACGTTGCAAGGGCATCTGACCGCCCTCAAAACCGACTTTGTGGTAACCACCTGACCGCGCATGCTGCCCCTTGTGACCACGACCTGCGGTTTTACCGAGGCCACTTCCAATGCCGCGTCCGACACGACGACGATCTTTCTTGGCACCCTCTGCAGGCGCTATCGTATTTAATTTCATGACAACTCTTCCCAGCGCAATAGGTAAGGCACTTTATTGACCATGCCACGGATTTCTGGCGTATCCGGACGTTCAACAGTATGGTTGGTGCGGTGCAAACCAAGACCGACCACAACACGGCGATGTTTCTCGGTCACCCCAATTAAGCTTTTGACCAGAGTAATGCGTAACTGTTTACTCATCATGACCTCCCTCGCCACGAATCTCCTTCAGGCTTTTGCCACGCTTCATGGCGATGGCCTGGGGGCTGGAAAGCTTGTTGAACGCATCAAAAGTTGCACGCACAACATTGATAGGATTATTGGAACCAAGCGACTTAGCCACCACGTTGCGCAAGCCTACTGCCTCACAGACAGCACGCATGGCACCCCCAGCAATAACGCCACTACCTTCTGGAGCAGGACGCAACACGACGCGAGCAGCACCATGACGACCTTCTACCGGGTAAGGAATTGTGCCACCACGCATCAGTGGGATTTGGGTCATCCAACGACGCGCCTGGTCTGTGGCTTTCTGGATTCCCGCAGGAACCTCCTTGGCTTTACCACGACCAAAGCCGACCTTGCCATCACCATCGCCGACGACCATCAGTGCTGCAAAACCAAATTGCCGACCGCCCTTGACCACCTTAGATACGCGATTGATATGAATCAGCTTTTCCTGCATGCCATCGCTGGGCTGAGCATCACGATTTTCCCTTGCCATTTTTCAGATCTCCGTCAGAACGACAACCCGCCCTCGCGGGCGGCGTCGGCCAGGGCTCGCACCCGACCATGATAACGATAACCGCTTCGGTCAAAGGCAACTTCCTTCACACCAGCAGCCAATGCTTTGGCGGCAACCCGCTGACCGATGGTCACTGCGGCAGCCACATCCGCACCACGCGGCATGGTCGCCCGCAACTCACCTTCCACACTGGAGGCCTGAACAATAACAATACCCTTGGAATCATCAATGACCTGTGCATAGATGTGCTTTCCGGAACGGAAGACGCAAAGCCTTGGTTTGGCCTGAGACGCAATCCTGGCACGGGTTTTACGTGCACGACGGAGTCTGGATGTATTTTTATTCATGATTACCTGCCTCAACCATTATTTCTTCTTGGCTTCTTTACGACGGACATTTTCACCTGCATAACGTACACCTTTACCCTTGTACGGCTCGGGAGGACGATACGCACGAATGTCTGCGGCAATTTGCCCGATTTTCTGCTTATCAATACCCTTGATCACGATTTCTGTCTGGGTCGGCGTTTCGATCGTAATGTCGTCAGGCACCGGATAATCTACAGGATGTGAAAATCCCAGACTCAAGCTCAGGGTTTTGCCTTTTGCTTGGGCACGATAACCCACACCGATAATTTCGAGTTTCTGCTCAAAACCTACCGAGACGCCATGCACCATATTGTTTAACAAGGCGCGCATCGTGCCGGCAAAAGCATTTTGCCCTTCCGCCCAAACTAAGGTAGCGACGCCATCGTCCACCTGCAGTGTCACACTGGAGTGAAATGGTGTGGAGATCTGACCTTTGGGACCCTTCACATGCAAATACTTATCAGCCACATGAACTTCCACACCTTTAGGAAGAGCAACAGGCTGTTTCCCTACTCGAGACATACTGAATCTCCCTTAAGAGACTACGCAGAGGACTTCACCACCAATCCCGGCACTACGTGCCGCACGATCGGTCATGATTCCCTGCGAAGTGGAAATGATGGCAATGCCAAATCCATCCCGAACCTTGGGAAGATCATCAGCACCACGATAAATACGCACACCCGGTCGACTTATACGGCGGATTTCGGCAATAACCCCGGCTCCAGCATAATACTTAAGAGTCAGGTTCAGAACCGGATGACCATCCTGAGTTTCTTCCCGGAAATCGGTAATATAACCTTCTTCAACCAGAACGCGAGCAATGGCGCGTTTCAGTTTTGAAGCAGGCATTGAGACTTTCGCTTTATTCACTTGTTGCGCATTTCTAATGCGCGTAAGCATATCAGCAATAGGATCCGTTACGCTCATCGTGTTTCCTCACCAGCTCGCTTTGACAATACCGGGAATCGAACCCGCCGAGGCATGCTTACGCAGGCACAAACGACACAGACCAAATTTCCGATAGTAACCACGTGAACGTCCGCACAATTTGCAACGGTGGTACGCACGCACCTTAAACTTTGGGGTCCTTTCGGACTTAGCAATCAATGATTTTTTTGCCACGCGTCAAACTCCCTTCAAGGCCGGAAGGGCATCTTGAAGGCTTTTAGCAGCCCAAGGCCCTCTTCATCATTCTTGGCGGTGGTAGTGAACACCACGTCCAACCCGCGCAAACGATCAATTTTATCATATTCAATTTCAGGGAATATGATTTGTTCTTTAACACCCAAGGTGTAGTTACCACGGCCATCAAAAGATTTTGGTGACAGGCCACGGAAATCGCGAATACGGGGAATAGCTACCGTAACCAGGCGATCCAGAAACTCATACATGACCAGACCACGTAAAGTCACCATGCAACCAATTGGATAACCATCCCGAATTTTAAAAGCAGCAACTGACTTACGGGCACGGGTGACCACGGGCTTCTGACCCGCAATTTTAGTCATGTCAGCAACGGCGGCTTCAAGAATCTTCTTGTCACCAACCGCTTCACCCACCCCCATATTCAAGGTGATTTTGAGAATCTTGGGAACTTCCATCACGCTCTGATAACCAAAATCCTGCATCAGCTTGGGGACGATGGCGCTTTTGTACAAAGTATGTAAACGTGCTTCCATTTTATATTTTATCCTTAACGGCCGCTGATAACTTCGCCGCTGCTTTTGAAAACGCGAACCTTACGTTCGTCTTCGAGCGTTTTATAACCAACTCTATCTGCAGTTCCCGTAGTAGCATTGAAAATAGCCACATTGGAAATATGAAGTGGCGCTTCTTTTTCGACAATGCCGCCAGGCTTGCCCATACGATCGGGACGAACGTGACGCTTGATCATGTTCACCTTCTCCACCAGCACCCGTGATTCGCCACGAAGAACTTTCAGCACCTTACCGCGCTTACCTTTGTCCTTACCGGCCAGAATCACGACTTCATCATCTTTACGCAACTTCGACATGGTCATCCCCTACAGCACTTCTGGCGCTAACGAAATTATTTTCATGAAATTAGCCCCGCGCAATTCACGGGTTACTGGCCCAAAAATACGCGTACCAATAGGCTGCAACTGATTGTTAAGCAGTACCGCCGCATTGCTATCAAAACGGATCAAGGAACCATCCTCACGACGAACACCTTTGCGAGTGCGGACGACCAGAGCATTATAAACATCGCCCTTTTTGACCTTACCACGGGGCACTGCGTCCTTGATGCTGACCTTGATGACATCGCCAATATCCGCATAACGCCGGTGCGAGCCGCCGAGAACCTTGATGCACATCACTTCCCGCGCACCACTGTTGTCCGCCACGCTTAATCTAGTCTGCATCTGAATCATGCGTTATCTCCTTCGACAACACCCTGGCTGAGCACATTCACCAGACGCCAGCTTTTGGTTTTAGACAAAGGCCGACATTCTTCAATTTTTACCGTGTCACCAATGTGGCAGGTATTATCAGCGTCGTGCGCATGAAACTTTTTGGAACGACGAATATATTTTTTGTAAAGCGGATGCTGGATACGTCTTTCGACCAGAACCACAATGGTTTTATCCATACGGTCGCTTACAACGGTGCCAACGAGACTACGGGGGTTTTTTACTTCACTCATCACTGCACTCCCTTCTTGGCACTAATAATTGTGCGCACACGAGCAATATCCCTGCGTACCGTCCGCAAACGCGTCGTGTTGCCAAGCTGATTGGTGGCGTGCTGCATGCGTAACTTGAACTGCTCTTCCAGCAATTGCATGAGTTCAGTCTGGCAGCCAGCCAGATCCAGTTTTTGTATTTCTTGCGCTTTCATCCCATCACCCGCCGACTTACAAATACGGTCTGCACTGGAAGTTTGGCCGCACCCAAAGCAAAAGCTTCACGGGCCACTTCCTCACTGACACCTTCCATTTCATAAAGGACTTTACCAGGCTGGATCAGCGCCACCCAATATTCAGGGTTACCTTTACCTTTACCCATCCGGACTTCTGCCGGCTTTTTACTGATGGGCTTGTCAGGGAAAATACGGATCCAGATCCGACCGCCGCGTTTTACATGACGACTAATGGCACGCCGTGCGGCTTCCAACTGACGCGCAGTAATTCTGCCCCGGCCAATGGCCTTAAGGCCGAATTCGCCAAAGCTAACCTTACTCCCACGCGTCGCTATACCGCGATTGCGTCCCTTGTGTTGTTTACGAAATTTCGTACGTTTAGGCTGCAGCATCTGAAGCTCCCGTTACTTCTGGTGAGCACCGGCATTTTGTACCGTGCTCCATTCCAGAATCTCGCCCTTAAAAATCCATACCTTGACGCCAATAATACCGTAGGTGGTTTTCGCCTCGGCAAAACCGTAATCGATATCGGCACGCAGGGTGTGCAAAGGCACTCGCCCTTCCCGATACCATTCAGTACGAGCAATTTCGGCTCCACCCAAACGGCCGGCACAATTAATGCGCATACCCAGTGCTCCGAAACGCATGGCATTGGTAACGGCTCTTTTCATCGCTCGACGGAACATGATTCGGCGTTCCAACTGTTGGGCAACACTTTCAGCAACCAGTTGCGCATCCAATTCGGGCTTACGAATTTCTTCGACATTGATATGAACCGGAACGCCCATGCGCTTTTGCACATCATGGCGCAACTTCTCGATGTCTTCGCCCTTTTTACCGATTACGATACCAGGACGCGCAGTATGTACTGTGATACGCGCACTCTTTGCAGGACGTTCGATAATAATATCGGAAACAGCTCCACCGGAAAGTCGCTCGCGAATGAACTGGCGGATTTTAATATCTTCCAGCAACTTTTCCTGGAAATCGCCCTTCCCGTACCAACGGGAGTTCCAATTCTTAATGATTCCCAGACGCAGTCCGACTGGATTGGTTTTTTGTCCCATAGCTTCCTCAGTTAACTCTCTGCGACCACAATCGTAATATGGCTGGTCCGTTTCAGGATCCGTGAGCCCCGACCTTTTGCCCGGGCCGCAAAGCGCTTCAGCACCGCACCGCCGTCAATCAGAATCTGTTCGACGAAAAGAGCGTCCACATCGGCACCTTCATTGTTTTCTGCATTAGCAATTGCTGATTCGAGACATTTACGAATGGGCAATGCTGCTTTCTTGTTGGTAAACTGCAAAATCTCCAACGCCTTGTCTACCGGTTTGCCACGCACCAGGTCAGCAACCAGTCGCGCTTTTTGGGGAGACATCTGTAGTCCTTTAAGTACAGCTGATGATTTCATCTGATTCCCCTCTTATCGCTTGGCTTTTTTGTCAGCCACGTGACCTTTGAAGGTCCGTGTCAGTGCAAATTCACCGAGCTTATGGCCAACCATGTTCTCGTTGACCACAACAGGAATGTGCTGACGACCATTATGTACACTGATGGTCAGACCGATGAAATCAGGGGTAATAGTGGAACGACGCGACCATGTTTTGATCGGACGCCGGCTACTACTCGCCTGTGCACTTTGTACTTTACGGTCCAGATGTTCATCAATGAACGGACCTTTTTTAATGGAACGTGGCACGTCAAATCCCCTTAAGCACTAACGCGAACGACGTCGTACAATCATATTGCTTGTACGCTTGTTTTTACGGGTACGATAACCCTTGGTCGGTTGCCCCCAAGGTGAAACCGGATGCCGACCACCGGAAGTACGACCTTCACCACCACCGTGGGGGTGATCTACCGGGTTCATTACCACACCGCGTACGGTTGGGCGAACACCACGCCAACGCGTGGCACCGGCCTTACCCAATTGCTGAGATCCGTGTTCTTCATTTCCGACCTCGCCGATGGTAGCGCGGCAGGATACATGAATTCGCCGCACTTCACCAGAGCGCAAACGCAATTGAGCATATTCACCATCACGCGCCATGAGCTGAGCCGATGCGCCTGCCGAACGGGCAATCTGCCCACCCTTGCCCGGACGCATTTCAACATTGTGCACCACCGAACCTATCGGGATAGCGCGCAGAGGCATACAGTTACCCGGCTTGATGGGCGTTTGTTCAGCCGAAAGAATACTGTCACCGACATTCATTCCTTTGGTGGCCAGAATGTAACGACGTTCTCCATCGCCATAACAAACGAGTGCAATATGCGCCGAGCGATTGGGATCGTACTCCAGGCGTTCCACCTTGCCGGGAACGTCAAATTTATTGCGCTTAAAATCAATAAGACGATAGTGTGACTTGTGCCCACCACCCTGGTGACGTCGGGTGATTCGCCCATGATTATTGCGGCCGCCACTATGCGATTGCGATTCCACCAGCGTCGGATACGGGTCCCCTTTGTGCAGACGCGTATCTACGCTCTTCACGACAAAACGTCGTCCTGCGGAGGTGGGTTTGCTTTTAATCAATGCCATCTTTTAGATCCTTTCCTCAGGCCACGCCGTAGTCAATGCTGTTGCCCTCGGCCAGACGTACATAAGCCTTTTTCCAGGAAGAGCGGCGGCCAACGTGCCGTCCCATACGCTTTTCCTTGCCCATGTAATTGCAGGTTTGAACAGACAACACCTGAACTTCAAAGAGTTTTTCAACAGCCGTCTTAATTTCGAGTTTGGTGGAGTCGCGCGCCACTTTGAATACAACCTGATTCGACTTCTGCTGCACCATGGTGCTTTTTTCGCTGATGACCGGGGCCAAAAGGACAAGATATTTACGTTCTGGGTTCATCCGTACACCTCACCGAATTTCATGGCAGCGTCTTGATCCATCAACACACGACCATATTGGAGCAGATCTGCAGGTCCGACATCCTGCCAGCCGGCAATACCGACTTTCGGAAAATTGCGCAAGCTCAGGAACAAATTGATTGGAACCTCGCCCATGACCAGGAGAAAATCCGTACCTCCGGCACGCTCTATCCACTCACGCGCGTTCTTACTGCGTGCTTCGGGAAAATCTTCCTGCTGAATAATCTGCAACCGCCCCTGACGCAACAACTCGGCCAGAACAGTTCGCATGGCGCCTGCCCACATCTTTTTATTGACCTTTTGATGATAGTTTTCACCACCAGCAGGGAACACCCGACCACCACCACGCCAGATTGGGCTGCGCGTTGTACCAGCGCGCGCACGACCGGTGCCCTTTTGCTTCCAGGGCTTACGACCACCACCGCTCACGGCAGAACGATTCTTCTGGTGCGCAGTGGCAGCCCGCATGCCAGCCATTTGCGCTACAACCACCTGGTGCAACAGCGCTTCGTTGTAGGGAACGTCAAAAACACCCTCAGCAATTTCAAGCGGAGTGCTTTTGCCACTGGCAATTTCCAGACTTTGGACTTGCATATTTATCTCTCCTAACCGCGCACAGCAGGACGCACGATGACATCAGCATCGCGTGCACCAGGTACAGCACCTTTGATCATCAGCAAATGCCGGGCTTCATCAATGCGCACCAACTCAAGGTTCAGCGTGGTAACCTGTTCATCACCCAAATGACCGGCCATCTTCTTGCCCTTGAACACCCGCCCAGGGGTCTGCCGGCAACCAATGGAACCCGGTGCATTGTGCGACCGTGAGTTACCATGACTGGCTCGGTTACTCCGAAAATTATGGCGCTTGATGGCACCAGAAAAACCTTTACCTTTGCTGGTTCCGGTTACGTCAACTTTTTGTCCTGCAGTGAACAGTTCAAGACCGATCTCGCTCCCATTACTGTAAGTCGCAGTATCTTCAACCCGGAACTCTTTCAATACGCGTCCGGGGACTACACCACTTTTACGAAAATGTCCTGCCAGTGCAGATGTGACCCTTTGGGGACGACGTTCACCGCAGGATACCTGCACAGCACTGTAACCATCAGTGGCGATATCTTTAATCTGGGTCACCTTGTTCGGTGCCACATGAATGACGGTCACCGGCAAAACCCGCCCATCATCCGAGATGATACGCGTCATACCTACTTTCCGTCCGATCAGACCCATTACCATTTTCTTGTCCTTTCTAAATTACAGCTTGATCTCGACGTCGACACCCGCTGCAAGATCCAGCTTGATCAGCGCATCTACGGTTTTATCATTGGGATCGAGAATATCGAGCAAACGCTTATGCGTACGCTGTTCAAACTGATCCCGGGCGTTCTTGTCCACATGGGGTGAACGCAACACCGTGAAGCGCTCAATCTTGGTGGGCAGAGGAATAGGACCACATACCCGAGCCCCGGTCCGCCGGGCTGTTTCAACGATTTCTGCTGCAGAAATATCCAACATGCGGTAATCGTATGATTTCAAGCGAATACGAATTTTTGAACTATCCATTACTCGACCACCTTGGAGACGACGCCGGCACCCACCGTACGGCCACCTTCACGTACCGCAAAGCGCAAGCCTTCTTCCATCGCAATCGGGGCAATCAGAGTCACCTTGAACTGGACGTTGTCACCGGGCATCACCATCTCTACCCCTTCCGGCAATTCCACAGCGCCCGTCACGTCCGTGGTCCGGAAGTAAAACTGCGGACGGTAGCCATTGAAGAACGGCGTGTGACGTCCGCCTTCTTCTTTCGACAACACATACACTTCCGCTTCAAAACGGGTGTGCGGCTTGATGCTGCCCGGCTTGGCCAACACCTGCCCACGCTCCACTTCGTCCTTCTTGGTGCCACGCAGCAACACGCCGACGTTGTCTCCAGCCTCTCCCTGATCCAGTATCTTCCGGAACATTTCCACACCGGTGACAATGCTCTTGGCGGTGTCGCGAATGCCGATGATTTCAATTTCATCTCCGACCTTGACAACCCCTCGCTCAATACGACCGGTGACCACCGTGCCCCGTCCGGATATCGAGAAGACGTCTTCAATCGGCATCAGGAAGGGCTTGTCAACCGGACGCTCCGGCAGCGGAATGTAGCTGTCCAGGGCCTCTGCGAGTTTGAAAATGGCGGGCTCGCCGATGTCGCTCTGATCGCCTTCCAGGGCCTTCAGGGCGGAGCCAATGACCACCGGGATATCGTCTCCCGGGAAATCGTACTTGGACAGCAGTTCGCGCACTTCCATTTCGACCAGCTCCAGCAGTTCGGCGTCATCCACCATGTCGGCCTTGTTCAGGAACACGACAATGTAGGGTACGCCCACCTGCCGGGCCAGCAGGATGTGTTCACGGGTCTGCGGCATGGGGCCGTCCGCCGCCGAGCAGACCAGAATGGCTCCATCCATCTGCGCCGCTCCGGTGATCATGTTCTTGACATAGTCGGCGTGTCCGGGGCAGTCCACGTGGGCGTAGTGTCGCGATTCCGTCTCATACTCCACGTGCGAGGTCGCGATCGTGATGCCACGTGCCCGCTCTTCCGGCGCGTTGTCAATCTGATCATAGGCCCGTACTTCTCCACCAAACTTCGCCGACAGCACCTTCGTCAGCGCCGCCGTCAATGTGGTCTTCCCATGGTCCACGTGACCAATCGTTCCCACGTTTACATGCGGCTTCGTCCGCTCAAATTTCCCTTTGGACATCTTGAAATCTCCCGTTACGACTAGCGCTGACTTTTCTTGACAATGGCCTCGGCCACATGGCCGGGGACTTCCATATACTTCTCAAACTGCATGGTGTAAGTGGCACGCCCCTGCGACAGGGAGCGAACCGTGGTTGCATAACCGAACATTTCCGACAGTGGCACTTCGCAACGAATGATCTTGGCACCCGCCTCATCTTCCATACCCTGCATCATACCCCTGCGGCTGTTGATGTCGCCGATAATATCACCCATATATTCTTCGGGGGTCACCACTTCCACCGCAAAAATGGGTTCCAGCAATACCGGGTTGGCTTTGACAGCACCTGCCTTGAAGCCCATGGAACCGGCAATTTTAAAGGCTGCTTCCGATGAGTCGACGTCATGATAAGAACCGTCAAAAATAGTCACCTTGACGTCGACTACCGGGAAGCCGGCGATGATACCATTTTCGAGCGCTTCTTCAACACCTTTTTGCGTGGGTCCGATAAATTCTTTGGGAACTGTTCCGCCAACCACAGCATTTTCAAAAACGAATCCGCTTCCCGGCTCCATGGGCTCAAGGCGTAACCAGACATGACCGTATTGTCCACGACCACCAGACTGGCGCACAAACTTACCTTCTGCCTCAACGCTCTTGCGGATTGTCTCGCGATAGGCGACCTGTGGGGCACCCACAGTGGCCTCGACGTTAAACTCGCGCTTCATGCGATCGACAATAATTTCGAGGTGAAGCTCACCCATACCAGAAATAATGGTCTGTCCGGATTCTTGATCAGTGCGTACCCGGAAAGAGGGATCTTCCTGAGCCAACTTACCTAGGGCAATGCCCATTTTTTCCTGATCAGCCTTGGTTTTTGGCTCGACCGCAACATGAATAACCGGCTCGGGGAATTCCATCTGTTCAAGGGAAATAGGTTTATTGAGATCGCAAAGCGTGTCTCCGGTGTAGGCGGTCTTCAGACCTACCGCAGCGGCAATATCACCTGCGAGAACCTCCTTGATTTCATGGCGCTCATTAGCGTGCATTTGAAGCACACGACCAATCCGTTCCTTTTGATTACGCCCCGGATTCAATACCGTGGAGCCAGCCGTCAAAACGCCGGAGTACACCCGAAAGAAGGTCAACTGCCCCACAAAGGGATCTGTAGCAATTTTGAATGCCAGAGCAGAAAATGGCTCTTCATCAGAGGCGGAACGCACGATTTCAGCGCCAGAATCCGGATCTGTACCAACCACGGCCGCAATATCTATGGGTGAGGGCAAGTAATCCAGCACCGCATCTAATGCAGCCTGAACCCCCTTGTTTTTGAAGGCACTGCCACAAAGAACCGGAACAGCCGTCCCCGCGATGGTGGCCTTGCGCAAAGCGGCCTGAAGCTCTGGAATGGAAATTTCTTCTCCTTCCAGATATTTCATCATGACCTCTTCATCCGCGTCAGCAATAGCTTCGACCATAAAGTGACGGGCGGCTTCGGCTTCTTCACGCAGGTCTGCCGGAATTTCTTCTTCAGTAAAGCGTGTCCCTTGAAGAGCATCATCCCAGTTGATGGACTTCATTTTCATCAAGTCGATAACACCACTGAAACGTTCTTCTTCACCGATCGGCAACTGAATGGGAACCGGGTTCCCTTTCAGTTTGCTGGCAATCTGTTCGACCACCCGCTTGAAATTGGCGCCCTGACGATCCATCTTGTTCACGAAGGCGATGCGCGGGACCTTGTATTTGTTGGCCTGGCGCCATACCGTCTCGGACTGGGGCTGCACACCGCCCACCGCACAAAAAACCGCCATCGCGCCGTCGAGGACGCGCAAAGAACGCTCTACTTCAATGGTGAAGTCTACGTGTCCGGGGGTATCAATGATGTTGATGCGATGTTCCGCCCGCTGCCCATCCATACCCTTCCAGAAACAGGTCGTGGCGGCAGAAGTAATGGTTATGCCGCGCTCCTGTTCCTGGGCCATCCAGTCCATGACGGCAGTGCCCTCATGCACTTCACCAATCTTATGGGACACGCCTGTGTAAAATAAGATGCGCTCAGTGGTAGTCGTTTTGCCGGCATCAATATGCGCCATAATGCCGATATTGCGATAACGTTCAATGGGAGTCGTGCGAGCCACAGTTTAATCCTTTTGGGTGAGAGGCCGGTCAATTAGTTACCAACGGAAATGCGCAAAAGCCTTGTTGGCTTCCGCCATACGATGGGTTTCTTCACGTTTACGAACGGCGTTACCGCGATTTTCCGCTGCCTCAAGAATCTCGGCTGCAAGACGGTTGCCCATGGATTTTTCATTCCGCTTGCGCGCTGAATCACGCAGCCAGCGCATGGCCAAGGCCATTCTCCGGTCGGAACGAATCTCTACCGGCACTTGATAAGTGGCACCACCGACGCGACGACTTTTGACCTCGACGACCGGACGGACATTGTCAATAGCCTTGCGGAACACTTCCAGAGCATCACTCTTACTGCGCTCCGCAACCATTTCAAGGGCACCGTAGACAATTTTTTCGGCCGTGCTTTTCTTGCCGTCACGCATGATGACATTTGCAAATTTGGCGATGACTTCTTCTTTATACTTGGGATCCGGCAGAACAATCCGCTTGGGGACTTCACGACGTCTGGGCATGGCGCAACAACTCCTTTAATTCTTGCTTACTTGGGACGCTTGGCGCCGTACTTGGAGCGGGACTGCTTGCGGTTTTTTACGCCAGCGGTATCCAGGGTACCACGCACAATATGATAACGAACGCCGGGCAAATCCTTGACACGACCACCGCGGATGAGAACCACCGAGTGCTCCTGCAGGTTATGACCTTCACCAGGAATATAGCTACTGACCTCAAAACCATTCGTGAGACGCACACGGGCAACCTTACGCAACGCCGAGTTCGGCTTTTTAGGCGTCGTGGTGTAAACACGGGTACATACCCCACGTTTTTGTGGATTTGCGTCCAGGGCTGGCACCTTACTTTTGGCGACAGGCCGCTTGCGTGGCTTGCGCACGAGTTGATTTAATGTGGGCATTTACAATCTCCAGAGTACGATGATGGCACCCAGCCTCACCGATGAGAGGGCGCATTCTAGTGAGGCTTGCCCTGACTGTCAAGGCAAACCTCGGACATAGCTTACAAAATTACGGATTTTCGCTGCTCAGCACGGTTTCTGCCAAAATGGGGGCAGCTTCTCCACCAACTGCCAAGACTTCCCCACGATTCAGTCGCCGGCGATGTTCATGGTAGGCAAGGCCTGTTCCAGCGGGAACCAGACGACCGACGATGACGTTTTCCTTGAGGCCACGCAGGTCGTCCAGCTTTCCTGATACCGCTGCTTCGGTCAGTACACGCGTGGTTTCCTGGAAACTCGCCGCTGAAATAAAGGACTCGGTGGACAAGCTGGCCTTGGTGATACCCAGCAGCATCGGCGTAAAGCGGGCCGGTTCCTTGCCATCCCGCTCCAACTGGGCATTTTCATCTTCAACCCGGGCCCGATCCACCTGGTCGCCAGCAATAAAGGTTCCATCGCCACTGGAAGTCACCTCTACCCGCCGCAGCATCTGGCGCAGAATCACTTCAATGTGTTTGTCGTTGATGCGCACGCCCTGTAAGCGATAGACGTCCTGCACTTCGTCGACAATGTAATTGGCAAGCGCCTGGACACCCAACACCCGCAAGATGTCGTGGGGTACAGGCTGGCCTTCTACCAGTTGCTCACCAGGAACAACACGCTCCCCTTCGTACACCGTAACATGACGGCCCTTGGGAATGAGATACTCATGCTGCTCAGCATTTTCGTCGGTAATGATGAGGCGCTGCTTACCCTTGGTATCCTTGCCAAAGCCGACAATGCCTTCGTGCTCCGCAATGATTGCAAAGTCCTTGGGACGACGGGCTTCAAACAACTCGGCCACACGTGGCAAACCACCCGTAATATCGCGGGTTTTCGTGGTACCGGCGGGCAGACGGGCCAAAATGTCGCCCGGGAATATCTCCATCCCTTCCTGCACCGCAATAATCGCTCTGGCGGGCAGGAAATAACGCGCCGGCAAGTCGGTTCCCGGCAACTTAAGGTCTTGCCCCTTTTCATCGAGAATGCCAATCACCGGGCGCAGATCCCGACCGTGCGCTGGACGCTGTTTTGCATCAATGACCATCAAGGTCGACAAACCAGTTATTTCGTCGGTCTGGATGGCCACGCTGGCACCTTCAACCGCATCCTTCAGCGATATTCTACCGCCCACCTCGCTGACAATCGGGCGGGTATGCGGATCCCATTCGGCAACCCGCATTCCGGCCGTCACCGGGGCATTATCATCGACCAGCAATGTGGCCCCGTAAGGCATTTTATAACGCTCTTTTTCGCGTCCCTGCTCGTCGGTCACGGTCACTTCACCATTACGACCGACAACGACGTGACGACCACTGGAGTGCGTCACTACGCGCAAATTCGACTGATAATGGAATATGCCACCCTGTTTCACATCCAGACTGCTTTGCGCAGCAGAACGACTGGCGGCACCACCTATATGGAAAGTCCGCATGGTCAACTGGGTACCCGGTTCGCCGATGGACTGGGCGGCGATGACACCTACTGCCTCACCAGTATTGACCAGATGGCCCCGAGCCAGATCACGTCCATAACACAGGGCACAAACTCCGTGCCGCGAATGACAGGTGAGTGGTGAACGTACTTTCAGTGCATCCACACCCAGTGCGTCGAGCTGGCCCAAATGCTGCTCCGCCAACATGGTATTGCGGGGGATGACAATCTCCCCGGTATTCGGGTGCAGAAGGTCTTCGGACAGGACGCGGCCAAGCACCCGGTCGCGCAAGGGTTCGATGACTTCCCCCCCTTCCACCAGCGAAGTCATGGGCAGGCCTTCTTCCGATCCACAATCGTGTTCAACCACCACCAGATCCTGGGTCACGTCCACCAGTCTGCGGGTCAGGTAACCGGAGTTTGCCGTTTTCAGCGCCGTATCTGCCAGTCCCTTACGTGCACCGTGGGTCGAGATGAAATACTGCAGAACGTTGAGTCCCTCTCGGAAATTCGCGGTAATAGGCGTTTCAATGATGGAGCCATCCGGCTTGGCCATCAGACCGCGCATACCGGCCAACTGACGAATCTGGGCCGCAGAACCACGCGCTCCGGAATCCGCCATCATGAAGATGGAGTTAAACGAATCCTGTTGCACCTTGCTGCCGTCGGGGAGTTCAACGGTTTCCTTGCTGACCCGATCCATCATGGCTTTGGCCACTTCATCGGTCGCTCTTGACCAGATATCGACGACTTTATTGTAGCGTTCACCCTCGGTGACCAGACCCGAAGTATATTGGGCCTGAATGGCTTTGACCTCGTCTTCGGAGCGACTGAGAATGCCTTCCTTCTCCTGGGGGGTCACCATATCGCCGGCACCAAACGAAATACCCGCGCGGGTCGCCATACGGTAGCCGGTATACATCAGCTGATCCGCAAAAATGACCGTATCCTTGATTCCCAGGGTGCGATAACACGTGTTGATCAGTTCGCCGATGACTTTTTTCTTCAGAACCCGGTTGATGATGCTGAAGGGCAGACCTTCGGGCAGAATATCGCCGAGCAGCGCTCTGCCCACTGTGGTTTCAATGCGCTCGCCACGGAAACGGACCGTAATGCGGGCATGGAGTCCCACCTGACCGGTCTCATAGGCCCTACGTACTTCGCGGATATCGGCGAACATACTGCCGGCACCCTTGGCATCAGCACGCTCCCGACTGGCATAGTAAAGTCCCAGCACAATATCCTGTGACGGGACAATGACCGGATCACCATTGGCAGGACTGAGAATATTGTTGGTGGACATCATTAATGTCCGGGCTTCGAGCTGGGCTTCCAACGACAGCGGTACATGGACCGCCATCTGGTCACCGTCAAAGTCGGCGTTGTAGGCCGCACAAACCAGCGGATGCAGCTGAATGGCCTTGCCTTCGATCAACACCGGCTCAAACGCCTGGATGCCCAGACGGTGCAGGGTCGGGGCGCGGTTCAGCATGACCGGATGCTCGCGAATGACTTCTTCGAGAATATCCCAAACCTCGGGTTTTTCCTGCTCTACCAGGCGTTTGGCCGCCTTGATGGTCGTCGCCAAACCACGCTCTTCCAGTTTGTTGAAAATAAAGGGTTTGAACAACTCCAGCGCCATTTTCTTGGGAAGGCCACACTGATGCAGACGCAACTCCGGACCCACCACAATGACCGAACGGCCAGAGTAATCGACCCGCTTGCCCAGCAAGTTCTGGCGGAAACGTCCCTGTTTACCCTTGATCATATCCGCCAAGGACTTGAGCGGACGCTTGTTGGGGCCGGAAATGGCGCGACCACGACGACCATTATCCAGAAGGGCATCAACCGCTTCCTGCAACATGCGTTTTTCGTTGCGCACGATAATATCCGGCGCCTTCAGTTCCAACAGGCGCTTCAGACGGTTGTTGCGGTTAATAACGCGACGATACAAATCATTGAGATCCGAAGTCGCAAAACGACCACCATCCAAAGGCACCAGAGGACGCAGATCAGGTGGCAGTACCGGCAGAACTTCCATGATCATCCATTCCGGACGATTCCCTGAAGATTCGAAACCTTCCAGGATTTTCAGACGCTTGCTCAGTTTTTTGGTTTTGGTGTCGGAGTTGCTTTCGCGCAGTTCATTACGGATACGTTCAATTTCCTGAGCCAGCGGAATGCCGCGCAGCAGGTCGCGAATACCTTCTGCCCCCATCTTGGCAACAAATTCGTCACCATGTTCTTCGAGGGCATCCAGGTATTGGTCTTCACTCATGATCAGACCACGTTCCAGCGCAGTCACACCAGGATCCACCACCACGTAAGCCTCAAAATAGAGAACCCGCTCAATATCCCGTAATGGCATATCCAGAATCATGCCCATACGACTGGGCAAGGACTTGAGGAACCAGATATGGGCTACCGGGCTGGCGAGTTCAATGTGGCCCATACGCTCACGCCGCACACGCGCCTGGGTGACTTCCACACCACATTTTTCGCAGACCACGCCACGATGCTTGAGACGCTTGTACTTGCCACAAAGACATTCGTAGTCCTTGATCGGGCCGAAAATCTTGGCACAGAACAGACCCTCGCGCTCGGGCTTGAATGTCCGGTAGTTAATGGTTTCGGGCTTTTTTACTTCACCATATGACCAGGACCGCACCTTGTCCGGAGAGGCAATGCCAATCCGTATGGCATCAAATTCTTCCTGCTGATCGTTCTGTTTGAAGAGCTTCAGTAAGTCTTTCAACGCATCCATCCTTGCCCGCCCGGGGCGGAAATATTACTTGGACTGTTCCAATTCAATGTCGATACCCAGTGAACGCAGCTCTTTCAACAGCACGTTGAAAGATTCCGGCATTCCGGCATCCATGCGGAAATCGCCTTTGACGATGGACTCATACATTTTACTGCGGCCACTGACGTCATCGGACTTAACGGTGAGCATTTCCTGCAATGTATAAGCTGCCCCATAGGCCTCCAGGGCCCAGACTTCCATTTCGCCGAAGCGCTGGCCGCCAAACTGCGCCTTACCCCCCAGCGGTTGCTGGGTAACCAGGCTGTACGGTCCGGTAGATCGGGCATGCATTTTGTCATCGACCAGATGGTGCAGCTTGAGCATATAGAGGTAACCCACCGTTACCGGACGATCAAAGGCTTCGCCGGTACGCCCATCGTACAGGGTGACCTGACCACTGCGCGGTAACCCTGCCAGCTCCAGCATATCGCGGATTTCTTCTTCAGCAGCGCCGTCAAATACGGGGGTCGCCATCGGAACGCCACCGCGCAGGTTCCGCGCCAGTTCCCGGATTTCCTCATCCGACAGGCTATCGAGATCTTCTTTCTTGCCTGAACGGTTGTAGATTTCCGCCAGGAAGGCACGCATTTCCTTCATCGCCACATCGCTTTCAAGCATTCCGGCAATTTTTTTACCCAGCCCTTTGGCAGCCCAGCCCAGATGGGTTTCCAGAATCTGACCCACGTTCATACGTGACGGCACACCCAGCGGATTGAGGACAATATCTACTGCCGTTCCATCAGCCAGATGCGGCATATCTTCTACGGGAACAATTTTGGATACCACGCCCTTGTTACCATGGCGCCCGGCCATTTTGTCACCGGGTTGCAGATGGCGCTTGATGGCCACATGCACCTTGACCATTTTCAGGACACCAGGACTCAGATCATCGCCCTGGGTGAGCTTGCGACGTTTTTCTTCCAGCACCGCATCCAAACGTTGGCGCTGCTCTTCCAACTGGGCACGGATTTGTTCCAGTGCATCATTACCTTCGTCCGAACGCAAACGGATTTCAAACCATTGCGCACGGGGCAGGTCCTTCAGATATGCCTTGGTCACCTTGTTGCCCGCAGCAAGTCCATTGGGACCGCCCTCAGCCACCTTACCCGTCAACTGTCGCTCAATACGCTGATAACTGTCTTCTTCAACAATACGATACTGATCGTTCAGATCCTTACGAATCCGGGTCAGTTCTTGTTCTTCGATAGACTTGGCGCGCGCGTCCTTGTCAATACCATCACGGGTAAATACCTGGACGTCGATGACCGTTCCATACATACCTGCGGGCATGCGCATGGAATTATCCTTCACGTCCGAAGCCTTCTCTCCGAAAATGGCGCGTAACAGTTTTTCTTCCGGGGTCAGCTGGGTTTCACCCTTGGGTGTCACCTTACCTACCAGAATGTCTCCGGGGGCCAGTTCTGCACCAATGACGACGATACCTGATTCATCCAGATGACGCAGGGCACCTTCGGCCACATTGGGAATATCCCGCGTGATTTCTTCCGGCCCGAGCTTGGTATCACGGGCGAACACCGAGAATTCTTCGATATGGATGGTGGTATAACGATCTTCTGCCACTACCCGTTCCGAAATCAGAATGGAGTCTTCAAAGTTGTATCCATTCCAGGGCATGAAGGCCACCAGCATGTTCTGACCCAAGGCCAGCTCACCCATTTCTGTGCTGGGTCCGTCTGCCAAAACATCCCCACGGCTGACTACATCACCGACTTTGACTACCGGACGCTGATTCAAGGTCGTATTCTGGTTGGAACGGGCGTACTTGACCAAATTGTAGATATCTACGCCAGGCTCTTCGGCCAATGTCTCTTCATCATTCACCCGGATAACAATGCGGGCACCATCGACAATATCGACCACACCGCCGCGCCGTGCGACTACTGCTGCGCCGGAATCAATGGCCACCACCCGTTCCATGCCCGTGCCAACCAGGGGCGCATCGGAACGGATGGTCGGAACCGCCTGGCGTTGCATGTTGGAGCCCATCAACGCGCGGTTGGCATCATCGTGCTCCAGGAAGGGAATCATGCTCGCCGCCACCGAAACAATCTGGCGGGGAGAAATATCCATGAACTGCACCTGATCCCGATTAGCCAGGGTCGTCTCGTTTTTGTATCGGCAGGAGATGAGTTCATCCACCAGCATGCCGTCATCGTCCAAGGCCGAGTTCGCCTGGGCAATCATGTAATTCCCTTCTTCAATGGCCGAAAGATACACTATTTCATCCGTAGCACGACAATCTATCACCCGCCGATAGGGGGTTTCCAGAAAACCGTATTCATTTGTCCGGGCATAGCAGGCCAAACTGTTGATCAAACCGATATTCGGTCCTTCCGGCGTTTCAATCGGACAGATCCGACCATAGTGGGTCGGATGCACGTCACGGACTTCAAAACCAGCTCGTTCACGGGTCAAGCCGCCCGGACCCAGAGCGGAAACACGACGCTTGTGGGTGACCTCGGAAAGCGGATTGGTCTGATCCATAAACTGGGAAAGCTGACTGGAGCCAAAGAACTCATTGACCACCGCAGCAATCGGCTTGGCATTAATGAGATCTTGAGGGGTCAAGCCTTCGCTTTCGGCGAGGGCCAGACGATCCTTGACCGCCCGTTCAACACGCACCAGTCCCAGACGGAACTGGTTCTCCATCAACTCGCCCACAGAACGCACGCGGCGGTTGCCGAGATGATCAATATCGTCAATTTCGCCGATGCCGTTACGCAGGGATACCAGCACTTTGAGTACCGCCAGGATATCCTCGCTGCTCAGCACTCCGGGGCCAGTGATTTCTTCGCGCCCGACGCGACGATTGAACTTCATCCGACCGACGGCCGACAGATCATAGCGATCCGGGCTGAAAAACAGGCCCTGGAAAAGATTCTGAGCGGCATCCTTGGTCGGCGGCTCACCCGGACGCATCAAACGATAGATTTCCATCTGCGCTTCATGGGCATCACGGGAAGTATCAATTCGCAGCGTCTCGGAAATATAGGGACCCCGATCAATTTCATTGATGTACAGGGTGTGCAGAGACAAAGAAGGTCCCTTGCGCAGCACGTCGAGCACTTCTCCGGTAATGGGTTCATTGGCTGCCAGCAACACTTCACCGGTTTCTGGATTGACGACGTCCTTGGCAAGCACTTTGCCCAGAACAAACACATCCGGTACGGGCAACTGCTGTAATCCCGGAACTTCGGCCAATGCTTTGATATGCCGTGCAGTAATGCGCTTGCCAGTAGCCACGATGACTTCACCCGTGGCCGGATTGACGATATCAAAGCTGGCAATTTCCCCCTGAAGACGCTGGGGAATCAAGTCATAACGCAACTCTCCATCCTGAATATGGAAGGTATCGGTCTCAAAAAACATTTCGAGAATGTCTTCGGTGCCATAACCCAGGGCCCGCAACAAAGTAGTTGCCGGCAATTTGCGTCGCCGGTCAATACGCGCGTAAACATGGTCCTTGGGGTCAAATTCAAAATCCAGCCAGGAACCGCGATAGGGAATAATACGGGCATTGAATAACAGTTTGCCCGAGGAATGGGTTTTACCCCGATCATGGTCAAAAAACACACCCGGTGAACGATGCAGCTGCGAAACAATAATACGCTCGGTTCCATTGATGACAAACGAACCGTGTTCGGTCATGAGCGGTATTTCGCCCATGTACACGTCCTGTTCCTTCACATCTTTGACCCGCTTGGCGCCGGTACTGTCATCTTTTTCCAAGACCGCCAGGCGCAACCGTACGCGCAGGCCGGCATTAAAGGTCAGACCGCGCTGACGACATTCCACCACATCAAAAGCCGGTTTTTCCAGGCGATAGGAAACATAATCCAGCATGGCATTACCGGAATAGCTCTCCATTGGAAAAATCGAGCGGAAAACCGCCTCCAACCCTGTTTCCTTGCGCGCCGCCGGAGCCACTGACTCCTGGAGGAACTCCCGATAAGAATCCATCTGCGTAGCCAGCAGATATGGCACTGCGAGAATGCTCTGGCTCTTGCCAAAGTCTTTACGAATCCGTTTCTTTTCAGTAAAAGAGTAGGCCATGGATGCTCCGCGCGACAACTGCAAGGTTCAGGGAAAACACTTAAAGCTGCTTTCCACAAACGATGAAGGGGCTGGCAACCGTATTTGTTGCCAGCCGGATAAACTGCTTAATGCATATACAACAGATTACTTGATCTCCGCCTCGGCACCAGCCTCGACGAGTTGGGCCTTGACGCTTTCGGCCTCAGCCTTGGCGACACCTTCTTTCACAGCCTTGGGCGCGCCGTCCACCAGATCCTTGGCTTCTTTCAGGCCAAGACCGGTAATGGCACGCACTACCTTGATGGTGTTCACCTTGTTGGCACCTGCACTGGTCAGAATGACATCAAATTCAGTTTGTTCTTCTGCTGCAGCAGCTCCATCACCACCACCAGCAGCACCACCGGCAGGGGCGGCAACGGCTACTGCGGCTGCAGAAACACCAAATTTTTCTTCCATTTCCTTGATCAGTTCGGAAAGTTCCAGAACCGTCATGCCTGCAATAGCGTCTAAAATTTCAGCTTTGGACAATGCCATTTTTACAACTCCTTCATCATTAATTTTGAGTTAGGCAGCGCGTTGATCGCGAACTGCTGCAAGGACCCGAACAAAACGACTCGGAACCTCGTTGAGGGTGCGTACGAAACCGGATACGGGTGCCTGCATGGTGCCGAGCAACTTGGCCAGCAATTCTTCACGAGACGGCATTTTGCTCAATTGGGCAATAGCCGCAGCATCAATCTGCTTGCCACTCAATACGCCACCGGTAACCACCAGCTTGTCAAAACGCTTGGCGAACTCCGTAAAAATTTTGGCCAATGCCACCGGATCTTCCGCCGCTCCAAATACCAGGGGTCCCTTCAACAAAGAGTCCATGACCGCGAATGGCGTGCCCGCCAGGGCCCGCTTCAACAGCGTGTTTTTTACCACCTGAACATGTACGGACTGTTTCAGAGCTTCTGCCCGAAACGCCGTCATTTGTGCCACAGTCAAACCACGATACTCTGCTACCACAGTGGCTTGCGCCTCTGCGATTTTGGCTTGAAGGGCGATGACGACCTGTTCCTTTTCTGCGAGTTTGAGACTCACGTGAATGTCACCTCCTATCTAACCGAGGCGGCCAAAAGGCTGGCGCGCCGTCGCCTACGCAGGGAAAAACATTAAGGCTTGCGCCCCCTGCGGTCTTTGTACGCCGGCTCACGCCGACCTTTCCGCCCGAAGACAGAAACTGTTACACCAAGCCAGAAAGATCTACGCCGACCCCGGGACCCATGGTCGGAGACAAACTGACTTTACGAATATAAATGCCCTTGCTGGTAGCCGGTTTGGCTTTACGCAAGCTGTCAATCAGCGCCATCAGGTTTTCCTGCAGAGCTTTAACTTCGAAGGAAGCCTTGCCAATACTGCTATGCACAATACCGCCCTTGTCGGCACGGTAACGCACCTGACCACCCTTGGCATTGACTACTGCGGTACGCAGATCTGCCGTGACGGTACCCACTTTGGGGTTTGGCATCAAACCTCGCGGCCCCAGAACCGGGCCCAAAGTGCCGACAATACGCATCGCATCTGGAGTGGCAATGACCACGTCAAAATCCATCTGTCCGGCCTTGACCTGTTCGGCCAAATCTTCCATGCCAACAATGTCAGCTCCAGCTTCACGGGCTTCATTAGCCTTGTCAGCCGTTGCAAACACGGCGACCCGCATTTGTTTACCGGTACCATTGGGCAACACTACCGCGCCGCGAACCACCTGATCGGATTTGCGGGGATCAATCCCCAGACCGACTGCGACATCTACTGATTCATCGAACTTGGCCGTGGCCATTTTCTTGACCAGTTCCAATGCTTCTTCAATGGCGTAGCGTTGGTTGCGATTGACCAAATCACGAGCAGCGGTACTCCGTTTGGATTTATTAGCCATGTCTTAGCCCTCCACCGTCAGGCCCATGCTCCGGGCAGTACCACGCACACTCCGTTTGGCCGATTCGAGATTTTCGGTATTGAGATCGGGCATCTTGGTCTTGGCGATTTCCTCGACCTGTGCCTCTGTCACCTTACCAACCTTCATGGTATTTGGACGGCCGCTACCTTTCGGCAAGCCTGCAGCTTTCATCAACAACACGGCAGCGGGTGGGGTTTTAACTTCAAAAGTAAAACTTTTGTCTGCAAATACTGTAATCACCACGGGCAAAGGCAAACCGGGTTCTACGCCCTGAGTTTGGGCATTGAAAGCCTTGCAAAATTCCATGATGTTGAGGCCGCGCTGACCCAAGGCCGGGCCAATGGGCGGACTCGGGTTGGCTTGGGTAGCCTTAACCTGTAATTTGATATAACCTGTTATTTTCTTTGCCATTACTCAGCTCCTGTGAGGTGCAAACGCCGTCAGGCTCCCTCGTCATGTAACCGTCAGACTTTTTCTACCTGACCGAAATCCAGCTCTACGGGGGTGGAGCGACCAAAAATGGTGACCGATACCCGCAGTTTACTTTTCTCAAAATTGACTTCTTCAACCACACCATTGAAGTCCTTGAAAGGACCGTCGATGACCCGCACCTGCTCGCCCGCATCGAAACTGAATTTCGGACGCGGCTTTTCAACGCCTTCCTTGATGCGATCCATGATGGCATCGGTCTCTGCATCACTGAGCGGATGCGGACGCCCGACCGAGCCGCCCACAAAACCGGTGACCCTGGGCGTGCTTTTTACCAGGTGCCAGGTTGTATCATCCATTTCCATTTGCACGAGAACGTAGCCTGGATAAAACATGCGCTGTGAATTGGTTTTTTGACCATTGCGCATTTCCACGACTTCTTCCACGGGGACCAGTATCTCGCCAAAACAATCGCCAAGACCCTCGCGTTGCGCCCGCTCGCGAATTTCTGCCTGAACTTTCTTCTCAAAACCCGAGAATGCATGCACTACATACCAACGCATAGCCATTTAGCCAACTCCTCCGAGTAGTAGCCGTACCACACCAAGGAGTGCCAGATCGACCAACCACAGAAAGGCCGCAATAACGGCAATCAACCCTATGATTATGGCAGTGCTCCGCAATACTTCAGGGCGGGTTGGCCAGACGACTTTCAGCAATTCAAGATATGCTTCCCGAAAAAATACCAAAAGCTTCTTTCCGCTTTCACTATAGGCAAACAAGCCTGCGGCAATCAGCAGGCCGACTGCCAACCCAACACTCGGGTAATACGTCCCGATACGCGTGGGCATCAGAAAATACGCGAACACCCCGAGGGCAGCGAAACCTGCCGCAAAATAGAGCTTCACTTTTTCCGACATGACCACCGCACCTTTAATAATGGCAGGGCAGGAGGGGATCGAACCCCCAACCTGCGGTTTTGGAGACCGCTGCTCTACCAATTGAGCTACTGCCCTGCAGACGGCAAACGGCGGTCAGGCCGCCGTTCAACTTTACAACTAAACTGACTTACTCGACTACCTTGGAGACGACGCCGGCACCCACCGTACGGCCACCTTCACGTACCGCAAAGCGCAAGCCTTCTTCCATCGCAATCGGGGCAATCAGAGTCACCTTGAACTGGACGTTGTCACCGGGCATCACCATCTCTACCCCTTCCGGCAATTCCACAGCGCCCGTCACGTCCGTGGTCCGGAAGTAAAACTGCGGACGGTAGCCATTGAAGAACGGCGTGTGACGTCCGCCTTCTTCTTTCGACAACACATACACTTCCGCTTCAAAACGGGTGTGCGGCTTGATGCTGCCCGGCTTGGCCAACACCTGCCCACGCTCCACTTCGTCCTTCTTGGTGCCACGCAGCAACACGCCGACGTTGTCTCCAGCCTCTCCCTGATCCAGTATCTTCCGGAACATTTCCACACCGGTGACAATGCTCTTGGCGGTGTCGCGAATGCCGATGATTTCAATTTCATCTCCGACCTTGACAACCCCTCGCTCAATACGACCGGTGACCACCGTGCCCCGTCCGGATATCGAGAAGACGTCTTCAATCGGCATCAGGAAGGGCTTGTCAACCGGACGCTCCGGCAGCGGAATGTAGCTGTCCAGGGCCTCTGCGAGTTTGAAAATGGCGGGCTCGCCGATGTCGCTCTGATCGCCTTCCAGGGCCTTCAGGGCGGAGCCAATGACCACCGGGATATCGTCTCCCGGGAAATCGTACTTGGACAGCAGTTCGCGCACTTCCATTTCGACCAGCTCCAGCAGTTCGGCGTCATCCACCATGTCGGCCTTGTTCAGGAACACGACAATGTAGGGTACGCCCACCTGCCGGGCCAGCAGGATGTGTTCACGGGTCTGCGGCATGGGGCCGTCCGCCGCCGAGCAGACCAGAATGGCTCCATCCATCTGCGCCGCTCCGGTGATCATGTTCTTGACATAGTCGGCGTGTCCGGGGCAGTCCACGTGGGCGTAGTGTCGCGATTCCGTCTCATACTCCACGTGCGAGGTCGCGATCGTGATGCCACGTGCCCGCTCTTCCGGCGCGTTGTCAATCTGATCATAGGCCCGTACTTCTCCACCAAACTTCGCCGACAGCACCTTCGTCAGCGCCGCCGTCAATGTGGTCTTCCCATGGTCCACGTGACCAATCGTTCCCACGTTTACATGCGGCTTCGTCCGCTCAAATTTCCCTTTGGACATCAGAAACTCCCCAAGAAAA
>DYJM01000058.1 GCA_020723125.1 Acidithiobacillus ferrivorans
TTTGGTGCGCTCGGAGAGAGTCGAACTCCCGACCTACTGGTTCGTAGCCAGTTGCTCTATCCAGCTGAGCTACGAGCGCGACGAGGGCGTAATATAGCGACTGCACTGGCCGGGGTCAATATCTTAACCAGCAAGCAGCAGCCACGAATGCTCAGGAATTTCCCGAACTGTCTCCGGATGCCCCTCCGGCCTTTTCTTTGGCCATTTCCGCCTTCAGACGGGCGAGATCATCATCAATACCACTACTGGCGCGCACTTTATCCATTTCCTTATCAGTTTGACTGCGGGTGTCGAGGGGATCACTGAGGGCACCCGACTCAATCAGGCCGTCCATGGCAGTCGCCTTGGACTCCATTTGGGCGGTGCGGTCCTGGGCACGACGCATGGCCTCACCGGCGTCATCCATACCCTTGCCGATACCGCTTAATGATTCTCCAGCCTGGACCTCAGCCTTGGCGGCCATCATTTCACTTTTGGTCACTTCTTTCTGGGTACGGAACTGTTCGATATGATCCTGCAGCTTCTGTTCGTATTCCTGCAGCTTCTGTGACTGAGCTGCTACTGCATCATGCGCTTCCTTGAGACTGGCCAGTTTTTGCAATTCCGACTGTTTCTGGGCCAACTCGGCACGAGCCAGGTCTTCACGATTGGCACCCAGAGCCATCTTGGCATCGGCATCGGCCTTGTCAGCGGCTTTTTGCGCTTGTGCCATCTGACGTTCCAGCGACACTTTTTCGGTGACTACATCGGCCAGGTGGCGCTTGGTTTCCTGCAGGTTGGTGATCATTTTTTCATACGATAAATCCAGGGTTTCAGCAGGATCTTCGGCGTTATTCAGAAAATGGTTGATCTTGCCCTGCAATATTTCTGAGGCATGCTTAAATAATGACATTGAACATTCTCCTTGCGAATGACTCGCGCTTTAATCGTTGACCGGAATAACCAGTTGCGGGCTCAGGCCATCAACCAGAGCATCGGCATTTTCCATGGCTTTCACCGCGGTACCGACGGCAAAAAATTCGATGATATGGGGTTTCCAGTTGTGGCTGCCTTCATGAAGCTGAACGCCGGTAATGCCATCCGCCTGGGCTTCCTGCGCTTCATGTTGCATACGTTCCATGGCAAGTTCCCGGGCGTCATACATGGCCTGGGTAAATTGTTCCATTTCCGTATTGCGACCCACATTACCCATGGATTTCAGCAACCCTTGATGCGCCACATGATACACACAGGAACCCATGACCATTTCCATGGGGCGGTAACCCGCCTGCAACAACATCCAGAAGTCCTGACCACTGAGATCACTGGTAAAGGGCTTGCCGCCCACCCCCTTGAAGCCTGATGCACCACTGCGGTGGGCGATGGCCGTGCCAATCGCCATGAATTCGAGAATGTCCTGATCCCATTCCATACGCTTCACTTCAAGTCGCACCCCCACAATACCGTCAGCCTGCAGTAAAATGGATTCTTGTTCCATGCGACTGATAGCCAGCTCACGGGCCTGATACATGGCCTGGGAAAGCACATCCATTTCCATGTTTTGATTCCAGTTTCCATACTGGATTCCCATGTGATAAATACACGAACCGACCACCAGGCCCAAGGGCTCAAAATTGGCCTTGCGGACCATCACAAATTCATTGACGGACAAATCCGAAGTAAATATACCTTCGTGACTGCCCTGCGAACGCAGTCCTTTCAGACGTTCTACGGCATGGGGAGCGAGATGTTCTGTACTATCGGTCATATCAAATCCTCTTTGGAGACAGTAGCACTGGTCAGGGGGTGATCAGCCAGTGATATGATGGCAAGCAGTTCATGTTGCGGCGGGTTTTTTGGCAGATAACTGATGGCGGTACCAATACTGATGTGGCGACAAAGAAAACGTTCGGGGTTGTCCTGATCAGCAGGTACCCGAAACATTTGGGTATAACTGGTGTGTCCAAGAACTCCGGCGGCCATCTTGCGGCCATCTTCGCGCAAATCATAAAGCGCCCGGCGCCGGACATTTTCCTGAAAAGTGGAAAGGTCGGTAATTTCCATGTTCCAGTACCGCGCCGCAAAAGGCGCCTGCTGAGAAGCCTGATCGGCGACAGTGCCCATCCAGGGCATGTACCAGTCAAAATTGGCGCCAATGGCAATACCTACAGGAACCACGCCATCTTCCAGCAAACGGACAAATTCCAGGGCGGACACCGTGGCGATAACGGGCGCAGCAGCAGGGGGAATTCCGGTTAGCCGGATAGCAGTGCCAGTCACCCCATAATCCATATCCTCGCCTTCTCCGTGCCGCACTTTCATGCGCACATCGACAATCGCATTGGCTCCCAGAGCGATGGCCTCCAGGCGCATACGCTCTACCGCCGTGTGCCAGCCATCGTAGTGTCCCTGGGTCCAGGAATAACCAAAGTGATACCAACAGTTTCCGGTTACCATACCGATAGGCTGAACCCCGTGACTGCGCTGCAAAAGAAGTTCTGCGGCAGTGGCCGTACTGATCCAGGGAAGATGACCCTGACTGGTCGCGAACAGGCGATTTTGGACAAAATTGGGCAGGCGGCGTTGCTGCAAGGCCTGTTCCCATTCAGAATAGCGCTGCATTTCCTCAGGAGTTTGTGAGCGGACGCCCTGACTCACGTTATGACTTAGATTATCGGCCGCACGCTGCGCGTCCTGGGCGACTTCCTCAATTCCGTGTTTGATCTTGTCCCAAATGGACATAGTACCTCCTTGCCGTTACCCCATGAGAAAATCGTGCAATGCGTTGCTGGCTCCCTGCATTTCCCCAGACAAATCACCGAGGTCTTTCACCAGGCTTTCCAGCCAGGTGGCGAGTGGTAAATCCTCGTGTTTAAGCACCACGCCACGTACGGTTTTGTTGCGAATAGTGCTGATATGCGCACCTTCAAGAGTCAGTAAATAATCATTATTGTCGGTGTGGACAGTGATGGCATGGACATGGCTGGTCTTGGCAAAAAAACCGTCCTTTTTTCTTTCCACCTCAACCAGGCCGGGCATATCTCCCTCCAGCCTTGCCGCCAATCCTTCTACAAAAGCCTTCATGTCGCCTTGCGCGCGCCTGATCCAGGCGGTACTTTGGTCAAAATCTGTGCTCATGGAGGGCCTCCCACCCTATTTATCGGCCACATTCGGTTTTCAAAAACAGCCACCCAATTTCAGACCGCCAGCTTTGACTATAGTTCTGTTTTTCTTCAGGCGCGTATTTTTTCCAGGGTGAATAATTCCGGAGATTGTTCGTGCAGGCGCTGCAATTCAGCAAATTGTCGGTATGTGGGACAACTTTTCAGCAGCGCTTCATGACTGCCAAGAGCAATGAGTCGGCCCTGATCGAGCACGGCAATGCGTGCAGCATGAACAATAGTGGCCAAACGATGCGCTGCCACCAGGGTGGTCCGCTGCGCGGTCAAATTAGCCAGTGCCTCCTGAATGAGCCGCTCATTTTCCGCATCCAGGGCGCTGGTGGCCTCATCCAGAATCAGTACGCGAGGGTTTCTCAGAATAGCCCGGGCAATGGCAATGCGTTGGCGTTGTCCCCCGGATAAGGTTACGCCTTTTTCGCCAACATGGGTTTTCAGTTTGTATTCCAGTCGGTCAGAAAATTCATCCACCCGAGCAGCCTTTACTGCAGCCAGTAAAGCTGCCTCATTGGCATCAGGACGCGCCATCAAAATGTTATCCGCAATACTCATGGAAAAAATGACAGGATGTTGAGGAACTACAGCCAGTTGCTGGCGCAAGCTGCGCAGGGGCAGGGCCTCGATATCGGTTCCATCCAGCAGGATACGCCCTTCGCTGGGTTGATAATGGCGCATGAGCAGGGAAAACACCGTACTCTTACCGGCTCCGGAAGCACCTACAAAAGCCACCGTTTCTCCGGGTTCGATATCCAGGGAAATATTTTCAATAGCAGGCACATCCGGCCGCGAAGGGTACCGGAAGGCGACGCGCTCCAGGGTCAATCGTGCCGGATTTCTGATGGAAAATTCAGAGGATTCCGGAACCTTGCCGACAGCGCCTGACAAAGCCGGGACACTGTGTTCCGGCTGTTCATCCAGCAGCGCCAGCAAGCGTTCAGTGGCACCCGCCAGACGCGACATGCTGCCCCATAACTCCCCCAACGAGGCCAAAGACGTTGCCGCCATCAGGGCATAAAGCAGAAATGCCGCCAGTACGCCCATGCCTACCTGTTTTTCGAGAACCGCCAGACCACCCAGATAGAGCATGGCGCTGAGTGCCAGAAAAACCAGGCTTCCCGTCAGAAAGGTGGACCAGGACTGGACTTTAACCCGCGACCAGACTTGTCCCAGCAACAGATGAATATCCTGGCGATATCGGGTTTCAGTCTGAGCTTCGAGGGTAAGCGCCTGGATGACCCGAATGCCATTGATGGATTCTTCGGTATGGGCACTGAGATCAGCCAGATAATCCTGTTCCTTGCGGCTGTATCCGCGCTGCAGACGTCCTGAGCGGATATTGACCAACACCAGCAACGGCAATACCAACATTCCCGGGATCAGCAACTGGGGCATGGTCACCAGCATCAACACCAGCGCGCCGACCAGGGTGATGCCGCTTTGCAGACTGCGTCCGAGCACGCCCGTCAAACCAAAGCGTAAAATGGTGACATCACTGCTTAACCGCGAAATGACCTCACCGGTCCGGAATGTCTCATAAAATATGGCGGGAAGATGCAGCGCATGACTGAACACGGCGCTGCGCAAATCGGCGACGACCCCCTGCCCCAGCCAGGTTGCCAGACCATCCCGTAGCCCGCGCATGGCGACCGTAAACATACCCAATATGAATAGCGCAATGCTGATCCATAGCAATGCCCTGTAACTGTGGAACCCCTTGTCGAGAATAAAGCGTGCGCCCTGGGGCAAAACCAAGGAAGCGGCAGCGCTGCAGAGCATGGCCAACAGATAAGCCAGCAGCAGCCCCAGCCGGGAACGCAAAAAGGGCTTCAGTTTCCATAATACCCAGAGGTTTTTATTGACCGGACGTTGCCAGGGATTTTGCGCCACTCAGTCACCTTGTCAGCGAATTTCAGGAATAACACGGCATACGCTTGCCCGACGGTTTTGGGTGCATTTTTTCAGACTGAATCAGGCACCCACGGACGCAGCCACTTCAAACGTAAACTGTTGCTGAGCACAAATACTGACGACATGCCCATGGCCAGTCCCGCCAGCATGGGATTCAGCTGAAACCCCCAGGGAATCAGCACCCCCGCAGCCACCGGAATCAGCAGGATATTGTAGAAAAACGCCCAGAATAAATTACCGCGAATGGTCGCCATGGTTTTTCGCGCTGCCTGCACCGCCGTCACCAATGCACTGAGATCCCCATGGGTCAAGGTCAGATCAGCCGTCTCCATGGCAATGTCAGTGCCTGAAGCCAGGGCCAGGCCCACATCGGCCTGAGCCAAAGCCGGAGCATCATTGATGCCATCGCCCACAAAGGCGACTTTGCCGCCCTGGTTTTGTAACTGCTTGACGATATTTGCCTTATCCTGAGGCAACACCTCTGCATAAAACTCTTCTATTCCAAGGTGTTCGGCAAGATGCCGCGCTGCGCTCTGGCTGTCACCCGTAATCATGACCACCCGCATACCCATGGACTGCAGTTTCTGGACGACCGCCAAGGATTCGGGTCTTACGCTGTCCTGAATGGCGATTTTCCCCAGCAGATGTCCATTCCCGGCAATATACACCCAGTTTTGGGCCACCTGCGGCTCAGCCCACCGTGTAGCGCCCTGCGCTACGCCATTCTCCCGCAACCAGACCGCCGTACCGACCAGAATTTTCTGTCCGGCTACGACGCCCTCAACACCCCGGCCAGGAACAGCCTGAAAATCCGTCACCGCAGACAGGGGAAACTCCCGTTCATGGGCAGCCTGCACAATGGCCCGCGCCAAAGGATGTTCAGAAGCCACTTCCAGCGACGCAGCCAGGGTCAGAACCTGGCGGACATCGTCTGCGACAATTTCACACACGGCTGGCGTACCCCGCGTCAAAGTGCCGGTTTTATCCAGACAGACCGTTTTCACCTGCGCCAGCGTTTCCAGCGCCAGTCCTTTGCGAAAAAACACACCTAACTCTGCGGCCCGACCGGTGCCGACCATGACCGCCGCCGGGGTGGCAAGTCCCATGGCACAGGGACAGGCCACTACCAGCACCGCCACGGCGGACAACAGCGCCACAGTAATAGCCGGGCTGGGTCCCAACCATAACCACACCATAAAACTCAGCAGCGCAATGCCAATAACCATAGGCGTAAATACGCGAACCACCCGGTCAGCAAGACCCTGGATGGGCAGCTTTCCCGCCTGAGCCTGTTCGACCATCTGAATAATATGGGCAATGACCGTATTTTGCCCCACCGCAGTCGCTTCGATAATCAGCCTGCCGTTACCGTTGATCGTCGCGCCGACGACAGAGTCACCGGCCTTTTTATGCTCAGGCAACGCTTCTCCGGTCAGCATGGCTGCATCTATATAGGATTCTCCTTCCAGGACGATGCCATCCACAGGCAGACGCTCTCCCGGTCTGACCAGGAGATGATCTCCGGTGCGGATGCGGTTGAGTGGCATCCGCTGTTCCTGCCCATTCTTGAGCAGTGTTGCGTCCTTGGCCTGCAGGTCAACCAGATGCCGAATCGCCTGCGAGGCCCGGCCTTTGGCCAGCTCTTCCAGATACTTGCCAAGCAGAATGGCGGCGATGACTACTGCCGCCGAATCAAAATACACATGCAATCCGACCTGTTTGAAAAGCTCTGGAAAAATCAGCACGATCATGCTGAACAGCCAGGCGGCTCCCGTACCGGTAGCCACCAGAGAATTCATATCCGGAGACAAATGACGGTAGGCAATCAGACCCGGACGAAAAAAACGCCGCCCCGGACCGGCCAATACCAGCGTTGCCAGTACGGCCTGAACCCAGTCCCAAAAATGCCCAAAGAGTGCATTTTCTTGCAGCCATCGTCCCAACGCCGGAAAAAGCAGGGGACCCATGGACAAGCACAAAATAGGCACAGCCAGAACAACTGCCGTCAGCAAATCTTTTCGCATCAGCCGCAATCGGGAGATTTTACGATCTTCTTCCCCGGTCTCTGCACGGACCGCCCGCGCTTCATAACCGGCATTGATAACAGCGGCAATCAATTGATCCTGATTGCTGCTATCCGGAAAATATTCGACCATGGCCCGTTCCGTGGCCAGATTGACGCTGGCCGACAGGACGCCGGGCACCTTGCCCAGAGCGCGCTCAACGCGACTGCTGCAGGAAGCACAAGTCATCCCGCCAAGCTCCAGCTCAGATTGAGCCACGACAGGTTGATAGCCTATATCAGCAATCGCAGCCCTCAGCGTTTCCAGACTGGTTTGAGTCGGATCGAATGCCACGGTTGCCCGCTCAGTACTCAAATTCACGCTGGCCTGCACCCCCGGCAAGCGATTCAGGGCGCGTTCTACCCGACTGCTGCAGGAAGCACAGGTCATCCCGGCCACCCCGATCTCCAGATTTTTCATAACGCTCCCTTTACTGCCCGCTGCCCATTACTATTTGAAAATTGCAACCTGCAGCATATCCTTGTAGCCGGCTGTAATGTCAATCAACCACCACAGGCAACTGCCGAACTTTTCGTCTACAGCAAAATAGTTGATTTTAAGTGACGGATGCTTATCATTTGCCCTCTTGTGCGCATTTGCCGCACCCGCTGAAAATGATATCTGGAGTTTAACATCGTGGATATTCGCCTTTCCCGCCGCGTTACTGCGGTGCGTCCCTCTCCGACACTCGCCGTTACCGCCCGGGCACAGCAACTCCGTCGGGAAGGCAAAGACATTGTCAGTCTTGGCGCTGGCGAGCCCGATTTCGACACACCCGAATATATCAAGGATGCGGCCATACAAGCCATTCACCGGGGTTTCACCAAGTACACCGCAGTCGGAGGCACGCCGGAGCTGAAAGCCGCCATCATAGCCAAATTTGCCCGGGACAATCATCTCGATTACCGCCCCAATGAGGTGCTGGTCTCCGTCGGCGGCAAGCAGAGTTTTTTCAACCTCTGTCAGGCCTTGCTGGATGCTGGAGATGAAGTCCTCATTCCCGCGCCTTATTGGGTGTCCTATCCCGATATGGTCATTCTTGCCGAGGCCTGTCCGGTCATTATTGATACCGACGCCGCCCAGCATTTCAAAATTCTGCCCGAACAACTGGAAGCTGCCATCACCGAAAACACCCGGCTTTTAGTGCTTAACAGCCCCTCCAATCCTTCAGGAGTCGCTTATTGCCGCAGTGAGCTTGAAGCACTGGGAGAAGTATTACGCCGTCATCCCCGGATTCTGATTGCCAGCGATGACATGTATGAAAAAATCCTCTTTCAGGATCAGCCCTTCGTGAATATCGCCAATGCCTGCCCCGACCTGAAAGAGCGCTGCATTGTGATGAATGGCGTCTCCAAGGCTTATGCCATGACCGGTTGGCGCATTGGTTATTGTGCGGGGCCCGAAACACTGATTACGGCCATGAACACCGTGCAGTCGCAAAGCACCTCCAATCCAACCTCCATCGCCCAGGTAGCGGCCCAGGCAGCTCTGGAAGGGGGCGATACTGCGGTGCATGAAATGGTTCATGCTTTCCGGCGCCGTCATGCTTACGTTTATGGTCGCCTGCATAGTCTTCCGGGCGTCAACGTGCTGCCATCAGACGGCACCTTTTACAGCTTCCCGGGCTTTCATGAAGTGATGCAGGCCAAAAACCTGCAGGATGACCTGATTCTGGCGGAAGCCCTTTTGGAAGCAGGCGTTGCGGTGGTACCGGGCTCTGCCTTTGGAAGCCCCGGACATATTCGCCTTTCTTTTGCGACCAGTGACAAAAATCTGGAAATGGCACTGGATCGCATCGAACAATTTGTAAAAAGTTAGGCGGGGCTTACCGTAATCGCTGCGGCGGCCTTGGTCGCCCTTTCCCGCGCCTCTTCCACATTTTCTCCGGCAGCGACGGCTACGCCAAGCCGCCGCAACTTGCTGGCCGTCGGCTTGCCAAACAGACGTAAATCACTTTCCGGTACGGCCAGTGCTGTTTCAAGACCGGCATATCGGGGCCCCCAACCCAGGTTTTTACCCCGAATAACCGCAGAAGCCGAAGCTTTGCGGAATCCGGGATCAACGGGCAAGCCCAGAATAGCCCGCAAATGCAATTCAAACTCGTTCTGACGTTGACTGGCCAGGGTCACCAGACCAGTGTCATGGGGTCTGGGCGACAACTCACTGAAAATCACGGCTTCACCCTGCACAAAAAATTCCACCCCGTATAATCCCTGTCCGCCGAGATTATCCGTCACCTTTTGCGCCATGCTCTGTGCATCCTGAAGCGCCTGCGCGGACATGGCCTGGGGCTGCCAGGACTCCACATAGTCTCCGGCTTCCTGACGATGGCCGATGGGGGGACAGAACACCGTGCCAAAGGCCGAACGCACCGTCAGCACGGTGATTTCAAAATCAAAGTCCACAAAACCCTCGACAATGACTTTCTGCGCCCCCACACGCCCGGCCGTCTGCGCTTCCTGCCAGGCCAGCGCCAATTCCGCCGCACTCCGTGCGACCGACTGCCCTTTGCCGCTGGAAGACATGACCGGTTTGATCACACAGGGAAAACCCAGATCGGCCGCTGCCGCCTCCAGTTCCTGCAAGCTGCTGGCGAAGCGGTAAGGAGAAGTGGGCAAGCCCAACTGTTCGGCCGCCAGACGACGAATACCCTCGCGATCCATGGTCAACTGTACGGCCCGCGCCGAAGGGACCACCGTGGCCAAGCCGGATTTTTCGATTTCCGTCAAGGCAGAAGTGGCAATGGCTTCAATTTCCGGAACCACAAAATGCGGACGCTCACGCTTGACCAGAGCCAGAATCGCTTCAGGGTCGGTCATATCCATCACATAGGCACGGTGAGCGACCTGCATGGCAGGCGCATCTGCGTAACGATCCACGGCAATGGTTTCAACACCCAGACGCTGGGCAGCAATCAATACTTCCTTACCTAATTCACCGGCGCCCAGCATCATCAGCCGGGTCGCAGAAGCAGAACACGGAGTACCCAGATTCATGCGTATTTCCTTTAGCAAAAAACAATAACAGCCTAATATGTCTATACTCAACATACTATCACTTTCCCGACAGACGCATACGCAAAGGAGCATGACATGAGTAAACCCAGTATAGGCATGGTCGGTCTTGGTCGCATGGGTGCCAATATGGCGCGCCGTCTGCATCTGAAAGGCATGAATGTCATTGCTTACAATCGCCATGTCCAAAAGGCTCAGGACCTTGCCCAGGAGACCGGCATGCACGCTGCCAGCTCGCTGGAAGATCTGGTCAAACAATTGCCAGCCCCCAGAGTCATCTGGTTAATGCTACCGGCCGGTGAAGCCACGCAAGAGCATATTGACCAGTTACTTCCCCTGTTAAGCAAGGGTGACACCCTGGTCAATGGCGCCAATGCACTCTACGAGGACTCCATGGCGCAGGCCGCCAAGGTAGAGGCTGCTGGACTGCAATACGTGGATGCGGGCGTTTCTGGCGGAGTGTGGGGGCTGCAGGAAGGCTATGCGCTGATGGTGGGCGGCAGTCCTGAAGCGGTTGCTCAGGTCACGCCTTTTCTGAAAGCCCTCGCTCCCGGTGAAAATCAGGGTTGGCTGCACTGCGGACCGGTAGGCAGCGGGCATTTCGTGAAAATGGTTCACAACGGTATTGAATATGGAATGATGCAGGCACTCGCCGAAGGTTTCGCCATTCTTCAGGCCAAGACTGAATTCAATCTGGATCTCGCCAACGTCGCCGAAATGTGGCGCTATGGCAGTGTGGTCCGCTCCTGGCTTTTGGACCTGACCGCTGACACCCTGCACAAAGATCAGGTCCTCGCGGATATTGCTCCGATAGTCGCCGACTCGGGCGAAGGGCTCTGGACCGCTCAAGCCGCTTTGGCCATGAAAATTCCTGCTCCGGTCATCACGTTGGCCCTGCAGATGCGTTGGGCTTCCCAGGGAAAAGACGACTATGCGGCCAAGTTATTGGCCATGATGCGCAATCAGTTCGGCGGTCATGCCGTACAAAAGGAGGACTGAGTGGATAACCAATGTATTTGTCAGTTCGTCATTTTTGGCGCTACGGGGGATCTGGCCAGTAAAAAGCTGCTCCCGGCCCTGTATCACCTGGAATGCGCCGGTATGATGCCCGAGGAAATGCGCATTTTGGCTTTTGGGCGGCGTCCTTGGGACAATAATGGCTGGCAGGATTTCTTGCGAGAACAGTTGGAAACCTACGCCGGCAATTTTCATCCCGAGCATTTTGATGTTTTCTGCAAACACTTTGAGTATGTGCGCGGGGAAATTCATGAAAAGGAATCTTATGAAAAGCTCCGCGCGGCCCTCACTGAGGAGGGTGCGGATAAACCTGCTGCTACCATATTTTATCTGGCCATTCGCCCGGCAGATTTTGTGCCTGTTGTTCAGCAACTCTCGGGTGCCGGCTTCAATCAGGAAGGCGACTATCGCATTGTTATTGAAAAGCCTTTCGGTGAAGACCTGGAAAGCGCCATACGCCTCAATGAACAGTTGCATCGTCACTTCCGCGAGGAACAGATTTATCGCATTGACCATTATTTAGGCAAGGAAATCGTCCAGAACCTGATGGTCTATCGTTTTGCCAATCTGGCCGTAGAAGCCCTCTGGAACCGCAATTATATAGACCATGTGCAAATTACCGTAGCCGAAAGTGGTGGCATCGAAAGTCGCGCCGGTTATTATGATCAGGCCGGAGCATTGCGGGACATGTTGCAGAATCATCTGATGCAAATTCTGACTCTGGTAGCTATGGAGCCTCCCCCCTGCATGGAAGCGGACGCTCTGCGTGATGAAAAGGTCAAGGTACTCCGCTCTATTAGACCCATCCCCAAATCTGCCGTCACGGCCTATGCCATGCGCGCCCAATATGGTCCCGGGGTAGTAGATGGCAAGCATGTACCGGGCTATCAGGATGAAGCCGGGGTTGAAACCAACTCCATTACCGAGACTTATGTGGCCGCGAAATTTTATATTGATAACTGGCGCTGGCGCGGGGTTCCTTTTTATCTGCGTACCGGCAAACGCCTCGAAAACAAAACCTCCAGCGTTGCCCTGCGTTTTCGGCATACGCCCCAACAGCTTTTTCGGGAAACCAGCATCGAAAAAATCGAACCCAACTGGATCCTGCTTTCTCTGGAACCAGAAAGTCTGAAAACCGAAATCCAGATCAAGGAGCCCGGCCTGGAAATGCGCGTCCGTCCGGTGCAGCTCAATGCTTCCTATCGCAAGGAGGGTGAACAGGAGCTGGATGCGTATGAAGCCTTGTTACTGGATGTCATGGAAGGCGACAAAGCCCTGTTTATCCGCTTTGATGAAGTGGAATGGGCCTGGCGGGTAGTGGATCCGATTATCAAGGCCTGGGGCCGGGAAACCGACTATATCCTCACCTATCCAGCGGGCTCCTGGGGGCCGGATGAGGCTGCACGGATTATGGACAAGGAAGATCAGTATTGGCGCAACAAAATCTAAGCTGAGCGTGAGCGGCAGTCCTGAAAGTGCGACTGTCGCCCCTTGAAAACAACGAAAATAACTTATGAATCAATCAAATGAATTATCTGCGCAAAAAGCGTAGTCAAAGGTCTACAGCATAAGCTGATAGACGCGCCATAGAAACCTGCCGATTATTATTTTTTATTTTATATTTCATGTTGTTAAATTTTCTGGCATGGTTTCTGCCTAATTGTCCAGGTCGATTATCCGATGACAGTCAAGCAAGGAGACACCATGAAAAGCACAGGAAACACCATCATTCCCGAACGGGAAATCAACCAGCTTTCTGAAATTATCAAGGCCTTGTCTCATCCGTTGCGCTACAAAATCATCTGCCTGCTGGGGCGGGGTGAAATGAGCATGCAGAACCTGGTAACAGCCATCAACACCAGCCACAGTAACGCTTCCCAACATCTTGCCTTACTGCAGGATTCCGGTCTGGTCCTGGTCAGAAAGGCGGCCAGTCGCGTCTATTACCGCATCCGCGATCAACGCACCTTGCGCTTGCTGGAAATCAGTCATCAAGTACTTGCCTGATCCATTTTTTCAATATGTTGCATGGCGCGCCGCAGAAATTCTGCGGCGTTTTCGTTGACTGTCGCCGTACCCAGAAATCGACGCCATTCTCCAGCGCCAGTAACCCCAAAATACAGACCGTGCAGATGGCGACTCAGGCGTGGCGCAGGTAATGCCTCTCCCCAGTTTTCGGCATAAGCCAGTAATTGTTCGAGCACGACGGATCGATCAGGTAATTGCCCGCGCCTGTCCATGGCCATTTCCACTTCTGCCAGGAACATTGGATTATGATAAGCGGCTCGACCAATCATCACCCCATCGACGTGAGCGAATTGATCCAGTACTGTTTCAGTGGTCTTGAAACCTCCATTGATTTCAATGCGCAAGTGGGGGAAATCGCTTTTCAGACGATGTACCCAATCCCAGCGTAATGGCGGTATTTCCCGATTTTCTGCGGGATTCAGGCCCTTCAACCAGGCATTACGGGCATGCACAATAAAATGCTGGCATCCCGACTGCGCCACAATTTCCACGAATTGCTGCAAAGACGCAAAATCCTCTTCGCGATCCAATCCCAAACGATGTTTGACACTCACCGGTAAGGCACTGTCCGAAAGCCCTGCCATCAGCTCGGCAACCAATTCCGGGGTCGCCATGAGACAGGCACCAAAACTGCCCTTTTGCACACGTGGCGAGGGACAGCCTACATTCAGGTTGATTCCGTCGTATTGATACTCCTTGGCCAGCCTGGAAACACGGCGCATTGCGGCTGGATCATCGCCTCCCACCTGCAAAATCAAGGGGTGTTCGGCCGCAGAATACTCCAGAAAACGCTGGGGATCGCGACCCAGCAGCAGCGCATTAGTCGTCAGCATTTCCGTGTAGAGCACACAGGAAGGGCAAATCAGCCGCAAAAAGTGCCGACAGTGGCGGTCAGTCCAGTCGAGCATGGGGGCGACTGATATCACTTTATCAATGGCCTCTATTGAGTTTATCATCGTATATTCTGTTGTTTTAACTCCATTTTTTGCTCTCCCGTAAAAATGAAGGCACCCAGCAAATTTCGCTAAGTGCCTGTTTTATTTGGTGCTGGCGAGAGGAATCGAACCCCTGACCCACTGATTACAAAT
>DYJM01000189.1 GCA_020723125.1 Acidithiobacillus ferrivorans
GAACGCCACGATCCATCAACAAGCGGCGGCCTGGCACCCAATCCGTGCTGCCGAACAGATAAATGTTACGTGCAACGTGGTCAGCGCCAGTGAGTTGTTATGCAGTATGTGTTTTTTCCCCAGAGTTTCCTCCATGCTGTGGAGCTTAGAAAGTGTCTGAAAAGTCGGGATTTTTCATCACGAAGGCACAAAGCCACAAAGACACAAAGGGAAAAACTTCGTGACTTCGTGTCTTGGTGACTTTGTGTTAGGGTTTTCAGACACTCTCTTAGTGCCTCAACACTACTGGCAAAAAGATATTAAGTTGAAATTCATCAGCGCCGATGTCTACCCTGCTGCCAGTGGGCCGTGGGTAGCCGTCAATGTCAGTTGGGGGAGCAGGCGGCGCCCCGGCAGGATCGCCCGCATTGACACAGGGCGAACCGCTTTGCAGGTGGTAGTCATCAGCCGCCGGGTTGGCGAAGAGGGGATCCAGTGAGATGTTGTGCGTACCTGTCACCGCCCCGACCGGCAGGGAGTAATCTGCCGTCGTATTGCCCCACACATCGTTGTAATCAATAACAGGAGTGATGACGCCAATGCCGAAGACACCGACCTCGTAACTGACGATGATGTTGTTGATAATGCTCCCTCCAATACAATAGGGAGGCGCGCAGCCAGGGCTGCTGTAGAGACTGATGCCATCTCCAGAACCGGGCGATCCGCTGCCAACGATGGTGTTGTTCACGATCACTGGCGAGGAACTCTCAACAAAAACTCCATCCTGGGCGTTGCTGGTTAGCAGGTTGTTGATCAGGTTCGGGGTCGCATTGTTACCCATGCTGATCCCCCCGCCAACGGTGGAGGCAGAGTTGCCCGTAATGCGATTCGCATCCACAAGGGCAGCTGCGGCCCAGATGAGCATACCTCCACCATCGCCAGCGGAAGTGTTGCCAGAGATGAGGTTGGCTCGAATGATATCTGGAGAATTCTCCAGCAGGATGCCGCCCCCTCGTTCGGAGGCAATGTTATCTACAATCTCATTAGCGGTAATGGTGATGGCTGTGGTGCCATTGTGATAAATTCCCCCCCCATACCCCGACGTGTTGCTGAGGATGTGGTTTTGGGCAATGACAGCATTGCTGGCCCCGCTCACAAAGATGCCGGCGCCCCGACCGCCAACGTAGGTACCACTATCAATGCTCCGGTTGGCTGTGATGATGTTGTTCTGAATGATGGGTGAGGCGTCATGGATGTACACGCCGCCCCCGTCCGGGGCTTTTCCGCCGGTGATGACGAAGCCGTCTATGGTAGGGGAGACGTTCCCGCTGATTTCGACTACCCGCCGCGTATCCTCGCCATTAAGTGTGGTGGGGTAGGTGTCGGGGTCGCGTACAACGGGCGTGGTTGTGGCGCCATCCCACCCGCCATAAATGGTGATGCTCTTGGTGACTGTGATGACGGCCCCACCGGTACCGGTGTAGGTTCCCTGCGCCAGGTAGAGGGTGTCGCCGTCCACAGCCTGGCTCAGCGCGGTCTGTAGGTCGCAGGGATTGCCCTGGGAGCAGTCGCCGCCCCCGCCAGATGTGACAAACAGTTCGCTGGGGGCGGCGCGGGCTATCTGCGGCGACTCATTCAGCAACAGAAACAGTCCGACCAAGAATAACTGACTGGCTGCCAAACTGAAAACGATACGCTTGTACTTGCCGAGATTCATCTTTCACTCCTTTTGTTTGGCGCAGGCTGCCTAATAGTTTGGATTAGCGGCGGTGGGGCAGAATCTTACGCTTCGCGGAGAGAAACAGGGGCGCAGTGATGAAAGTATACTCAATGTCGTTAAGTTAGCGAGTTAGTGTTTCTGTCCACACCCATATACGGCGTTTGCTGAGTGATTTTCTCCACATATAGGAGCAATTGCGGAGGTGCAATCCTTAACTTAATGACATTGAAAGTATACTGCCGAACTGGCAAGCGCGCAAGCCGTTGCGCAGTACCCTGTGGGTCGCGCAGCACCCTGTGGGTACAAAGCAATGGAGACGCGTCTCAAAAGCGCAGTCCCGCGTTGCGCCGTGCTACGATTTTACGGCGCAGGGCGACGGCGGCAGCCCCCAGGTAA
>DYJM01000190.1 GCA_020723125.1 Acidithiobacillus ferrivorans
TAGCGTCCGAGGGATTGACCGATGAGACCGCTCATGCTTGTCTCTCCTAAGGTCCCCAGCGAGGTTGCCAATCGCAATAAGAATTGGATGTCAAGCGTATTCTATCACTGCCATCAATACGGATAATATAAATCTCGCATCCGTTCGAATCCCCCATGTTGTCAAAATAACCAGTAAATGCAATCCACTGTCCATCCGGGGAAAAACTGGGTCCCTGGCTGTTTCCACCATCAGTGATTTGGGAAAGCCCTGAGCCATCGGAATTGATGGTAAACAAGTTTCTGCTCCAGGATGGTCCAGCATAGAAGGCTATCAGATCCAGAGAAGACCAGTCACTGCGGCCGCGCAAGTTGGCTGAATTGGTCAGTTGGTGAAAATCGGATCCGTCGGCGTTGATAATGTAAAGTTGTGGCTGGTCGAGTGAGCCGGAAGCAAAGAGTATCTTGCGCCCATCCGGCGACCAAACCGGGGCCCAACCTATCTTGTAGACCTGATGCGCCCCGCTGCCATTTGCATTCATAACCCAAATAGAGTCAACCGTGCTGGATTGTGTGTATACAATTTGTCCATTGGGAGACATGTCAGGAGCCGTGGCCATGCCGGGGCCAAAGGTCACTTGTGAGTTCGAGTTGCTACTCAAGGATATTTTGTATATCTGCCATGATCCCGATTCTGTGCTGGCATAAAATACCGTTTGTCCATCCGGCGATAATGACGGCCAGCCATTATCGGCGCCATTGCTGGTTAACTGCCTGAAACCGGACCCGTCCGCGTTGATCAGGCAGATCTCATTGAAATCCGATTTTCCCGAAATCTGGCAGGCGTAAACGATTTTGCCGCTTGGTTCATTCCCTGGTCTCGGCGTGGGCAAAGGCGCGGTTGTATTGGTTGGGGCAGGCGTATTATCTGGCGCGAGTGGTGGCAAGTCGGTGGGGAGGATCAATATGGCAGTAGGCGACGGAGGGATCAGAGACTGGGGATTGGCGGCAACCACGTCGGTTGGAAACGATGGTTCAACCTGCGCGGCCTGGGTGGGACTCCCGAACATGCCACTGGCCCACGCTACACCGACACAAAGCAACAGGATCATCAGCCCACCCATCCCCGCACCCAGCACATAAACCCAGACGGGAATCGCTCGTTTCTTTTGCTTTTCAGGGAAGAGTACATCCCTGGTTGTTCCTGTTTGGTCGCCGAATCCCGTCTGGCGGCGGGTGCCGGCGGTCGCCTCCTGCATATATGTTGCGCGGGAATCCTCCTGTTCCAGCGTCGCGTAGGTTTTGCCTGCCAACGCAGGCGATATTGGTACCCCGCTGGATGTGCGCTCGGGCTGTCTTCCTTTTGCCAAATTTTCAAGCGCAATGGCGAATTTCTCCATGGTCTGAAAACGGTCATTTGGATTCCGTGCAAGCGCTTTGATCAACGCCTTCTCCACGCTCTCCGGGAGGTCTGGAGCGAACAATGTGGGACGAGGCAGCGGTTCGGTGGCTTGCTTGAGAAGAATTGCCGCCGGGGTATCTGCCATATAGGGCTTGCGTCCCGTCACCATTTCATAAAGCACGATGCCCAATGAATAAATATCGGACTGGACGCCTGCCTTGCCCGTCCATTGCTCGGGGGCCATGTATTCCGGCGTCCCGACGCCAACGCCGGTGCCGGTCAACGTGGTGGCATCCCCGCTCTCCAGGATTTTCGCAATCCCAAAATCGGTGAGCAACGGCTGGTTGGATTTGGTCAGCAGGATGTTGGATGGTTTGACATCGCGGTGGAGAATTCCCTGCGAATGGGCATATTCCAAAGCCCGCGCAATCGGAATGAGCAATTCGATGGACTCGCGCCAATGAAGTGGCTTCCCCAACCTTTGTTTCAGGGTTCCCCCCGGCAGGTACTCCAGCACCATGTAAGGAGAGCCTTCATATTCACCATAGTCCAGGACTTTCACAATGTTTGGATGGAAGAGCCGCGCCAGCGCCTTGGATTCCCGCTCGAAACGCTTGAGGATTTGATCCAGGTGATCCGCAGGAAACGCGCCTTTACGAATGAACTTGATCGCAACGTCCCGCTCCAACCGCGTGTCGTAGGCTTTGTAGAC
>DYJM01000191.1 GCA_020723125.1 Acidithiobacillus ferrivorans
ACCATGAATTTGGAAAGATATTTCAAATCATCTTGATCGTTGTTTTGTAAATTCATTGGATACCCTTAAAAGAAACGATCTATCTCTCGCAGAATCTGTTGACACGGGAAGTAACCGGTCACACGCTTTTTTACATACTCACAACTGCTGAGGTGGAGCGCGTAAATAAACGCTGAAATCGCTGGCTGACATTGGTCTGGCAATGCCGAATCCCTGTCCCTGCTCGGCATTCATATCGCACAATAATTGCTGGCTTTCGTCGTCTTCTATGCCTTCTGCAGTGACGATGACGTCTAGGGCGTGGGCCATCTGGATCATGGCCTGTACCAGTTGCGCATGGCGACGGCTTTGTGTCATGGGAATGACAAAGCTATGGTCGATTTTGATCTGGTTGCAATCCAGCTCCAGCAGATATTGGAGGGCTGCCGGACCGGTACCGAAGTCATCTAGGGCAAAATGCACCCCCATGCTCCGACAATCGGCAATGAGCTTGGCTGTTTTTTTGATATCTCGCAAGGCGATGCGTTCTACCAGTTCCAGGCAGAGTTTTGCAGGAGGTAGGCCGGGGCAATCGTTCAATGTACAACGCAGGTCGTCACAAAGGCGGTGGTTTTCCACTTGACGGGCGGCGAGGTTGATGTGGATGTCCAAGTCCATGCCCTCGGCGTGCCAGATTTCTCCTTGACGGCAGGCGGTCTTCATCACCCACTGACCGATGCGCTGCATGATGGGAGAATCCTCGGCCACGTCTAGAAAGGCACCGGGTAGGAGAAGTCCGTTGTTGGGATGTTGCCAGCGCAACAGCGCCTCGGCTCCCACGCAACGACCCGTGTGCAGGGAGATGATGGGCTGCCAGTAGAGGACGAATTCAGACTCTTGCAGGGCGCGATCCAACTCGCCGCGCAGATGTTGCCGTGCGCGGACGCGCCGATCCTCATCCTGATTGTAGTTTCGCCAGCCATTGCCGCCCTCGCTCTTGGCCCGGTAGAGCGCTAGGTCGGCGTGATGAATCAATTCCGCTGGGGCGACATCGTCCAAGGGATAAACACTGACCCCTGCGCTGACGGTAATGCCGATACGCTGCTCGTTCACGCTCATGCGGATGTTCAAGGCCGTCATGATGCGGGCCATGAGTTCTTCGAGATCGCGTAAGCGGCGCAGGTTCTCGACGAGCAACACGAATTCGTCTCCAGCGTAGCGCACCAGCGTGTCCCCAGAGCGCATGACGTCCTGGAGCCGACTGACACTCTCTCGCAGAAGGCGATCGCCCGCCTGGTGCCCCATGGTGTCATTGACACCTTTGAAACCATCTAGGTCGAGCAAAATGATGGCTAGCATGCGCTCGTTGCGTTGCGCCCGTGCACAGGCAGAGGCAATGCGCTCTTCGATTTGGTAACGGTTGGGAATGCCGGTGAGGACATCGCACGTGGCGATGCGCTCCAGGTGCTGTTCGATACCCATCCGATACTGGGCGGCGCCGAGCATGTCGGCCAAGAGTTTTGCCAGAGCCAGATCGCTGTCAGTGAGTTGAGCAGGGGCGGTGTGGAACCAGGAAACGGCCAAGATACCGCTGCAGCCATCGGGACCATGCACAGGTATGGCTAAGCTGCCCGTGAGGCCGGTATTCACATACTCAGGCATGGCCCAGATGCTGTGGGAATAGTCTGGAGTATAGATGGCTGTGCCCCGGTGCAAAGCCGCGCCGCTAATACCTGCGTCGTCGGCAAAGACATGCTGTGACAAGAACTCATAACTGGTGGGCAGGCCGTGGAAGAACAGATAACGTAGGCAGTTGCCCTCATGGACAATGAATGCGGCGCCATCGGCATTTAGATTCTCTGCGGCCAGAGCCGCCGCTGCCACGAAAAAGGTCTTAAAATCGTACTGTTGGATCAGCGTCTGCAGGCGCTCCAACAAGGAAGTAGGGGGTATAAATGGACTTCTTTCGGAGGCCGGGACAAGATCGCCCGGATGAAGGCGCTTCGGCGCGCCACGCTTCGGTTTATTACGAGGTAATGATTTCATTGGATGTCCCCGTTAAATGCAAAACATAAATGCAAAAAACATGCCGACAACAAAA
>DYJM01000059.1 GCA_020723125.1 Acidithiobacillus ferrivorans
GCAGGCCGGTTGGGATAACGATTACCTGCTCGCAATCCTTGGAAGTTGAAATGCGATTGCCCTATGGCGTTGCCCAACCCATTCAGGAGTGGACGGAACTTGTCCCCGCCTGACAAACAGAAAGGATCAACCCGTGAACGAGGAACAGAAATATCAAGCGATTCTGAAACGCCTGAAGGAAATGGGCATCCAGGTAGACCAGCCCCTTTTTACCCTTTCCTGGAAGGATGTTGCCCGGGTCATGGTGGAAACGGACGGCTTTGAAAATGCGGCCAACTTCCCCACGGACAATCTGGTGCATACTCTGAATATCGTTCAGGACGGTCTGGAAACCCTGGACTGGTATGGCAACGTTCAAAGCAGCCTGCGCCTGGCGGAACAGACGCCCCTGCCATCACGCCCTTTGAACACCGAGGATTGCCACCTGGAGTCGGAGTACGAAGGCCGGGTGTCCGGGTTGGACGGGTAGGAAGTACCAGGGAACACTATCTTGCAACAAAACAGGGCTTGAGGAACATCTCCTCAAGCCCTGGAATTTACGTCTTTTCAGGATCAGCGCGGGACGACGCGCAGCTCGATCCGGGCATCCAGCGCCTCAGCGATGCGGTCCAGGAAGGACAGGCTGGGTACGGACGAACCGTTTTCCAGCCGGGCAATGGACGGCTGGTGTGTCCCCACCATCTCGGCCAGTTGCGCCTGGGTCAAGCCGCGCTGGATGCGCAGGCGGGCAACCTGGTAGCCAATCTCCAGCGTGCCGGCTGCTGCGACGAAATCAGGGTCAGTTTGCTGCTGGTTTTGCCATTCCGGGAAGGTGGTTGGGGAAAGCGGGGGCATATTGTTTTCCTGGAGAGTGGTCAAAGTTCCAAATCGCCGATCCAGAGCGCCTCAACGGCCTTTGCCAGCAACTTGTCTGCTGTAACGAGACGTAGGGCCAGACGGGAAGCCAATACCGCATAACAAGCGTCGTAAGCGGTGATGTTCTGTTCTGCCGCGAGCAGTAAGGCATCTTCCATCAAATCGGCAGTGGGAACAACCCGCAAAGATAAACGGCTCAGGTCCACCAGGTCGGCTCTCGAATCTTCCAGGGAACGTCCAAACCGGCGGGTGTATTTCAGTAGGATATTCGTGCACTCGATGTAGAACAGGTCAGGCACATAAAGAATGGCAGGGATGTCACCGGCCAGTTGCTCGAACAGGGCGTGCACCTTATCTGAATATTCCTCGTCAACGAACAACTTGATCCCGACGCTGGCGTCAACGACAAGCCGGAGAGGCGCATCCGTCATCGCCGGCGATCCTCGCGCAAAAGGTCAAGGCTGGAAGCAGCCTTCTTGGGAGGCGTAAACCGGCGGCGGCGAATGGAGGTCAGCGCACGCGCCTGGTCTTTGCGTTGTTCTTCTTCATCGAGCGCTTCATAGAGCATCGTAACGACCTGCGCGCCGAGCGACCGGCTGCGCAATTGCGCCAGTTGCCGCAAGCGGTCATACAAATCTTCGGGGACACTACGCACGTGGAGGGTAGGCATGGTTGTTTACTCCTTCAAAAACGATTCTACCATGCCTGGTAGCATTATGCAACCAATAATTCAGACAGTAGACGAAAGGGTTTGATGTGTCCCATCCAACCCTTTTGTGTGCTGCCTGATTTTCAGGCAAGCCTATCCGTTATACAGGCCATTGCCTGTTCTGCACGTCAACAGCATTTTCTCAATCCACAGAAAACCATATAGGAGGAACCCATGACCATCCGAATCCGGAACGATTCGACCTCGGCTGTCGTACGCGGCTACGCCGTGGACAGCCACCACACTGTGATCTGGCTCGAAATGGCCCCCCAGCATCCCAAGACCATCGGGGCGATCTGGGCGGATCTAGTTCAAGCCCAGCACCCCTGGCTGAATCTCGGCGACAGCGATGTCCCCGGCAGCGGCCTGACCGTGCGCGGGCTGGGCAGCCGCTATGAACGCCTGACGGCAGATGCCCCTGAACTTGCCCTGGGCCACAATGCAAGGCCGCGGCTCCTGCGGCTGGTTGCGCCATGCTCTCTCAAAGCCAGCGAGAAGGAACCATTTTATGTCTTCTCGTGGCCGGGCATGAATGCTGCGACTGCTTTAGCCGCCATGCTGGAGCGGGACACCCGCTGGCCGGTGCAAACCGGCTGGGGCAAATACCTGCTCGATGCCGGCCTTGCCGAAGGCTTCATCAATCCGCTCACACGTGCCGGCGCTGTGCCGGAAGGCTACGAAGTCCAGCCGCAGGAATGGGGCGAGATCGTTGCCCGGGGTTTGCGGAGCGGTCAGATCACCATAAGCAAGTAACAGAACTTCCACTTATCCCCGGCGGGGGATGCGCTTCCCCGTTTGGGGTGCAGCGCGTCTCCCGCTTTCCATTTCACAAGGAGATGCGACATGCGACTCGAAGGTCAATCGAAATTGGGGTTCTATGCAACCCCGCCCCACCAGGTGGCATTGATAAAAACCTGGCTTTCGGGACAGAATTCCCGCCTGCTGGACCCGTGCTGCGGTATGGGCGAGGCGCTGGCAGAAATCGCCGGGGCGCTTCCCGGCTCCCAGACGTATGGCATCGAGCTCTCGGACACGCGCGCTGCGGTAGCAGCCAATGTCCTGGACCACGTGCTGAACACCGGATTCGAATACGCTGTGCTGACCCGCGGCTCTTTTTCCGCCGTCCTCTTGAATCCACCCTACGACGGCGAAACGGAAACCGGCAGCGGGACGCGCCTCGAAGAGCGCTTCCTGGCCGAGATCACACCCCTGCTTGCTGCAGGCGGTGTGCTGATCTACATCATCCCGCACGCCCGCATCACAGAAGCCGTTGCCCGCCACCTGGCCGGCTGGTACGAAGACCTGCGCTGCTTCCGCTTCGCAGGCGAGGACTATGCCGTGTTCAAACAGGTGGTCATCTTCGGAAGGAAAGGGATATACCGCAACCCGTCCGGTCAGAAAGTGTCTGAACTCCTGGCCTGGGCCGGGGCGCAGGTGGTTCTCGACTGGATCGAAGAAGACGGAGCCGATGGGAAGAAAGAATCCCATCCATTGCTCGGTTCGATGGGTGAACTGCCGCAAGGCAGTGGCGAGTACCTGGTCCCCGTGGCTCCCGAAAAGGGAGAGCGTGGCCAGGCCTTCCGCTTCAAGTTCACGCCCGTAAGCGATGATGATTTCGTAAAGGCAGCTGACAAGGCTGCCGCGCAGTTGGAAGCCTCACGCGCCTGGCTGGACCTGGCCCCGCCCCGTGAGCCGCCCGTGATCGCCCCGGCCATCGCGCCGCTGCAGGGCCACATTGCCATGCAGGTCACAGCCGGCCTCCTGGGAACGAACGTCATCCAGCACAAGGGCAAGACCCTGCTGCTCAAGGGGCGCACGGACAAGACCAGCACGGTGACCAACACGTACACGGGCGATATGCTCGCCGGCGTGGATGTGCTGGAAGATGAGGACGAACGCGCCGGCCTGACCAAGGTTGAAGTGGAGGAGGAATTCCGCACCGCCATCGTCACCCTGACGGAAGACGGCGAGATGGAAACCTTCACCGAATCCTCCGATGTCGAAGCAGTGCTCAAGACGCACCTTTCGGGACTGGTGAAGATCGTCGAGAGGCGCAATGCCCCGCTGTACGACTACACCCCCGAATTCTGGGAGTGGCAGTTGGTTTCGTCCCTCTCACAGGGCAAGGCCCTACCCGGAATGAAACCGGGGCTTTCGGACAAACAGAAGCATTTTGTCATCGCCGCCGGACGGACCATCCTCCGCCGCAAGGCGGTCATCTTGAACGTCGAGCAGGGCGGGGGCAAGACCCGCCAGGGGATCGCCCTGGCAGAATACTTGCACCAGCGCGGCAAACAGAAAGGACGGAAAGATGGTTATCCGGTCCTGATTGCCGCTCCCGGCATGGTCACAAGCGAATCGGCCAACTGGAGCGCGGAGATCCCGGAGGTTACCCCGGGCGCAAAAGGCGTGGTCGTCCAGATTGCCGCCAAGCCTGTACCCAGGGCGGCGAAGATCGCTGCCTGGTTCAAGATCCAGGGCATCCAGCTCTCGGAGCGGGAGGAAGCGGACCTGGCCGGCAGGAATGCGCACACCGTGTTCCAGGCCATCGAAACCTTTGCAGAACGCAGCCATGTTCCCCTGACGGCTGCAATTCAGAAAGCCCTGCAGTTCTCCTTGAAGCAGGCGGAGCGAAAGCCTCCTGCCCGTCGGAAGGGAGCGGGCGCGCCCAATTTGCTGGACGGGCGAATCGGCGGATACCCCTGGCTCGGAGTGGGGGATTTATTGCGGGATGAAGACAACGCCTCTGACATTGCTGCCAAGCGCAGCCTGGCCGGCTTTGTCGCCGAATACCGGGCTGGCCGTTTGCCCGAACGGGCATTCGCCATCCTGTCCTACGAAACGGCCAAACTCGGCCCGGGCCGGACGCCTGCCTTCGGGCGGCGTCTCTGGGTATTCCCGGAGAATGAAGACGATGGCCGCAAACAGACATGGCGCTGGGTGCCGGCCTGTCCCCACTGCGGGCAGCCGGTGGCCGAAGAGTACGATGAAATGACAGGCCAGCCGTTCCTGGACAAGATCATCCCCATCGAAAAGATGGAGGAATGGACAGCCCTCAAGCGCCGCTTCTGCGCTGGACCGGTCAGACGCCGGCAGTGGAACGCCGAAAAGGGCGAGATGGAAGTCGTGACTTCGGTTTGTGGTTCTCCGCTCTTTGAGAACAGCAGCCTTCGCCGGGAAGCCGTCGCCAAATACATCAAGAAGAAGGCCTCTCGTTTCTTTCCTCTCGTGCTGATGGATGAATTGCATAAGGCGAAGGGGAAAGGCACAGGCGTCGGCTGGGCGTTGTCCGTTCTAGCTGGGACCTCACGTTACACGGCAGGATTAACCGGCACCCTCTTTGGAGGGTACAGCACGTCCATCTTCTGGCTACTGCATCGCATCTCGCCGGAAGTCCGCAGGCTCTACGCCTTCAACGGCGAAATGAAGTGGGCCGGCGACATGGGGCTGATCAAGAAGGCTTTCTATGTTCCCGATCCTTCCCGGATCACAGACGATGGAGCCTACACCGGCACCCGTTTCTTTGAGAAAGTGGACGAAAAGCCCGGCATCAGCCCTGGGATTGCACGCTACATCCTACCCTACACACTCTTTGCCAGCCTGCCCGACATGGGGCTGCCCCTGCCGTCCTACAGTGAGCACATCGTCCGGTTGGACATGACGCCGGCGATGCTAGCTCAGTACGCCGAACTGGACGGCAGCCAGGACAGCCCGCCAACTGGCCTGCTGGCATGGGCGCTCGAAGAACAGAAGCGCGAGGACAAGACCGGCAAGGGCGCCATCAGCGTCTGGTGGAGCACCATCTTCAACAGGCCGAATGCCATGTTCCGCAGCGAACAAATCGTTTTCAACCGCCGCTTGAAGGGCAAGGGCCGCTTTGCGGTCCGTCGCCCGGAACTGGTTACGGAAGCGGAATCTGTGTCGAGCGGTCTGCTTCCCAAGGAAGCCTGGCTGGTGGATACCTGCCGCGCCCAAGCGCTGGCCGGCCGCAAGTCCCTGGTGTTCGTCCGCCAGACCGGTGAACGGGACATCCAAGAAAGGCTGGCGGTACTGTTACAGAATGCCGGCCTGCGTGTGGAAATCCTGCGCCCGACCATTGCGCCAAACAAGCGCATCGATTGGCTCAAGAAGCGCGCCGGATCGATTGATGTCCTGCTGACGAACTCAAAACTGGTCGAAGTTGGCCTCAATCTGGTCATGTTCCCCACGGCCATCTTCTACGAGATCGAGCCTTCGTTTTATGTGCTCTATCAAGCCATGCGGAGAGTCTGGCGTCCGTTCGCACCGCTGCCCGTGGAAGTCTATTTCGCAGTCTACCGGAGCACGGCAGAAGAGATGATCCTCGACCTGATGGGCGAGAAGATGCTTTCCAACCAGTTGCTCACCGGCCAGGAGGTCGGCGGGGCGCTGGTCCCGGAAGACGCCGGCAACATCCTGCAGGTGGCCGTGAACCGGCTGCTGGGTGGTGTGAAAACTAAGCAGGCGACGAGCATCTTCGCCGGACAGAATACGTCCACGGCTTCACCGCTTGGTTCTCCAACTGCGGAAAGCCCGGAGGTGGTTCCTGTGCAGACTTTGGAGGCCTGGTTGGCTCAACATGCTCAGGCAAGCGTTCGCCGGAATTTACGCAAAGCAAAATCTATCTCTCAGGCACAGATGATGCTGCCGCTATGAAACATGATAAGGGACCCAATAATTGGGTCCCTTTTTCTATTGGACAATTTGATTAGTGGGTAGATGTCATCCATCACAACATCGTGGACAAAAGCGGCACGTTAACAACCGAGAGAACCATCAAGACATCGTAGACGGGGTCAAAGCAGGGCGTTTGAACAAGCCGGCCAACAGGGCCTGCCACCAATTGGAAGTGGTTTGCCTTTGGGCGAACTGCGGTTGTAAGGGGACAACCGGCTCATGGATGGGAAAAGAATGTTCGGCCAGGCAGCATCGTTTTGGGGCATCCGGTGATGGACGACAGATAGCCGTTAACCACAAATTCCGGCAGAGTCAGGCAATTTCAATTCGCCCGGCGACCTGAGACAAAGTTCCAGGAGCCGGGCGCCATTCTCATAAGAACCAAGGGGAGTGAAATACCTGCCCTACTTCTTCTCCTCTCCGCAAAAAGTCAAGCGGGCGGCGTTACGGCCTAATTCGATCACATCACCATCCCACAGCGGCTTGCGCTCGCGCGGCGGGAGGCGCACGCCGTTGAGTTTGGTACCATTCGTGCTGACCAGGTCCACCAGGTAGAAGCGGTCACCCTCCTGCTCTATCTGGGCATGCCGGCGCGAGATGGCCTTGGGGTCGGAAGCCAGCAGTGACAGATCTATTTCCACAAAGATGCCGCTCTTGGGGTCGTTGCGCCCGATCATTGTTGTCTTGGCCGTGAGCGGAAAAGAGACATCTGTTTCTGTCTTTAGGTATGCGCCAGTCTGTGGCGGGGCATCGGTCTGCTTGTCCTCCATCAAAGTCAGGACAGCCCCGTGCAGAATACCTGCCTCGCCTAAACTGGCGTTGGGAGAAATAGGCCGGATTCCCCCCTCGGTCTGCAAGCCGAAATAATATTTCTGTCCATGTTTTTTGGATAGTTTCAAGGCTTGGACGATGCCCTCTATTACCAGACGGCTCGGCATCTGCATGGGCAGGGCCAGGTCGCGGCGGTCGCGTCCGTGTTCGAGGGTTACGGCAACGTAAGCCATCTAAAATCACTCTCCTCGTGCGGAGGTAAACAACTCGCGCAGGATGCCCGACCATCGCTGGTCGGATTCGTCCCATAAGTCTGCTTGGCGGGAAAGGATCAGGCTCATGGATAACAGTTCTTCCACCCGGCTGTTGAGTTGTTGAATCAGGGTACGCATATCGGCCAGAAAATCGTCTGCATCTCCACCCGACCAGGCCATCTCCAGGCGCAGGAGCGCCACGCGCAGGCGGAACAACTGGTCAATGGCTTGGTAGTTGGCCTGCCAGAAGGTCCGCGAGGCGAGGTAGAGGTGGTTGGGTTCGATATGGAGAGGCTGCATAGATAGGAAAATTTAATTAATCAAGAGAGTCTTCACCCGCTTGATTATATCCTCGGATGAAACAGGCATGATGGAAATCAATTCATCCTTAGGGTCCTCGATAGGCTCTATAAGCCAAAGTTCATTCTTTCCTTGCAGTATGGTAAATCCTTGTGGTGGATGGCTATTATCTCTATGATTAATATACGCAAAAGTTGTATTAGCGATAGGTAACACCAGTGTTTGTGCCAGTATTTTAGTTGTCTCTTTGTTCAGCGAAGTCTGCGATAATACCTTGATCGCCTCGTCAATGCCCTTTTCCATGGCGACATCACGTGCTTTTTCGAAAATGGCTAGTTCTGCCTGTCCACCATTCCAGTCTGGTTTTGGTAAGGTTGTTAAGTTCAGGATCGAAAGCACAGCCTTGGCAGTTGCATTTTTTTCTTCCACAGCGATAAACTGATGAATGGCCGTAACCGGGATGGAATGCATCACAAACATTCTGCGATACGTATGGAAGAAATACTCTTCCGGTCCAATCTCTGGGCGGGTACGGGTTACGAAGAGAGATTTATCCGGAAAAGTGCAGGCATAAAGTAACCCCTTGATGGCCGGTTCTAACTGCAAGTCGCCACGCTGGTCGGGCCTCAGAAAGCCACGAGCAAGCAAGGCACGTTCAGCTACGCCCATCATCAGGCTTGTTTGGTGCTCATCTAGCTCTTTAAAGATTCCTAAATCCAAGCCTGGCATCGTCTCGACTTTCAGGTGAAGCATTCCGACAAATAGTTCTTCCTGGCTTAAAGCCAAACTGAGTGAGGTGTTGATAGCCATTCATACTCCTTGAGACATATACAAATTAGCCGGGATCATGGTGACACTTTTTGGGTTGCATAGTTGTAAATACCATCGTACACACCATTACCAATATTTTCACCGAAATCGTATTTGTCGATTGTGTTCTGGAGCCAAATGGCCTCGTTACTATTACCGCTGACCTCCAACATTCCTGAAAAGATACTAGCAGCGGCGAGCACGCCTTGATAAGCTTTGTAAACAACCACCCCGATTTTTGCTCCAGTTGCTGCTCCTGCCATTGCACCTGGAATTGCCCCCACTCCACCAGCGGCGGCGCCTGCAACACCCCCAATGATTCCGCCGATCGCACCACCGATTGCCATCGGCAAACCCCATTCTGCTGCGGTCTCGATGGCCTCACTTCCCAGGGCGCGATCCCAGTGGTCTCCTTTTAGGAACTCTCCAACAACACCCAATGCAAAGGGGGCACCTTTTTGGACAGCTGGACTTCTAACGATGTGCCCGAGTCGATCCATTTTACCTACCCAGCCGGCTTTCAAATTCTTCTCAAGGGCTTCATTTACCCAACGCCCAAGACCCTTCCAACTGCCCCGAATTGTGCTGTCATATGGAACTTTATCCAAGATTTCCAGCACTTTTTCAGTCAAGGATTTACTAGGTTTATACCAATCAAACTTTTTTGGACCACCGGTAGGCAGTGATGAAATTGCATTTGCGTTCATAACCGGAGGAGGGAGACATATTTTATCCCAATTGTTACTTCGATCTGCTATTTCCCACTCGTTTGCTTCGCGCGAGAGACGCAGGACCAGGTTTTCCAATTGTGCTATTTGATTCTTGTAGGAGGTCAGCCAACTCTTGAATCCCTTATGGTAATTTGTTGCCCTCCGGCTCCCGTACCAAGCAGAAGACGCCTTGGAAGCCGCCCGTTTTAGGGCGCTCTCGCAATCCAGCAGGTCATCGACTTTCTGGTTGAGGGAACTTGCAACCAGCCTGACCTGATCGGTTTCCATGTGAATCTTGGTCATAGGATTTCCTCACTGGACTAGGTGTCAATCTTTTCGAACAGGGGCGTTTGTACCAATTCGATCTTTCCTTTATTGACATAGAACCCGCGTCCAGGTGGCAAAGTCATGCGGCGGTATTCCAAGCCAATCTGTGCGCCCAGCCAGTCCGCCTCGTTGGTATCTTTCGAGAAGATCATCCCCACCCGGCCCTGGCGCAGGAATTTCACCATCGGCGAAGTCAACTGCATGCGCAGTTCTTCCAGCAAACCCGAGGCGATTACATGAATGTCGGTTGCTGATTCCAGCAGTAATCCCAAATTATTGACAACTTTTGCGAGATTTTCTTTCCCCGGCTGGAATGCTGCTCCGAGTTCATCGAGCAAGAGGAGGATGTTTTTCTTATCCTTGCCAGGTTTGCCAGTCTTCAATTGCTCGATCAAAGCCTGGCCATCGTTTGCAATTTCCTCCGGCGCTGAGAAGACCCGGATTCTTTTGTCCATTTGATCCCATTTGACATGCGTGCTGGGCCGTAACGCGTAAATTTTAACGATCCACTGCTCGGGGGCATTCTGCAGGACGCTTTTAGCCGCACAAGCCAGGAAATTGCTCTTGCCGCTTTCCTTCGGCCCCATCACCAGCCAGGCTGGGCTGGATTCGGAAAGGTCCGGGGCGATCAGAGCCAGGGAGGCATAAGAGTATCCCACCGGTACCGGCGCGCTGCCCGGTTTTGCTTTGGCAATTGAGAGGAAGTCGGATAGAGGGATGCTGTCGGCCAGAACCTCGATACGGGAAGGCAAATTCCCTTTCCAGGATTCCCGCATGGCTTTCATGGTTTCCACGAGCCGTTCGGGTGGCTGGGCGACCTGGCACACGGAAACATCACCATCTACCCAAAAGGCTCGCCCGGGGATGTTGGCGGTCAGTGGCGGCACCTGGCGGCCGATGATGTCTATATATTCATCCTTGTTTGCCAATTGCAGGACCAAACGGCGGGAGATGAGGTTGGAGATGGAACGGATCAATTCCGGACCACGGCTGGTGGTGATGATGAAATGGATGCCCAGCGGACCGCCATCCCGCACGAAGCGGGTCATGCGTTCTACTTCATCCGGATAATTCTTCTGCAATTCAGCAAAACTATTGATCAACACAAAAATAGCCGCGCCGACGGCCTGTCCATCTTCCCTGTCGTCGGCTTCTTTTCTGCGGTCAATTTCACCATCCAGGAAATCCAGCAGGCGTGTCAGGCGTTCGTTTTCCTTTTTGTTTTCCTTTTGCGGCTTGATCAATGCACCGGTGTGTGGCAGCGCCTCGAAAGGAGTTAATTCCCCTGCGCCCAATTCGAGCAAATAAAATTGCGCCTGCTCGGGTGTGTAACGAAAAGCAAGCGACATGATCAAGGAGGCCAGGGTAATATCTTTTCCACTTCCTTGCGCGCCTATGATCCAGAGATGGCCATCCTTATCATCGAAATCGGTATTAAGGGTCTCCTGCAAGCACAATTGGGGGATGTCCTGCTTACCCCAACAGGCAACGTACCGATGAACATCCTTCTCAGGAGTCCACTTCTTGTTCCTGAAGCAAGGCTTCACGCCGGCTTCGGCGATGATACTGTCGAGAGAAATCATCTCCGGTAGCGGGTCCAGGTAGATGCGAGGAGCAGGTTTGATGTGCATGTCGGCAGTCGCCTGTTTCAGGGTGGAAATGATCTTTTCTTCTTCCTTAACTAGCGGGCCTTTGCTCGTTTTCTCTTCTTGGACGACTTCAGGCGCCTTTTTATAAATCTGCTTGTAACTTCCGTCTGCTTCGACTTCGTAAATGGAGAACTCATCTGCCCCGCCAGTTGTTACGGTTTGAACCGGCAAGCCGGCATACCCGGCTTGGAACTCAGTGATATCGCCCACCAGGGAACGCAGGTATCCCCGCCCGGCGCGAATGGGGTTGGGCAGTGTCCGGTCAATCATGGACAATTCTTCAGGCTTGGCAACTTTCAATGCAATCCGCCAACCGACATTGTTCAGCAGTTTGTCCACTTCAGAGTTGGCATCCTGATTTGCCAGGATCAGGTACATTCCCAGCGACCGGCCCTGGCGCACCAGCACATCCAGGGTTTCCCGCAGGCGGGGAAATTCAGCCAGGCCGCGCGCAAACTCGTCCAAAAGAAGGACAAGGTGGGGCAAGGCCTGATCCGGGTGCAGCCGGTTGAAGTCCCAGATGTTCTGAAGACGCGCCTCGGCAAATTTGTGCTGCCGGCGCTCGATTTCGTTTTTAATCGAATCGAGGCCTCGTTCCACCAATTCGGGCTTGAGGTTGGTGACCACGCCGCTGACATGCGGGAGATCTTCGAAAATACTGAAGGCTGCTCCGCCCTTAAAATCCAGGAAGAAAAAATTCAAAATATTCGGCGGATACCGGAGCGCTGCGCCCATGACCAGCGATTTCATGAATTCGCTCTTACCGCTCCCGGTTGTACCGATCAGGATGGTGTGGTAGGCGTCATTCCCACCGAGTTCAGCAGGGAGCAGGTTGATCATCGCCAGGTCCAACTGCTCGCGGCGGGCGCAGACGCCGATCGGAAATTGGAGCAGGTCGCCCGGTTCAAAACTGGCCGACCAGGATCCTTTGACCGCCTCCAACTGGAGCACATCGCTGCCCAGTACGCGTGAGAGGCGGATACTCTCCGGTAACGGCACACGCGACCCGAGGCCTGCCGCCTCCCAACCGGCCAGTTTCCGGGCGACGCGTTCACAGTCCACGCGGGAGGCGGTTTCGTAAACCCCCTCATGCAGTTCCCCGCTGCGGCTGAAGGTTTCGGTCAGTTTGAAATTGTGCTCATCGAGGAGGTCGAGCCGCGCCCGGCATTCACGCGGCCAATCCCGCCCGCCAATGAAAAGCAGATAAATCCCGGCCTCGTACCCGAATTCCGCCAATGTGCGGATATCCCCGTGCTGACGCGCCTGGCCCGAATCATCCAGGAGGACAACGATGGCAGCCTGATTTGTGACTTTGGTGTTGGAGGCGGAAAAACTGTCTGCCTTGCTGCGCCGGCTATGGTACTCGCGCATCAGGAATTCGAGGTATTTATCAATCTTATGAGGGTCGAAAGCCAGGCGGAAGAGGCGCTGTTCCACGCCCAGAGAATCGGTGTGCGGAATCCATTTCAACCATTCCCAATTATCTACTGCTTCGCGCGTATCCCCCAAAACCGCCACGTTCACATCCTGTGGAGAATGATGGATGATGAGGTCGAGGACCAGACGCCGAGACAGGCCATATACCGCTGCCGACCGGCCGCTGATGGCAATGCTGCCGTATTTTTGCAGGGGAAGCAAAGCGGGCAGATTGGCGACTTTCTGAAAGCCCTTGACCAAATCTGCAGCCAGGAGATGCAATGTGTCATTTGGGTCATAATAACGGACGGGTTCGATGGTGAACGACGGCGCGCCCTCCCACAAACCAAAACGCAGACTCAGGAAATCTTCATCGGATGGGCGGCGCGACCAGAGAGATTTGTTGGCGGAGAGGGCGATCCGTGCCAGGGAGTGCAGCGCCGGGTAAGAATCTTCCAGGAGTGAACGTTGTTTTTGCACCAACCCTTCCAGCCGCTGGCGTTCTTGACCCAGACGCTGGCGGTAGGTTCGCTCACGCTGCTCGAGTGTTTTCTTGTAAGCCTTTTTTTGCGTCGAAAGACTGATTAGATTTGCTGCCGGAAACCCCAGGCTCATTAATAGCATTGGGATCATGTAAGTCAGACTTTGCCCGCCTAGAAAGACAGTAGAGATAAGCGTGCCGGCCATCATAATGGCCGGAGGCAGGATGGTTGTCAGTAGGTTTATGGTGGGAGCAGCGCCTGGATGCTGAGGCGGGGGGGGAAGTTCGATTTTTTCGGCGGGTAGGCGCAACGGATCCCGCTGGCCGGATAGAAACCGGCGGCGCGGGTTTTGCGATCCATCCACTCCCTTAGGCTGAATGAAGGTCTTTTTTGCAAGCGAGTCTGGCATGGAACCATGTATGACAAGACACCTGCCTATCCCGGCGATGGCCAACCTGCCGGGATAGGGTTAAAAATTCTTTTGCTGTATGGATTGAACTGGATTGGGTGTTTATGCGAGTTTACTCGCCATCTGCTCCCATTCGTTGATCTCGTTCTGGAGACGAGTGGACATGGTGTTCAGGTTGTCGAGCAGGGTGTTCATACTGCTCTTCCACTGATCATACAGTCCCAGGAACTCGGTGGCCGAGTTGCCCATCCAGGCCGACTGCAGACCGTTGACCGTGCTGGTCATCGTTTGCAGCAGGCTGGTGAGCTGCTGGTGGGTGTTGGTCATGTTGCTCTGCGCACTGCGAGCAGTCTCGACGTCCATGTGAAGGGTTGCCATCGTTTATTCCTCCTATATCTTGGAAAAATGAGATTTAGTTAAGTCAAACTTGGTTTGATTATATAACAGACAGCAGGAATGTCAATAGGCTTTTGATTTCGGTGATTACCCATAAGTGAGTCCACTGCAAAAACCTTTTTAAACACGAAGGACACAAAGGCAACAAAGGAAATTCAAGGACGCTTTGAAAATATTGAACCACGACGCAGATTATCTTGAATAATGAGTCCACTGCAAAAACCTTTTTA
>DYJM01000192.1 GCA_020723125.1 Acidithiobacillus ferrivorans
CTCCTCTGCTAAGCTGGAGCCATTTCCGCAAGCGAAGGCGTGAGCATGACCTCGAATTGAACCCTGTGCCGCAACACTTCCGAGGCGTCCAACACTTCAATGCCCAACAACCTCCCCTGCCTGTCGAAATCAGCGTGCACGCCGGGCACCACGGTCTCGGTCTTCGCCGCTCTCTCCCCCGGAAGACCAAACCAGATATACAACAGATCCCGAACCGAATCGTATTCAATCTTCATTTCAACCTATCTCCTTGGAAAACCTCGCCCATACCGGGCCTTCACCGTCAGCAGGATGAGTCCCTCATCGGTCACCTTGTAGTATACCGTCACCTCTTTCTCCTGGTAGAATTGCCCCTCCCATTCCGCTTGATAGGGAAACACCATCACCTTCCCCAAAGTGCCAGGCTTGGCATCAGTGGCCTCCCAACCCTCGTTGAGGGTACGCTCGATTTCCTCTCGGATAACACCCCGTTGACGCATCCGTGCCCGTAGGTGAGGATGTAAGTCTGCCTGGGTAATCCGAAGCCTTCCCCCTTCCATCTCCCTCCTTGCTCCCTTGCTCTTCCACTCCCCTGCCCCCCTGCTCCTCTGCCCTTTTCGTCATTGGTCATTCGTCATTGGCCATTGGTCATCGGCAATGCTTCATCCTCCGGCCAATCCAGGCAACGTAACACCCCTGGCTCCACCTCTTTATAGCGTCAGCCACTCTCCGGGCAAACCATTATACCATCTTCGCTCGGATTGTGCAACCGATGCCCGTATCGGCTCATCCACCCCTTCTGGCAAGCGGGCACGCCCAGCATCAAAGCATAATCCGGCACGTCGTTCACCACCACCGCGCCTGCTCCAATAAACGCATAGCGACCTATGGTCACAGGACAAACCATCGTGGCATTGGCCCCAATCGTTGCCCCCCGCCGCACCAGCGTGCGCTCGTACAGGTGGTGACGCACGATCTGGGAGCGGGGGTTGGACACGTTGGTGAACACGCACGACGGCCCGCAGAAGACGTCGTCCTCCAGTTCCACCCCGGTATAGACCGAGACGTTGTTCTGGATCTTGACGTTGTTGCCGATGACCACGTCATTGGCGATGAAGACGTTCTGCCCCAGGATGCAGCGTTCCCCGATGCGGGCTCCGCTCATCACGTGACAAAAGTGCCATATCTTCGTGCCCTTGCCAATACTGCACGGCTCATCTATGATCGCCGTCGGATGGACGTAATAGGGTTTGTCAGCCACGTCTAGTGCCCCGTAGCTGGTAGGGGCAGGTCTTGCACCATCCCTGGGCACCCGCAAGGGATGCCCCTATACAGATCAACACAGATAAGAGGTATGCGCTCGTGCCAGTTCGTTGAATCCTCGTAATTCGTTGTCATATTGGGCATCACATGAACGCCTCCATAGGCAGAGTTACCGGCTCGCCATTCATCACCAGAGAACGCTGGGCGGCTTGCAACACCTTCAGCACGCGCAGTCCGCTGGTGCCATCGGTCAGGGGCGGCACCCTGGTCTCCATCGCCGACAGGAAGGCCTGACACTCCAGCCGCAGCGGCTCGTCATTCGCAAAGGGGACCTCTTCGCCATTACCCTTGACCGGGATAGGCTCCCCCTCGCGCAGGTCCACGCGCTGATCGTAGAGCACCAACTGCAAGCAGATTTCCATGCGCACCAGGTTCTTGCCCCAGTAACCGCAGCCGATGACGGCTACATTGGCAGACTCATTCGTTATCACGTTGCCACGTCCTTGGCCCACTCCCGGTTGGCCTGGTACCAGGTGACCAACTGAGCCACCCCTCCCTCAAACCCGGTCTCGGGTCGCCAATCCAACAACTGCTTTGCCTTCTCAATATCCGCCCAGGTCGCCAGCACGTCGGCGGGATGGCGGGGCTTGTGCTCAACACGCGCCTTCCTCCCCACCAGCTCCTCCACCAGCCGTATCGCATCCATCAGCACCACCGGCTGATCCGAGCCCAGATTAATGATTTCGAATTTCGGAACCACAGATTCCTCAGATTTCACAGATGCATCGGTGCAGGCTGTCAAATCGCGGCCATCTGTGGCT
>DYJM01000004.1:0-54232 GCA_020723125.1 Acidithiobacillus ferrivorans
GATCATTCCGAGCAACGCATACACTGCACTCCATAGCGTTTGATCCAGGCCTCCAACAAAATAATCTAACCATTGGGCGCAAAAGCGTCAAAATGGATCTGTGCATGGGGCACTCCATGAGAACGCAAGAGATCAATAGCCGCTTCTATCATGCCGGGTCCGCCACACAGATACACTTCATGATCCTGCCAGTGGCCGTTGGCTGCCACCGTGGGCAGAAGACGGCGGGCACCTTTCCACTGCGTATCTTCGCCATCGGAAATGGTGGGTGTAAAAGTGAAATGGGCATACTGTCCGGCCCATTGCTGCAAGGTTTCCAGATGATAAAAATCCCGCTGTTTTTTGGCGCCGTAAAAAAGATGAATCGGGCGGGTTTGCCCAATGTGCATACTTTCCTGAATGATGGCTTCAATGGGTGCCAACCCTGTTCCTGCGGCAATACAAAGCAAGGGCCGCGTATTATCCTGGAGGGCGAAGTCCCCTTGTGGCGGTCCGAGCGTGATTGCGTCGCCGCATTGAGCCTGGTAGAAAAGCCAGCGACTGAACAGACCACCCGGAAGTTCGCGGATATGAAAAACCAACTCGCCCCGGTCCTGTGGAGGGGTGGCCATGGAGTAAGAACGCCATTGATCTTCTTGTCCCGGCACGGCCATTCGTGCATATTGCCCGCTTCGATATGGATAGGGTTTTTCCGGCCGTAAGCGCAGTTCCAGCACATTCCAGGCCAGTTTGCTCAACCCCACGATTTCAGCATTCCAGATGTCCCCGGAAATCACTTCAGCTCGCAGCCGCAGATTGCTGCGCGGATAAAGCTTGCACAAAATGGCCATGCCCGCAGCGCGCTCTGTGGGTAACAAAAGCAGGGGCATGAAGGGTCCCTGCTCACTCTCTCCGGACAGGATGGTGCCCTTGCAATCTCCGCAGGAACCGCTGGCGCATCCATGTTTAATGGCCACATGATGGGCTTTTGCTGCTTCGACAATATTCTGGTTTTCATCCGCCTTGAAGCGGACACCGGAGGGCTCCAGACAAATTTCGTATTCCATGGCGTCACCTCATCAGCGTGGCGCAGCGGAAATCTCCCTGCGCCACCGGTATGTCTGAATCACACAGCAGGAGGAACGTCGTCGATGGTAACCGGGACAAAACGGGAAGGAGCCATCGCTTCATAGGCGGCTTCAATACAGACCGTGGAAGCGAGGTTATAGGCCTCAATCCAGGATTCTGCCATTTCCTGAGTCCAGGCAGCGCCCAGAAAATGTTTCAGGGTATTGAGCAGGCTTTTACCGACGATGGGATAATGTTCCGGACGCGTATCATATTTGATGTGTGAAATGCCCAGTTCCTTCAGATAAGGGACCAACACTTCCAGATTGTCGATAGTGGTCGCAATCAGAATGACCGAATTGAAAAGCCGTATACGTTGTTCGGTCATGTCTCCCGGAAACATTTTCCGGACTTCCGGAAAATGCGTAAACATATAGTCATAAAAATGCTCGGCAACCTGAACACCCAGGTCTTTCACGGCTGCACCACTGGATTGGATCAGTTGAATATTGATGCTCATTAGGGATGACTCCTATATGTGTATTCGGTGGATAGGCTGCGTAACACAGCCAGCGTTTCGGAGAATAAGGATTGGTTAATGGAATTTCCTTGATTTCGGTCAAGTTTACGAATGTTCCGCTTTAGCTGTTCTGGCGAATGATGACCTCCGCCCGCTGTTGAGCCCGCAGCAGTTCAGTGCGATATACCGTGCTTTCATAACCTTGGGTCGGGGTGGTGGTCAGGGGCTGGAGTACGGAATGTTTTTGTCCGGGTTTCCAGTGCAGTTCTGCAATCATGGAGAGCCCCGGACGCAAGGGGTGATCCGCCAGTTCCTTGGCAGGTATGGCAATACGTACCGGCACGCGTTCCACAATATGAATGTAATTTCCGGTGGCATTCTCGGGGGGCAGAATGCTGAATGCACTGCCGGCACCGGGAAGCAAACCCAGAACGGTGCCGTGATAGTGCAGCTGATGGCCGTAGTAATAGCTGGTCAACTGAACGGCCTGTCCGGGGCGGACATGGCGCATGGCCGTTTCCTTGATGTTGGCCACCACCCATAAGTCATTGAGCGGCACTACGGAAAACAATGGCTGACCGTTATGCACCTTTAATCCGGGGTAAGCAGCACGTTGCGCGATATAACCCGATATGGGGGCACGGATGAGCCGCCGTTGCCAGTTAATGTCGGCTTTTTCAAAAGCCGCAGCGGCCTGGCGAACCAGAGGATTGTCAGATACCGTGGTGCCCGCGACAATGGCTTGCGCCCCTCGTAATTTTGCCTGAATTTCTGCAACCTGTGCTGCTGCGGAAATGATTTCATTTTGCGTATTTTCAATGCGAATCATGGAAACCGCCCCGCTGGGCAGAGACTGTTGGTAGCGGCTCAAATCCATTTTCAGTTTTTGCAGTTCAGCCATTTGGGCCTGAACGCTTTGTTGCAATGCCTGGACCCGTGCAAAATCCTGGCGGACCTGTCTGACTGTTGCCGCCAGATGGGCACCGGCCTGTTCCATGGCCAGTCGGGTCTGCGAACCCTGAAGGATTGCCAGAATCTGGCCGGCGTGAACATATTCCGTATTCTCCACCAGCACCTGCTTGACGGTGCCTGCCGACAAACTATCTACCGGCGTGATGTTGCCGGTGACGTAAGCATCATTGGTTTCAATCCAGTACTGGCCCCGCAAAAACCACCAGAGGATTCCCAATCCAGCAGCAATGAGCACAATAACGGCAACCAGCAGCAACAGCCTGCGCCGCTGTTTTTCCGGTGAGGCGTTGTCAGGTGCAGAGGAGGATGGTGTTGTACTCATGCTGGTTTTTTCTCCGCCGTATATCCGCCCCCCAGGGCAACATTGAGCAGCACCCAGGATTGCGCATTGCGTATTTGCAAAGTGATTTGCTGGTTTTGCAGGTTGATTTCCTGAATCTGGCTGCGATAAACGCTTATCTTATTGGTGGTTCCCGATTGAAAAGCGGCCGTAGCCAGTGCGCTATCCTGGCTGGCGGCCTTGCTCATCCGGGTCTGTTCCTGTATCTGCTGACGATATTTTTGCCAGGCGGCCAAATGCCCGGCAATTTCACGCACCGCGCGGAGAATGGTATGGCGATAATGATCTTGTGCGGCCAGATAGAAGGCATTTTGCGCTTTGAGACGGGCACGGAGCTTTCCGCCTTCGAAAATGGGCAGGGATACCACCGGAGCAATGGCATGGGCCAGATTTCCGGGGCTGAATAAATCTCCCAGATCAATACTGTTCCAACCGGCAAACAGGGCAATATTGACATCAGGGTAAAAAGCCGCGCGGGCAGCGCCGACCTGTTGCGCAGCGACTTCTATTTCCCAGCGTGCAGCGACCATATCAGGACGATGGCTGATCAGACGCAGAGGTAATTGACGGGGGATATTTATGGCGGAGAAATCCGGTAACGGTTCTACGCCAATATTCCGTCCCCAATCGGGTCCCTGCCCGGCCAAGGCGGCCAGGATGTAGCGCTGTTGCGCAATGGCTGCCCGCAGTTGGGCGACTGACTGCCGCGCACTGCCATAAGTTTCTGTCTGCGCATACATCAGCCGGGCATTGTTCAGACCATCCTGCCAACGTTGTTTTTCCAGTTGCAACAAGGATTTTTGCAGGTTTTCCAGATGCTCCGCCAGATGCAGTTGCTCTGTCTCGCCCGCCAGCAGAAAATAATGCCAAGCCAGTTGTTTCTCCAACTGTAATTTTGCCTCGGCATAATCCGCCTGATGAACGCGTACTTGCCCTAAAGCTGCACGAACCTGATCACTGTCGCGCCCCCACAAGTCCAGATGATAACGGAGTTCCAGCGGGTTGATTTCGGTATAGGTAAAGCTTTTGCCGTTGGCCTGAAGGTGCAAACCATTCTGCGAAAAATGCTCCTGGGTGAGGGCCGCTCCCGCCGAAACTTGTGGGAGGAGGGCGGCCTGTTGTTCTGCAGTCATGGCTTTGGCGGCCAGAATACGGGTACTGGCAAGCTGCAGCGATGGGTTTTTGCGAAGGGCTACCTGAATCAGATGGTCAAGAGCAGGTATGTGCGCCGCTTTCCACCACTGCTGTGCAGGCCATGGACCCGCCCTGATGCCATAGTGATGATCGGCCCGTGCCAGGGTCTGCTGAATTTGAGGGCTATGGGCGAGATGTGCACCGGGAAGATGCCCAGGCAGGCGCGCACAGGCCGCAAGCAGTAACAATGGTAGCAGCAGAACAATGGATTTTTTCATCAGAGATCCACCAGTTCTTCTATGGCGCGGCGTACCCGAATATCCGGTTCTGTGTAAACCACCGGTTTGCTGAACAGCATGAGACCCGCGCCGAGCAGGAATCCCCATGCAGCTATATAAAATATTTCGTTGAAGGCGAGCATGGCTGCCTGATGCGCAATGTAGTGGGCAGTGCGGATAGTGCTCACCGAGGGATTGAGTGTATAAATCGTCGGACGATTACCTTCGGCAAGAAAATGCGCATGCAGAATCATTCTCCGGTCGAAAAGTGTGGCAATAAGGGGGATGCCCATAGCCTGTCCACAGAGCCGCAATACATTCAAAAAGGCGGTACCACGCATTTCGGCAGGGCCGGATAATCCGGACAAGGCAATGGCGATGATGGATGGAAATAAACTTCCCAGAAATATTCCTACAAAAGCTTGTGGCCACAGTAATTCGCTGAAAGAGGCCGGATGATTGTAGGAGGAAACCCAAAAACTGGCGGCCGCAAATCCCAATAAGGAGAAAATAGCCAGGATACGTGCATCCAGATGATTGAGCAGGCGCTGGGTCAAGATAAAACTGATTTTCGAAAAAATCGCCATGGGTAATATCAACAGACCGACCATCCACGCGCTGTAGCCCATGACCAATTGAAATCCCACCACATAAATGGCGATGCTGCCTTGAAAAAACAGGGCGGTGAAAAACAGGACCATACTTCCGATCATGAAGTTACGTCGTTTCAGGAGGGTGAGATCGAGTAAGGGGTGCGTGCTAAACCATTCCCAAATCCCGAAAAAAATCAGTGTGATCAGGCTGATGCTGCCGAGAAGAATAATAGTCTGGGAGCGCCACCAACTGATGACTTCCCCGGCATTAAGGGCTGACTCCAAAGTGGCCAGGGCAATCAGCAGCATGAGCAGACCCGGCCAGTCCAGAGGGGGATGGCGATGCTCCATTTCCCGTCCGAATAACAAGATCATAATGATGACAGCCACGCCGATGGCAATGGGTATATTCAGGTAAAACAGCCAGCGCCAACCGATACTGTCGGTAATCCAACCGCCGATAACCGGCCCCAGAGTAAACGGGGTGAGGGCAGCGACTCCCCACAGCCCCAAGCCAATATTACGGCGATGTGCCTGGTAATGGCGCAGGATAAGCTGCAAGGAGACCGGGATGGTCAATCCCCCCGAAAATCCCTGGAGCATACGGGCACTGAGAAAAGCATCATAATGACTGGTTTGCGCGCAGATGGCCGAAGCCAGGGCGAACGCCAAAAAGGCCCCTGCCAAAACCCGCATTTCCCCCCAACGTTGCAAAAACCAGGGAGAAGTCGGAAAGGCCATGGCCATGGCCAGAAAAAAATCTGCCTGGGTCCAATCCGCAAAATCCGGGTTGACGCCCAAACTGCCGGCAACATGGGGTATCATGGGCAGATAGGCGCCAGTGTTGAACAACACCAGAAAATGTCCGATCCCAATCACCAGGTTCAGCAGCAATACCATGCCGGTGCTGAGTGGGGAAACTGCCGGAGCATTGTGTGAAAAAGCCATGAATGGGAAACCGCTTCTATGCTGATGAACTAAACGCGCCGATCATGCGGGGCATGAATACATAGGTCAAATTGGTAATATAGATATAATCTATAGGGCATATCGATATATGGACACAGAACTTTTATTAACCTTTCTGACCGTGGCCAAAAGTGGCGGGATCAGTGCAGCAGCGCGCATACTTCATCGTAGCCAGCCGGCCGTCACGGAACGACTGCAGAAATTGAGCCAGATGGTCGGAGAACCCTTGACGATGCGTCATGGTCGCGGCATTCAACTGACCCCCGCCGGTGAGGCGCTTCTGACGACCGCCCAACGTATGCGTGAAGTCATCGACGAATTCGAGGATATAATCTTACGTCGCCAACGCCTGCAAAGTGGGGTTTTACGCATTGCGGCGACTAATACCGTAGCCAACTATTTTTTACCGGAACGCCTGGTTGCTTTTCAGCAGCAATTTCCTGATGTAGAAATTCAGTTGCGCGGAGGGGTTATTGACTGGGAAAGCATTGCTTTGTCTGACTGGGATTTATTCTTTCTGGAAGGTGGTCTGGATCTGGAAGGCTTGCCTTCCTATTACGCCGTAACACCCTGGCTGGATGATGAAATCATGACGATATTTCCAGAAGGACACGCTTTGTTGCAACGCGATGTTCTGAATCTGGAAGATCTGATGGCCTACCCTCTGATCTGGCGCGAATCGGGTTCCGGAATCCGCCGCTCCGTCGAAAAAGTTTTTCGGGATGCCGGGTTGAACCCCAGACAGTCTATTGAAGTGTCGGGTGTTGAGGCGGTTGGCGCTGCTGTGGATGCCGGGCTGGGTATCGGTTTTGTGACTGCCGCCGCCTTGCTCTGCCGAAAAGACTGGCGCGTACAGGCGCGGCGTCTGCCAGCGCCGCGTGGCATCCAGTGGACTTTATATATGGCCAGACCACAACCCGCCTATCAGTCTCACACCATACGCGCTTTTTTGGAATTTCTGGAAACCGCTGCGCCAGGACTTCCGTTGACAGGCCGATATGTGATCAATCCAGACGCTGAAATTCACCCATAACCCTAAAAACGGCAGTTGCTATGGGTGCTTTGCAGCGACTTTTGTTTCGAGCCGTTGTTGTTCTTGGCGAAATCCTGCGCCCGTCAGGAGAGCTGTTTGAGCCCGCAGGGCGAGTTCTCTCCTGACAGCAGGATGAGCCCTAGAACAACAGGCGAGGAACAACGGAGCAAAAAGCACCCATAGCAACTGCCGTTTTCAGGATAACTGGTCACCGGTAAATTGCGAAGAGACACCACGATGGAGCACGAATACCAGCTCCTCAAAATGATTGGTATCCGCGGATCCTTCCTCCCGCAAGTCGATGGAAGACAGGTGCTGTACGGCCCAAGAGGGCTGGTAGAGTGCGCAGACTTCGGTCTCTGGTACGGCAAAGGGTGGGCCTTGCCGGGTTTCCTGAGGATAATCGAGGGTGATGAGCAGGATCGGTGGCCGATGGGGAAGAATATCCCGTAATTTTGCGACGTAGGCGCGGCGCAATTCCGGGGGAAGGGCGATGAGTGCGGCGCGATCGTACACAGCGGCAATATCTTTCAATTCTGCACCGGTGAGGTCGAAAAAGTCTCCGCAAAAGATTTCGACAGGACCCGCCTGCCAGCGTTGAAAGGCACCCACGCTGTCCACTTGCGGATGCAGATGGTGTTCCTGAAAAAACTCCTGGACAGCAATGGGACTGAGTTCGACGCCGCGCACCCGATAGCCTTGCTGGACCAGCCACAGCAGGTCCAGGCTCTTGCCACACAGGGGGACGAAAACTGTATCCTCTTGAGCGACTTGCAGACGATCCCAAAAGGCGGGAAGTCGTGGGTGAACATCTGGACGGTGGAAGCCGATGCGATGCTCCTGCCAGCGTTGCAGCCAATATTCCCGGTTCATTCGAGTTCCTGCCCTTGCCGGCACTGCCGGGCCATGGCGACCAGCGCTGTCCGGGCTTCTTGCGGGCCGGTGATGGGCTCAGGAAAATCAAAGCGCAACAATTTGCCATCGGCACGAACATCAAAACCGTCGTAGTCAATACCCACCATTTCTACATCAACAGCCTCGTAATCATGCAGATACCAACAATAATCTCGTAAATTGTCACGATGATCAGCATTCATATGGGCAAGAATCCCGGCTTCAGCTTCCACCAGAGCTGGTGTGGGTGGGGGAGCATAATGTTCAGGCCGCACCCAGTGGATTTTGCCGAAGCCGCCAATATAGCGAATGTTTTCGACCTGAATCCGATAGAAATAAAAATCATGGGCAGCGAAGTAATCCTGTGCCTGGGGTAAATAGCGCAGATAGCGGTCTCCAAAACCATTTTTGTCGGGCAAGCGGGCCGCGCGCCCAGTTAGCGTCACCCGGCCCATAGCTTGCGCATCATCTGCGCAGGGTTGAACCAGCAGACTCACCCGAGGATCGGCGTCAATATTCTTGGTATGTTCGGCCAGATTGGAGATGAGAATGACTGGATTACCTGCAGCATCGAGCACAAAAGGACTGACCGAGGCAAAAGGATAGCCTTCCAGTTTTTTGGAGAGTGTGCAGAGCGATCCATTATGGTAGCTGCGGACGAATCGCCTGGCTTCTGCGCCAATGGCAACTCCTTGGTCAATAGGTGTCATGAGATTATCCAGACTGGGGGCATTCAGCCCAACCCCTGCAGTCTAAAGAGTGATTATTTATCTGTCGATGATTTGCCACTTGGCGGATGCCTCCATTCACTTTATCTTCACCCAAAAACCTGATGAGCGTAAATCCCATGACCTTGCTGAAAAAGTCTCTGCTATTGTTGTTGGCTTTTTTTCTGAACCCATTGCCAGCTTCAGCGGAAGCTTCGCTGTGGCAACAGGCGCAACATTGGGTTAAAGAGCAATGGTCCATGGCGACGGCAACCATGCCGCAATCGCCCGTGACTGTTCCGGCGCAGGGGAGCATCGAAGTGGCGTTTTCTCCGCCGGGAGGGGCAACGGCCGCCATCGTGCGCGCCGTGGACGGTGCCCGCCAGCGGGTTTGGGTGCAGGCCTACAGTTTTACCAGCGCCCCTATTGCCAAGGCGGTTTTACAGGCGGCACGTCGAGGGCTGGACGTCCAGGTGGTGCTGGACAAAAGCCAGCGTACCCAGAAATATTCCGTGGCGGACTTTTTTGCCAATCAGGGCGTGCCTGTATTTATTGATGATCAGCATGCCATTGCCCACAACAAGGTGATGGTCATTGATGCGGATACCCTGATCACCGGCAGTTTCAACTTCAGCAAGGCGGCGGAGCAGGCGAATGCCGAAAATCTGCTGATTTTTCGGGGAAATCCCGCACTGCAAAAGCTTTACGCGGAGAATTTCCGCTTTCATCTCAGTCACTCCACCCGCTACCCGCCGCGTCATGGTCTGGACTGACGGCGGGTGTCACGAGCAATTCAGACCAGACCCTCCAGCAATTGCACATCCACCATGCTTCCGGCTGGCGCACCCTCGGCGTCGGCAGCCAGAATGATCAGGCAGTCCGCATGCGCGAGTCCACTCATGATATGCGAAGCCTGTTGACCGACCCCCGCCACCTGGAGACCGTTTTCTCCAGAAATCAGCACGCCGCGTTGAAAGTCGGTGCGCCCCGGTTTTTTCTTGAGTGCCTGGGCCAGAGGCAGTTTAAGAACGGTAGGCGTCCAGGGGGCACTTTTCCCCATCCGTTTGAGGATGCAGGGACGCACAAACTGGTAGAAAGTTACCATGGTGGAAACCGGGTTGCCGGGCAGACCAAAAAAGGTAGCCTCTCCCAGTTGGCCAAAGGCCAGCGGGCGACCGGGTTTCATGTTCATTTTCCAGAAATTGATGCTGCCAATGCGTCCCAGCAGTTCGGCAATGTAATCCGCATCACCTACCGACACGCCGCCGGTGCTGATCACCAAATCAGCCATGCCTGCGGCTTGTTGCAGGGTTTTTTCCAGATCCTCCGGGTTATCCAGGATCCGTCCAAGGTCGAGAACTTCACAACCGAGACGCTGGAGCATCCCTTGCAGGGCGTACCGGTTACTGTCGTAAATCTGCCCTGCCTCCAGGGTGCTCCCCAGCGGACGCAGTTCATCACCCGTTGAAAAAAAGGCCACACGCAGCCGTCGAAAAACCTTGAGCTCGGCAATGCCCAGACTGGCGAGCAGGGCCAGTTGGGCGGGGCGGAGCAGTGTGCCGGCAGGGAGAGCCTCGATGCCGGGCTGCAGATCTTCGCCAGCCTGACGAATATTGGCGCCGGGTGCCGGGCGCTGCTGAGGAAGGATGGTTTTATCCTGAATTTCTGCCTGTTCCTGAATCAGGACGCTGTCTGCACCTTCTGGCAAGACGGCACCGGTCATGATGCGCACGCACTCACCAGGCCCCACTACACCCGTGAAGGGATGTCCGGCAAAACAATGGCCAATGAGCTGTCGGGGCTTTTCGCCGTCACTGCTGCGCAGGGCGTAACCATCCATCGCCGAGTTCGGCCAGGCGGGGACCGCTTGCGGTGCGCGTATGTCTTCAGCGAGAACCCGACCCAGTGCAGCACTGAGGTGCAGAACTTCGGTATCGGTCAGGGCCGGGCTGCTGGCAAGAATGGCAGCGCGTGCCTCCTCAACACTTTTGGCCATGGGGTCATGTTCGTTATCACTACAGCAGTGAGCCATTCAGGGTTCCTCGTGTATCCAGTGGTGAATAAATTGCGCTATGCTTTCAGGGGCATTGAGGTCCAGTACCGCGCAGTGTGTGAGTAAGGTCGCATCGCTGGCTACGGCAATGATCCGGTGATCTGCTGCGGCCAGCAAAGGTTTTTGCAGCGCCGGACGGTGTACCTCTATTTTCGGAATGGGCAAAGCCTTGTTCCCCTCAATCAACAGCAAATCTGCAGGCGCAGGCAAGCAGGCAACAATGCTTTCCAGCGTGACTCGTTGCGGCGCCAGACAGGTAGTGAACCAGCGTTTTGGGCCTTGAAGCATGACCGTTTCGGCACCGGCCTCACGCAGGCGGTAGCTGTCTTTTCCGGGGGTATCCCAGTCCACATCATGATGCGTGGATTTGACCACGGCAATGCGTAAACCCGCTGCGCGAAGCAAGGGGATCAAGGCGCAAAGCAGGGTAGTTTTTCCGCTGCCGCTGTATCCTATCACACCCAACGCTTTCAAGACAGGTCCTCGGGCGCATTACAATTGCGCAGAACCGCTTCATCCAGGTGCAGGGTGGTGTAATCCAGATCACGAAACCAGTCCTGAACCCGCCGTCCACCTTGATTCAGATAAGCTTGCAGGTGGGGTAAAAGACGGCGATGACATAAGGCGAGTACCGCATACCAGCGCTGGTCGCTGCGCACCACGACCAGATCCTTGTCCATTTTTGCCTGCCACATCTGCCGCAACAGATCGTGGGGGAGGAGCGGACTGTCCACGGGGATGCTGGCCACCCAATCCTGACTGGCAGCGGCCAGTCCGGCACTCAGGCCCATGAGTGGACCCTCAAAAGTGGTGCAGGAGTCAGAAATAACGGGGTAGCCTAAGGCCCGGTAAGCTTCGATCTGACGGTTGGCACTGATCAGAATTTCTGCGCTGTCTGCCTGCAGGATCTGGATGGCATGGGCAATCAGAGGCACATTGCGCCAAAGGACCCAGCCTTTATCCACCCCGCCCATGCGCCGGCCAGCCCCTCCGGCAAGAATCAATCCGGTGATCGGGAGCGGTGGAAGAGCCGATGAGGAAACAGTTTCCCGGTGGTCCATGCTATTTAGCTGCTGCCCTGTCATAAAAGCCTATGCTATCCTTCCACAATTCTCAGGCAAGTAAAACCCGGAGCAGGTATGTGGGATTGGTTGCGGGGCAAGTCAGGACCGACTGCTCCCCCCCGTGGTGTGGTGGTGGATGCTGGTATTCCCAATCAGGAGCGCGTCGCAGAATTGCCGCTGCCCGAGGCGTTGTTTATTTTGCATTATAATGGCTTCGCAAGGCTTCCGGAAAATGCCGAGCTGCGCCAGTTACTGCTGAACACGGCGCGTAATGGTGATTTTTTGCGTGATTTGCCCCGGGTCAGTGCCCGACGTCTGGAAGAAAGTGCTGCGCTGCAGTCCCGTTTCGGCATAGAACTGGAAACCGTCGTGCAATTTTTCAAGGTCTTGCACAGTGAAATTACCCGCCGCATGTATATTGATGCGGCCCGCCAGCGCGAGGATGTCGCCGGGCTGCAATTTACCCTCCGTGAGCCCGCCATGGCCGATGCCGAGGTATGCGCCATTGCCGAGGCCAATTCATTCGGTCTGGGTGCTGGTACTTATCCATTTACCCATATTCCCGAGAATCCGCATCCGGGAACAGAAAACCCCTTTATTATTCGTATTGTCATGAAAAAGGATCTGGCATGAAAAAAATAGCAATTTTCCCGGGTGACGGGATTGGACCCGAAATTGTGGACGCCGCACGACTGGTGCTGGATGCCGTGAATCAGGCAGCCGGCCTGAATTTGCAATGTACTGAAGGACTGGTCGGCGGTGCCGCCCTGGATGCAGCTGATGACCCCTTGCCTGAAGCTTCCCTGCAGTTGGCCATGGCTGCCGATGCGGTCATTCTCGGTGCTGTCGGTGGCCCGCGCTGGGATAGCCTGCCGCCTGCCAAGCGTCCCGAGCAGGGTTTGCTGCGCTTGCGCAAGAATCTGGATTTGTTTGCCAATTTGCGTCCGGCACAGATATTCCCGCAGTTATTGAGTGCGTCGCCACTGCGTCCGGAACTGGTGCGGGATGTGGATATTCTGGTGGTGCGCGAGCTGACGGGCGATATTTACTTTGGTCAGCCCAGAGCTGTGGAGCTGGTGGACGGCAAGCGTCGTGCCTACAACACCATGGTATATGACGAAGACGAAATCCGGCGCATTGCCCACGTTGCCTTCAAGGCTGCACAGGGTCGCCGTAAACAGTTATGTTCGGTGGACAAGGCGAATGTCCTCGAAACCACCCGTCTGTGGCGCGAAGTGGTGACTGAATTGGCAGCGGAGTATCCCGATGTCCACTTAACCCACATGTATGTGGACAATGCAGCGATGCAGCTGATTCGTGCCCCTTCCCAGTTTGATGTGCTGCTTACGGGGAATATGTTTGGTGACATTCTGTCGGATGAGGCCAGTCAACTGACCGGCTCCATCGGTATGTTGCCTTCGGCTTCCCTGGGCGAAGGGCGGGGCATGTATGAACCCATTCATGGCTCTGCTCCGGATATTGCCGGGCAGGATAAAGCCAATCCGCTCGCCACGATTTTGTCTGTGGCCATGATGTTGCGTCATTCTCTGGGTAACGAAGCATGGGCACAACGGGTGGAAAAGGCGGTTCAGAAAGTTCTGGATGAGGGGCTGCGGACGGCCGATATTGCTGCAGCCGGTGAAGCCGTAGTCGGAACCCGTGCCATGGGCCAGGCGGTGGTCAAGGCGTTGCAACTCTAAGGATGAATGAAGCATGAAAAAAACGCATTATAACGTGGCCATACTGGGGGCGACGGGTGCCGTCGGCGAAGTCATGCTGCAAATCCTCGAGCAGCGCAAGTTTCCCGTTGATCAGCTTTACCTGTTGGCCAGTAGTCGCTCTGCAGGGGGGCGGCTGCCGTTTCGGGGCAAGCAGATTCTGGTGCAGGATGCGGCCAGTTTTGACTGGTCTCTGGTGGATATCGGTCTGTTTTCTGCCGGTGCCAAAGTCAGTGCCCAGTTTGCGCCCTTGGCGGCGGAGGCGGGCTGCGTCGTCATTGATAATACTTCCCAGTACCGTTATGACGACGATATTCCCCTGGTGGTCCCGGAGGTCAATCCCCAGCGTATTGCCGATCATGTGAATCGGGGCATTATTGCCAATCCCAATTGTTCCACTATCCAGATGTTGCTGGCTTTGAAACCCATTGCCGATGCCGTGGGTATTGAGCGCGTGGTCGTGGCCACCTATCAGGCGGTCAGCGGAGCGGGTAAGCGCGCCATTGAAGAATTGGGACAGCAGACCATGGCCCTGTTCCGCCACGAAGAGGCGGTCTGCGATGTTTTCCCCAAGCGGATTTCCTTCAATTGTCTGCCTCAGATTGATGTGTTTCAGGACAACGGTTACACCAAGGAAGAAATGAAAATGCTCTGGGAAACCCGAAAAATTCTGGAGCTTCCTGACATCGCGCTGACCGCAACCTGCGTGCGGGTGCCCGTATTTTACGGCCATTCCGAGGCGGTCAATGTGGTGACCCGTGAACCGATTACCCCGCAGGCCGTGCGGGCCTTGCTGGAAAAGGCACCGGGCGTGACGGTGGTGGATAATCGGGAGAAGAATTTATGGCCATCGGCTCTGGATGCAGCAGGCCAGGACAGCACTTATGTGGGGCGCATTCGCGGGGATTGTTCCCACGAGAAGGGCATTAATTTCTGGGTGGTGTCCGATAATATTCGCAAGGGCGCGGCATTGAATAGTGTGCAGATTGCAGAGTTGTTGATTCGCGACCATTTATAGGGACACTGCGGGTTGAAAGTGGCCCATTGCGGTACGCTTGCGTTACAGAAAAATGGGGAAATAACAATGGAGAGAAAGAATTGGTTGTGGGCCATGGCCGGAATGGGCTTACTCATGCCGGGCCTGGCTCAGGCACTGGGGTTGGGATCCCTGCGGGTCTTGTCTGCCCCCGGGGAACCCTTTCGTGCCGAAATACCCATCCAATCAGTAACCCCTCAGACTGCATCCAGTATTAATGCCAGCCTGGCTCCGAACAGCGCGTTTGCCGTGATCAATCTGCCCCAGGCTCCGGCCCTTGAGCATTGGCAAGTTACGGTGCGGCGTGGGAGCCAACCCGCCATTCTGATTTCCAGTCCTCTACCCGTGAGTCAGCCAAATTTACAGTTTTTGGTACAGCTCAACTGGTCGGGGGGGCGGTTAGTCCGGGAATACTCGGCCAGTGTTGCGAATGCTGCGGCAGCGATGCCCCCGGTATCCAGCGCGGCACCCGTTGTCCCGTCGGCAATTTCGCCAGCGCGTGTGTCAGCGACCGAATCCGTGGCGCAGCCTCCCGCACCCGCTAGACTGTACCATGGTTGGTCGCGGGTAAACCGTTATGGCCCCGTTCCGGTAAACAGCTCTCTGTTTGATATAGCGCAGTCTATCACCAACAGTAACGCAGTTACCCTGGATCAGGTCATGTCGGCAGTCGTCAAGGCTAATCCACAGGCCTTCAAAAATGCCAACCCGACCTATTTGTATGCGGGAAGCATGCTGAATTTGCCCAATGTGAATCAGGTGCAGGCCATGACTCCGGCTCAGGCCACGGCCTGGTTGTCAACCCAAAGTCAAGCAGGAACTGTGGCGTCCCCTCCTGCCACTCAAACCTCACGGGCTGCGGCTTCCACTTCCACACCACAAAAAGCTTCCACAATTCCCACTGAAAGTGCTACGCATCTGGTGCTGTCCAGTGCGCCAGCCAATGCAGTCGCTGCCAGTGCTGAGACGGCATCTGCCACCAGTTCGCCTCTGGCAGTGGACACCCTGGCCCTGCAGACGGAAACTCAGAAGCTGAAAAGTGAAGTAACGGGCCTTGGACAGCGTTTGAGCGCAGAAGAGCGTTTACTGGCCAATCAGGGCGTCCAGTTGGCTACGCTCTCGCGCAATAGCGCCAACAATAGTTTGCTCAACAACATCCCACTGCTGATTTCCCTGGGGGGAAATCTACTGCTGCTCATCCTCTTTATATGGATGCTGCGCCGTCAGAAAGAATCGGAAAGACGTCAGCGTGAAGTTTCTCAACGTCTTTCCACACTGAACAGCAGCAAATCGAAACCGGTTGCCGAGCCGCCGGTTGTTGCACCGGCACCGGCAGCGGCAGCGGCTGCCGCATATAGTGCGGGAGTGGAACCAGCAATAACCTCCCCAGCCGTTTCCACGCCAGCACCGGTCACGACTCCTGCCTCCAAAGAGGCAGTGGTGGAGGAGATTGTGCCGGTTGCTGAACAGGCTCCAGCGCAAACACAGACTGAAGATCATGATGACCGGATGGAAATTGATCCCATCGGACAGGCGGACCTCTACCTGACTTATGGTAAATCCGAGCAGGCCATTACGGTAATGCATGAAGCGCTGGATGAGAATCCCAGACGCAAGGAACTTTACGTCAAGCTTCTGGATATGTATGCCACTCTGGATCGTCGTAGCGATTATCTGGAACTGGCGGAACGGATGCGGGGACGCTTTGGCCCCCATAACGCCGCCTGGCAGGAGGTGGCTGTTCAGGGGTCCCGCCTGTTTCCGGGGAACGCCTTGTTTGCTTCGGAGGATGAACGCGAGGCGGACGTAATGGCCAAGCGGGCTCCCGGAGAAACGCCTGCTGATAAAGTGCAAGAGGCTCCGGCCACCGAGCATGATGCAGACGATATGCTGGATTTTGATTTTTCCCATGGGCAGGTTGCGCCTGCCGCTGCTGCGGACGACTCATTTCCTGCCGACGAAAAAGCCCGCCTGTTGCAGGATATTGGTGAACAATTCCGGTTGATGGATGCAGATCATCTCCATGCTGAACAAACGACTGACGAGGTGGACTCCGCAAGTCACGAGCCCATCACGGCTCCCGAAGCGCCCAAGGCCGAAGCCACAAGTGCGGAAGATACGCTGCCATTCTCTTTCGGGCTGTCACCGTTTGACGAAGAACAGGCTCCGGCTGTTCCTGCCAGGGAACCCGATCCCGAGCCTGAAGCGCTTCGCGAAATGCCCAAGCCAGCCATTGTTGAAGAGACGAGTCCTGCAGCCGAAGACTGGGATGCAGTCGGGACCAAACTGGATCTGGCCAAAGCCTATATCGAAATGGGTGACAGTGAATCGGCGCGCGACCTTCTCGAAGAGGTGAGCAAGGAAGGGAGTAGTGCTCAGCGCGAAGAAGCCCAGAAAATGCTCGAAGACTTGTAATTTGTCTCCTGACGTTCTGGTAGATCCCCCAAGGCCAGGCATACGCTGGGCCTTGGGCGTTGAATATGATGGCAACGGGTTTTGCGGCTGGCAGCGTCAGTTGGGCCAGGCCAGCGTGCAGCAGTCTCTGGAGGAGGCCCTCAGTCGTCTGGCCGGGACGGCTATTCCGGTCACTGTGGCAGGGCGGACCGATACGGGCGTGCACGCGCTGTGCCAGGTGGTCCATTTTGACGCACCCGTGCAGCGTTCTGCGGAATCCTGGCTGCGCGCCACCAATACTTATCTTCCAGATGGCGTGGCAGTGCGCTGGGCGCAGCCGGTATCAGCGCATTTTCATGCCCGATTTTCGGCAACGGCCAGACGCTATCGCTACGTGATTTTAAATCGCCGGGAAAAATCGGCGTTGTGGCGTCATCACAGCGCCTGGGTGTACAGCCCGCTAGCCATTGAACCCATGCAGGTGGCGGCGGACTTGCTACTGGGTACCCATGATTTTTCTGCTTTTCGGGCTTCATCCTGTCAGGCCAATAATCCTGTCCGCAGTTTACATCGCCTGACGGTCAGCCGGCGTGGTGACCTGATTAGCATTGACGCCGAAGCCAATGGATTTTTGCACCATATGGTGCGTAACCTTGCGGGCGTTTTGATAGCCATTGGCCGTGGTGATCACGCTCCACAATGGGCGGCGGAAGTCCTTGCCAGCCGGGATCGGTGTCGGGCGGGAGTGACCGCCCCGCCGGGCGGTCTTTATTTTGTGGCACCACGCTATCCCGAAGAATTTGCATTACCGGTAGATGACGTAGATCCCGGTTTCCTGACCGGTACTTGAAGGCCCTTAAATCGAGCATCCAGGATTGATGCAGGTGTTTTGCAGTGATGTTGGCGCAGAAAGTATTTGTGCCGATGCTGTCATCCCGAGTCATGCTTTATCCCGATGGCAGTGTTAGAATGCGCTGATGATACGGGTGAAAATTTGTGGCATAACGCATGTGGGGGATGCTCTGGCGGCGGCACGGGTTGGCGCAGATGCCATTGGCCTGGTGTTTTATGAAAAGAGCCCGCGTGCGGTATCGGTTTCCCGGGCCCGCGAGATACTTCAGGCATTGCCCCCTTTTGTGAGTTCGGTCGGCTTATTTGTCAATGCGGAGGCATCTGCCATTGAACGGGTGCTGGATAGCTGTTCTCTGGATATTCTCCAGTTTCATGGTGATGAACCTCCTGATTTCTGTCGGTGTTTTGGCCGTCCCTATCTGAAAGCCTTGCGTGTCTCAGGAGAAGAAGACTTGCGCCGCCCGGTCGATGATTATTTTGACGCTCAGGGCTTGTTGCTGGATTGTGCGGTAGCTGGACACTGGGGTGGTTCCGGACAGAGCTTTGCCTGGTGGAAGCTGCCGGACTTGGGCAAGCCCCTGATTCTGGCGGGTGGTTTGCGTGCCGACAATGTGCAGGAAGCCATCCGCGTGGCTTGCCCCTATGCGGTGGATGTCAGCAGTGGCGTAGAGCAGTCGCCGGGTATCAAGGATCATGACAAAATGGCGGAGTTTATGGCCCAACTGCAAGGGTTTTGAGGAGAGAGTATGGACAATTACGAACTGCCGGATGCAATGGGGCATTATGGACCCTATGGCGGACGTTTTGTGGCGGAGACGCTGATTCCGGCACTGGATGAATTAAACCAGGCTTATCAGGAAGCTCAGGCTGATCCCGAGTTTCGCGCAGAATTACACAGTGAGTTGCGGCAGTTTGTCGGGCGTCCCAATCCTCTGTACCACGCCGAGCGCATCTCCCGCAGGTTGGGTGGTGCCCAGATTTATTTGAAACGGGAAGACCTGAATCATACGGGCGCGCACAAAATCAATAATGCCGTGGGACAGGCATTATTGGCCCGGCGCATGGGCAAGAAGCGGATCATTGCGGAAACGGGGGCAGGGCAGCATGGAGTGGCTACTGCCACGGTCGCCACCCGTTATGGCATGGAATGTCTGGTGTATATGGGTGAAGAAGACATCCAGCGGCAATCCAGCAACGTTTACCGCATGCGTTTGCTGGGTGCCCAGGTGGCGGCCGTAAGCAGTGGCACCCGCACGCTGAAAGATGCCCTCAATGAAGCGCTGCGCGACTGGGTCACCCATGTGGACAATACGTTTTATGTTATCGGCACCGTAGCGGGTCCTCATCCTTATCCTGCCATGGTCCGGGATTTTCATCGGGTTATTGGTGATGAAGCGCGGGCGCAGTGTCTGGAGCTGACCGGTCGCCTGCCGGACGTATGCGTAGCCTGTGTGGGCGGCGGCAGTAATGCCATCGGCCTGTTTTATCCCTTCATCAATGATCGGTCGGTGCGTCTGATCGGTGTGGAGGCGGGGGGGCTGGGCCTCAGCACCGGCCAGCATGCCGCACCTCTGACGACAGGGCGTCCGGGGGTGTTGCATGGTAATCGCACCTATCTCATGGAAGATGAAGACGGCCAGATTCTGCCAACCCACTCGATCTCGGCAGGGCTGGATTATCCGGGAGTGGGACCGGAGCACGCCTACCTCAAAGACATTGGTCGTGCTGAATATGTGGCAGCCACAGATCAGGAAGCCTTGCAGGCCTTTCACGAACTGTGCCGCACGGAAGGCATCATTCCGGCTCTGGAGTCCTCCCATGCCCTGGCCCATGCCTTTGCCATCGCGCCCGGCATGCGTTCAGATCAGACCATTATCGTCAATTTATCGGGCCGGGGTGACAAGGATATTCACACGGTCGCGGCTCTGGAGGGTATTCATTTATGAGTCGTCTATCGGCCATGTTCGCGCAGTTGCAGCAGAAAAATCGGGCGGCCCTTATCCCTTTTATCACTGCCGGCGATCCTTCCCTGACGGCAACGGTGCCCCTCATGCATGCCCTGGTAGAATCGGGAGCGGATGCGATTGAGTTGGGCATGCCTTTTTCCGATCCCATGGCAGATGGACCCAGTATTCAGCGGGCCAGTGAGCGCGCCCTTGGGCGTGGCGTCAAGTTGCGGATGGTCCTGGAATGGGTCCGCGAATTCCGACGCAGCAATCGACAGACGCCGGTCATTCTCATGGGTTATCTGAATCCGCTGGAAGCCATGGGTATGGCGACCTTTGCGGAGTTGGCGGCAGAGGCGGGCGTGGATGGGGTCATCATTGTCGATCTCACCCCCGACGAGGGCCACGAGGAATCTGCTCTGCTCAAGGCCAGTGGCGTGGATCCCATTTTTCTGCTGGCTCCCACCAGTGGCGCGGCGCGGGTGCGGACGGTCCGCGAACTGGGCAGCGGTTTTGTTTATTATGTTTCCTTGCGGGGCATTACCGGAGCCACCCAGTCGGACTGGCCCGAAGTTTTGCAGCGTGTTGGTGAATTGCGCCGGGAATTGGCGCTGCCAGTAGCCATCGGTTTTGGAATTCGTGATGCCGACACAGCAGCACGGGTTGCCCAAGGTGCGGATGCCGTAGTGGTTGGCAGTGCCCTGGTCGAACAACTGGCCGATTGCAGCAATGATCAGGCAGCCGTTCAGGTAGTCAAAAACTTCATTCAAGCGTTGGCGAGTGCCGTACAAAAACCCCGGAGTATGCAATGAGCTGGTTCGACCGGGTATTACCCCCAAAAATCAAGAAAAACCCCAATCCGGAGCAGCAGGCGGCGGAAAACAAGCGCACGGTACCCGAGGGACTCTGGTCCAAGTGCCCCACCTGCCAAACGGTTTTGTATCGCACCGAGCTGGAAGAAAACCTGTTTGTCTGTCCCAATTGCGGTCATCATCAGCGCATCACGGCCCGGCAGCGTCTGGATTTTTTCCTGGATGCAGAACCGCGCCTGGAAATTGCCAGGGAATATGTCCCCGTTGATCCCCTGCGTTTCAAAGATCAGAAGCGCTACAAGGAGCGTTTGCAGGAAGCCCAGACCAAGACCGGTGAAAAAGATGCTTTGGTAGTCATGCGCGGCCTGCTGCATGGGCGTCCGGTAGTTGCTGCCGCTTTTGCCTTTGAATTCATGGGGGGGAGCATGGGTTCGGTGGTCGGCGCCCGTTTTGCCCGGGCCGCAGAAACCGCCCTGGTAGATCGTTGTCCATTGGTCTGTTTTTCGGCCAGTGGCGGTGCCCGGATGCAGGAAGGTCTGCTGTCATTGATGCAGATGGCCAAAACCTCGGCAGCCGTTGAACGCCTGGCCAAGGCCGGACTGCCTTTTATTTCGGTGCTGACGGACCCCACCATGGGCGGGGTTTCTGCCAGCCTCGCGACGCTGGGCGACGTGCTGATTGCCGAGCCCAAGGCCCTCATTGGCTTTGCGGGGCCACGCGTCATCGAACAGACGATCCGCGAAAAGCTGCCGCTTGGTTTTCAGCGTTCGGAGTATTTGCTGGAACACGGGGCTATTGATCAGATTGTGGATCGCCGCCAGTTGCGCACGGTGATCGGTGAAATACTGGGAATGCTGACCCAGTCCAGCAGCAATCCCTAGGAGCTGGTTGTGCCGCAGAACAGGGCGTTGACGGATGCCCTCAGCGATCAGGTGATGCGCATGGCCGGCCCGCCGGAACGGATTGTCCTGGGTCTGGAGCGTATGCGCACGGCCATGGCTTTGCTGGATTTGCCAGCGCGTTTGCCGATGCCGGTCATTACCGTGGCCGGTACCAATGGCAAGGGTTCTACGGTGGCTTGTCTGGAGACTTTTTATCGACAGGCCGGTTACCGGGTTGCCGCCTATACCAGTCCGCATATCTGGTCGTTTAACGAGCGTCTGCGGCTGAATGGCATATCTGCGCCAAGATCTGACTGGGAAGCTGCACTGGATGACATTGCGGCAGTGACCGGAAACATTGCCCTGACCTTTTTTGAAATCACGACTCTGGCGGCTGTGCGGATTCTCTGTGCGGCGCAGGTGGATCTGGCCATATTGGAGGTCGGACTGGGTGGGCGACTGGATGCTGTCAACGCTTTTGATCCGGACTGCACTGTGCTGACTACGGTAGACCTGGATCATCAGGAATGGCTGGGACCGGATCGACTGTCCATCGGTCGGGAAAAATCCGGAATCTTTCGGCCCAATGTGCCGGCTCTCTACGGGGATGCTGCAAATCCCTGTGCCTCCGTGCTGGAAACAGCAGCGCAGCATCAGGTGCCATTACAATTGCTCGGTCGGGATTTTCATTTTGATGTGCAGGCCCGCCGTTGGTGGGGATTTGGTCAGACCCTGGCGATGCCGGAACCACTCTGGCCCGCTGCCGCACAATGGCAGAATCTAGCCCTCGCCCTGGCCGCCGTCTGGTTTTTGCAAAAAAAATTACCCGTTCCAAATGCCGCATTGAGCCATTGGTCAATCCGGCCAGATTTGCCGGGCAGGGCACAGATGTTACGGCCTTGGGGAGAAAACGGTCCGCGTCTGATTGTCGATGTCGCCCACAATCCTCAGGCAGTGGCACAATTGGCAACGCTGTTGCAGGGCCAGGGCGGGCGCTGCCATGCCGTAGTGGCCATGCTTGCCGATAAAGACATTGCAGGTACCCTGAAAAACTTGCTCAGGCTTGTGGAAGTCTGGCATGTTCTGGATATAACCGATACGCCACGTGCCGCCAGTGCTGCCAGTCTGCAGAAATGTTTGTGGGAAATGGGCGCTGCTCATGTGGAAATTGAGGAAAACATGCAAACCGCTCTTGATACACTGGGTTCCGTTTTGACTGCCGATGACAGCATTGTCTGCTTCGGATCATTTCATCTGGTCAAGCAGTTGCCCCGGCAATGGCTGGAAGGTATCAGCGTGTGAATTACTGGCTGGATATTGTCGTGGTCGGACTGGTCGTGTTATCCGCCCTGTGGGGACTGTTTCGGGGCATGGTTCGCGAATTTTTTTCACTGGCTGCCTGGCTTGGCGGATTTTATGTAGCCTGGACCTGGGGAGGGAGCTGGCTGGCGCCCCAGTTGTCCCATGACATTCCTGTCGGATGGCGAGTACCCTTAGCCTCTTTTATCCTGTTTTTTGCCTGTCTGGTAGTTGGAACCCTGTGCGCTTTTGTGGTGCGTAAGTTATTATACGGCATTGGCTTTGGAGCCACCGACCGGTTTCTCGGCACTTTTTTCGGATTCCTGCGGGGCTTGGTGCTGATCGCCATTCTGGTCACATTGGTACAATCTTCAGATTTGTCCCATGAGTCCTGGTGGAAAAACTCCTGGCTGGCGCAGGAGCCCATAAAACACTGGTCACAATCGTTGACGGCGCCAGCCGTGTCCTATTTGGAGTCGCAGAAAATTGCACACTGAACGTTGGGAAGAACAATTGATAGAAGATGATCATTTCCATGATGAATGTGGAGTGATCGGCGTTTTCGGGCATCCGGAAGCCGCCAATCTGACTTATCTGGGGCTTTACGCCCTGCAGCATCGTGGTCAGGAATCTGCCGGTATTGTTTCGGAAGATCAGGGCAAGCTCTTTGTCCAGCGCGGTATGGGACGGGTGGCGGATGTGTTTGGTCTGGAACAGATCAGTAAACTGCCCGGCGAACAGGCCATTGGCCATGTGCGTTATTCCACGGCGGGCGGTTCTGTGCTCAGGAATACCCAGCCGATTTTTATCAATTACCGGCACGGTGCTTTTGCCGTCGGGCATAATGGTAATCTGGTCAATGCGGATGAATTACGCCTTCGTCTGGAACAGGAAGGCGCTATTTTCCATACGGATATGGACACGGAAGTCATCGTCCACCTGCTGGCGCGAGTCCCCGGAGCAGACCCCGGAACCCGCCTGACGGCAGCCCTGAAGCAGGTTTCGGGTGCCTATTCCCTGGTCTGCCTGACCGAAACCCGCCTGATCGGTGTGCGCGATCCCATGGGCTTCCGCCCCCTGGTACTGGGGCGTCTGATTGATTCCGGGGGGTTTGTGCTGGCTTCCGAAACCTGCGCCCTGGATTTGATGGGTGCTGAATTTGTCCGGGATATTGAGCCCGGCGAACTCATCATTATTTCCAAGGAGGGCATTGAAAGCCGCAAGCCATTTGCCCCCGCCGAACGCAGGATGTGTGTGTTTGAATATATTTATTTTGCGCGACCCGATAGTGTTCTGGATGGCACCCATGTGTATACAGCCCGTAAGCGGATTGGCAGGGCCCTTGCCCATCTGCACCCGCGTGAGGCCGATTTGGTGGTACCCGTACCGGACTCGGGTGTCGCTGCGGCCATGGGTTATGCAGAAGCTTCCGGTCTCCCCTTTGAACTGGGCCTGATCCGTAATCATTATGTCGGCCGCACCTTTATCCTGCCCGCCCAGCGTGGTCGCGATTTTGGCGTCAAGGTCAAGCTCAATGCCCAACCCAATATTCTCCGGGGTAAACGTGTCATTCTGGTGGATGACTCGATTGTGCGCGGCACCACCAGCGCCAAAATTGTCAATCTGGTGCGCGCTGCCGGGGCGCGTGAAGTGCATTTTCTGGTCAGTTCACCACCGACGACGGGGCCCTGTTATTACGGCATTGATACTCCGGACCGCTCCCAGTTGATTGCTGCCCAGCATAGTATTGAGGAAGTGCGTAAAATCATCGGGGCGGACAGTTTGGGCTATATCAGTCTGGATGCCCTCTACGAAGCGGTAGGTGCGCGCAGCCAGGGATTTTGTGATGCCTGTTTCAGTGACGACTATCCCTTGCCTACCCCTGAAGGGCATGGCTCCCGTCAGTTGCACCTGCTCAAGGAGGTGAAATGAGTTCAGAAAATCAGGATGCGGATTGGACGGCGCAATTGCGTCCGGAAACCCTCGCCATTCGTTCGGGCATTCACCGTACCCAGGAACAGGAACATAGCGAAGCCATTTTTCCGACTTCCAGTTTTGTATTTGCCTCTGCAGAGGAAGCCGCCGAGCGTTTCGCCGGACGAGTCCCGGGAAATATTTACGCACGCTTTACCAATCCGACGGTGCGCACTTTTGAAGAACGCCTGGCCGCTCTGGAAGGCGCTGAGGCTTGTGTAGCGACCGCTTCAGGGATGGCCGCCTGCATGACGGCCTTCATGGGGTTATTGAAGGCTGGCGATCATATTGTCGCATCGCGTTCCATTTTCGGTACGACGGTACAGTTTCTCAGCAGCATTCTCGGACGTTTCGGGGTGGAAACCACCTTTGTGCCCCTGGCGGATCTGGAGGCCTGGAAAGCCGCCATGCGTCCGGAAACCCGCCTGCTGTTTCTGGAAACCCCTTCCAATCCCTTGACGGAAATTGGCGATATGACCGCTTTGGCTGATCTGGCGCATCAACACGACGCCTGGCTGGTGGTGGATAATTGTTTCTGTACGCCGATCCTTCAGCAACCTCTGCGCTTTGGGGCCGATCTGGTGTTACATTCTGCCACCAAATACCTGGACGGGCAGGGCCGGACTTTGGGCGGTGCCGTGTGCGGCAGTAACGCCCTGTTGAATAATGGCCCCCGCAATTTTGTGCGCACCGCCGGCCCCAGCCTGAGTCCCTTTAATGCCTGGGTGCAGCTTAAGGGACTGGAAACGCTGGCTTTGCGCATGGACAAGCATTGTCAGAACGCCCAGCAAATTGCTGAGTGGCTGGTGAGCCGTCCGGAAGTGGAAAAAGTGTATTTTCCAGGCCTGAAAACCCATCCGCAATATGCCTTGGCCACGCAGCAACAAAAACGTCCGGGTGCCATCCTCTCCTTTGACTTGAAAGGTGGGCAGGCGGCAGCCTGGGCTTTCGTCAATGGCCTGCGCCTGCTTTCCCTGACCGCCAACCTGGGGGATGCCAAAAGCACCATCACCCATCCGGCCAGCACAACCCATAGCCGGGTCAGTCCTGAAGCCCGGGCTGCTGCCGGCGTTGGCGATGGTTTGCTGCGCATCAGTGTCGGTCTGGAGCATGTCGATGATCTAACGGAAGATTTGCAAAGGGGTTTTGCGGCCGCAAATAGCGCTGTCTGATTTGCGCTATGCTGTGTTTACAGAGAGTTGTTTCCCTATCATTAAACTGACGGAGAGAAAGAGATGACAAGATTCCGCGCCTTACAACGTCATGGCCTCCAGCCGGATACCCGCATTTGTGTGTTTGATAATGGTTTGCCCCTGAGTCTCAAGCCGGAAGACTCCGCGCTGAATAGTATGACGGATCTGCGCCGCGTCCCGGCCGCATCCACCAAGCCGGAGTCCACTATTGATCAGGCCATGCAGCGCATGATTCATGTGGGCGTACGCCTGTTATTTGTTCTGGATGATTTGGGGACCCTGGTCGGATTGATTACGGCTCGGGACATCATGGGTGAAAAGCCGGTTCGGCTGGCTGCAGAAGACCATATCGCTCGTGATGACATCAAGGTCCAGAACATCATGGTGCCCCTAGGACAAATTGATGTGCTGGATTTTTCCGAGGTAGAACGCTCCACTGTAGGGGATATTGTCCTCACCTTGCGCAAGGCCGGTCGTCAGCATGCCCTGGTGCGTGAAGAAACCACGCATGGATTTGAAATACGTGGAATTTTTTCCATCAGCCAGATTGCCCGGCAGTTGGGTGTAACCCTGCCAAGTAATGGTGTGGTACAAAGCTTTGCGGGTTTGGAGCAACTCATCGCCAGTGATGACTAAACACATTCCGAGCAAAGTGCTGCAGGTGGGGGTCTGCCCCGGTGACTGAAGCAAACGGGCTGCTACTGGCAGCCCTCCTGATTTTTCTCAATGGATTCTTTGTGGCTGCCGAATTTGCCCTGGTCCGCCTGCGCAGCACCCATGCGCGTACTCTGGCCCAGGAGCGTGGGCTGCGTGGGCGCATTCTGGTGCGGATGCATGCGCGTCTGGATGCTTATCTTTCTGCCACGCAACTGGGCATTACCTTTGCTTCCCTGGGCATTGGCTGGATTGGTGAGCCCGCTATGGCGCGTCTGCTGGAACCAGTCTTCCGCTTTTTCGGATTCAGGGATCCGGTATTGCTGCATTCCATTGCGCTGGCAGTGGGCTTTGCCCTGGTTTCATTCGTGGTTATTGTGATGGGCGAGTTGGTGCCCAAATCTCTGGCCATTCGTAAGGTCGAAGCCGTTTCCCTGTGGACGGGCGCTCCGCTTTACGCCTTCTATTGGCTGATGTATCCCGCCATTTTTGTTCTCAATGGGGCGACCGGCATGGTGCTGCGCCTGTTCGCTCTGCGTCTGGATCAGCATGCCGGTGATGCCCCCCATTCCCGGGACGAACTGGCGATGATTCTTGCCCTCAGCCAGGCGCAGGGAACCCTGGGGCAGCGCACCGGCGATATTCTCGACCGTACGCTGGACTTCAATGAACTGACGGCCGGTGATTTGATGCGTCCCGCAGCAGACATGGTATGCCTGATGCGCGAAGAGAGTTCCGAAGAAACCCGGGCGCTGATGTTGCGCCATCGTTTTACCCGTTACCCGGTTTGCGCGGGTGACCGCCAGCATGTGATCGGTCTGCTGCATGTGAAAGACGCCTTTGCACAACTGGCGCGCCATGATGATCTGGGTGACCTCAAAAGCCTTTTACGCCCCTTACCCTCGGTCAATAAGTCCATGCCCGCCATGGATTTGCTGAGCCATTTTCGTTCCGGTCACCCGCATTTTGCGCTGGTGGTGGATGACCTCGGCACGATCACCGGTTTTGTAACATTGGATCATGTTCTGGAAAGTCTCCTCGGCGTCATTCCCGACGAATTCCGTCATCAGCGCAAGGAGTGGCAGCGGCGTCTGGATGGTAGCTGGGTGGGTTCGGGAAGTCTGTCTCTCTATTCACTGGAGCGATGTCTGGATCGGGATATTGACGAAGATGCAGCAGATACCATCGGTGGGTTGATCATGCGCCAACTGGACAGAGTTCCGGAAGAAGGCGAAAGAGTGGTGTTTCCCGATTTTGATGTTCTGGTATTGCGCAAAAAAGGTCCGCGTATTACCCAGGTGCAAGTCTTCCCCCATCCTGAAAATGATCAGTCGGACTGGTTTTCCTGAAAATAGAGACAAGATGCTGAAAAGTGATTTTACCTACGATTTGCCCCCGGAACTTATCGCCCAGGAGCCACTGGCAGAGCGCAGCGCCTCGCGGATGCTGGTGATTGATGGTGATTCCGGGCACTGGCGGGATAGCTGGATTCGCGCCTTGCCAGAATACCTCAATCCGGGTGACTTGCTGATTCTCAATGATACCCGGGTGCTACCGGCCCGATTGCATGCCCACAAGGAGACGGGTGGTGCCGTCGAGTTGTTGCTGGACCGCCTGCTGGGGGAGGATGAAGGCTGGTTTCTGGCCAAATCTTCCAAGGCCTTGCGACCCGGCATGATATTGCAACTGGCGCAGGGCGATCGTGCGGAGGTGCTGGAAAAAGACGGGATGGACGTCCGCCTGCGTCTGCACCGGGCTTCCTGGTTGGCGGTGCTGGAATCAGAGGGCAGCATGCCCTTGCCCCCCTACATTCACCGTGCTCCCGAAGCCCGTGATCAGGAACGGTACCAGACAGTCTATGCCGATAAACCGGGAGCAGTCGCCGCACCAACGGCCGGTCTGCATTTTGATCAGGCCTTGCTGGATGCCCTGGATGCCCGAGGCGTGGAGCGCCGTTTTGTGACCCTGCATGTGGGGGCGGGGACTTTCTTGCCGGTCCGCAGCGAGCAGGTACATGAACATCAGATGCATGCCGAAACCCTGATGGTTTCCCCGGACACCGTGGCAGCCATCACGGCTACCAAAGCCCGGGGAGGACGGGTGATTGCGGTAGGGACCACCGTCTGCCGGGCACTGGAAACCGCTGGACAGGACGGCACCTTGCGTCCTTACGTGGGTGAAACCCGCCTGTTTTTGTATCCCGGCAAAAAATTTCGGGTGATTGATGCGCTGCTGACCAATTTCCACTTGCCCGAGTCCACACTGCTGATGCTGGTTTGTGCTTTTGCCGGTACTGAATGTATGCTCGCCGCCTATCAGCATGCAGTTGCCGCACGTTATCGTTTTTTCAGTTATGGAGATGCCATGTTCATTACCCCTGCAGCGCTTTCGCGGTGCTTGCCCTGATGGGTATTTTTGAATGTCTGGCCAAGGATGGTGCAGCCCGGCGCGGTATCGTCCACTTGCCCCGGGGAGACATTCAAACGCCGGCATTCATGCCGGTAGGGACCTATGGCACCGTCAAGGCCATGGCCCCGGAAGAACTGAAAGCCATCGGTGCGGACATCATTCTCGGCAACACTTTTCATCTTTTTCTGCGTCCGGGGCTGGAAGTCATCAGCGCTCTCGGCGGCCTCCATGAAATGATGCACTGGGACCGCCCCATCCTCACCGATTCTGGCGGCTTTCAGGTGTTCAGTCTCGGCGCACTGCGCAAGCTCCGCGAAGCGGGTGTGGAATTTCGTGCGCCTACGGATGGTCACAAGGTTTTTCTGGGACCGGAAGAGTCCATGCAGATTCAGGCCGTGCTGGGTTCGGATATTGCCATGGTTTTTGACGAATGTACGCCGCATCCGGCGACCTACGAGGAAGCACGGGTCAGCATGGAACTCTCCCTGCGCTGGGCGGCACGTTCCCGTCGGGCTTATCAGGGTCCCGGTCAGTTGTTTGGTATTGTCCAGGGTGGAATGTATGGTGACTTACGGCAGCGTTCTCTGGAAGGTTTGCAGAAACTGGATTTTCCGGGCTTGGCCGTGGGTGGACTTTCGGTGGGTGAAAGCAAGGCCGAGATGATGGAGGTACTGGAAAATCTCATGCCGCAGATGCCTGACGACCGACCCCGCTACCTGATGGGTGTGGGCACGCCGGAAGACCTGGTAGAGGGAGTGTACCGGGGCGTGGATATGTTTGATTGTGTCATGCCGACCCGGAATGCCCGCAATGGCTGGTTATTTACGCGTGAAGGCATTCTCAAGCTGCGCAACGCCAGTTACGAAAAAGACCCGCTCCCCCCGGATCCGGAATGCAACTGCTATACCTGCCGCAATTACAGCCGGGCTTATTTGCGGCATCTGCAGCGTAGCCATGAAATACTGGGGGCGCGCCTGAATACCCAGCATAACCTCCATTACTATCAGGAGCTCATGGCGGGGCTACGCGAGGCCATTGTCCAGGGCCGTCTGGAGGCTTTCCGGAAGGAGTTTTATCAACGTCGCGTCGCGAGTTCCCTCATTGACGCCTAAAGGCTACAATGGGCGCCCTTGAACCTGATCAGGAGTAAATGAATGAGTTTTTCACCGATTGCCAATGCCTATGCCGGAACTGCAGCCGGTGCTGGTTCAGACTCTGGACTGATCATGATTGTCTATATTCTGGTCTTCGGGGCAATTATCTATTTCATGATGATTCGTCCGCAGATGAGAAAATCCAAGGAACAACGCCAGCTCATGGCTTCCATCTCCAAGGGGGATGAAGTGGTTACCCTCGGCGGCCTCGCCGGGCGCGTCATGCAACTGGGTGATGAATATTTGCATATTGAAGTCGCTGAAGGGGTTACCGTAAAAGTCCAGAAGGCGGCGGTCACCTTGTTGCTTCCCAAAGGGACTCTGAAAAAACTTTAAGGCCTGTTCATGACCCGTTATCCGTGGTGGAAGTACCTGATCATTCTCCTGGTTGTTTTCCCTGCGCTGCTTTATGCACTGCCCAATTTTTACGGTTGGCATGCTGCCGTGGAAGTCCGCGCTCCGATCGGAACGATCATTCCGCCCGTAACGACCCTGCAAGGCTGGCTCAAGGACGCCAAAATTCCGGTGAGCAGCGTCCGTAGTGATGCCCAGGGCAGCACATTCTTTTTCCCCAACGATAATGCCCAGGGGCTGGCCGAAACCTTGTTGCAGGACAAGCTTCCGGCCAACGCCCAGGTGATTCTGTCGCAAATGTCCGCCGAGCCCGACTGGCTGAAATTCATAGGTGGCAAGCCCGTTAATCTCGGGCTGGATTTGCGCGGTGGTGTGTATCTGCTCTTGCGCGTGGATACCGACGCGGTCATCAAGCACGCTCTGGAACAGGATAGTGGCAGTCTGCGCACTTTTCTGCGCCATAAAGACCTGCAATATCTGGCTGTGAACACTACCGGGCCTGATGCTCTGGCCATCGAAATGGCCAGTCCGGCTTTGGCTGTGGAAGCGCAAAAAGTGATTGCCCGGCAATACCCCGATTATGCCGTCACCGTCCAACCCAAGGGCATAATCGACGTCACCATCACGCCCGATGCCGCCAAGAAAATGAAAGACGATGCCTTGCAGCAGGCCATTGTGGTAATTCGTAACCGTATTGACGAACTGGGTGTTTCCGAGCCGGTGATTCAGCGCCAGGGCGTTGAGCATATTGCCGTGCAGCTTCCCGGTGTTCAGGATACCCAGCGCGCCAAATCCATCATAGGTTCCACGGCCCAACTGGAATTCAAGATGGTGGATGATCAAGCCAACATGGCAGATGCGCTCAAGGGCCAACTCCCTCCGGGAACCGCCCTGTATTATGGTCTGCACAATTCACCCTATGTGCTGTATACCGATACGGTGCTGACGGGTCGTTATCTCAGTAACGCCAGTGCCGGCGTGGATAACAATAACGGCGAATCCATTATCAACGTCAGCTTCAATAATGCCGGTACCCGGATTTTTGGCGATCTGACCAGCAAAAATGTCGGCAAGCGCATGGCCATTCTGCTCGATAACAAGGTGGTTACGGCGCCGGTGATTCGTGAAGCCATCACCGGCGGCAGAGCCCAGATCACCGGTTTTGCCAATCTCAAAGCCGCCAGCAATGCCGCCATTGAACTGCGGGCAGGCGCCTTACCTGCGCCGGTTCACATTTCCGAGGAGCGCACGGTTGGTCCTACCCTGGGGCAGGATTCCATTCATGATGGCGTCATGGCGGTGGTATTCGGCATGATTTTCGTGGTGGCCTTCATGACCCTTTATTATCGGGCTTTTGGTCTGATTGCCGATCTGGCCATTCTCGTCAATATTCTCGCCATTCTGGCCGTGCTTTCCCTGATGGGCGGCACCCTGACCCTGCCGGGTATTGCGGGTATTGTTCTGAAAATTGGTCTTGCCGTCGATGCAAACGTGCTGGTGTTTGAACGGATCCGCGAAGAACTGCGCCATGGCATGAGTGTCCGTGCGGCCATTGATTCCGGGTTCAAAAAAGCCTTTGCTACCATTGTGGACTCCAATATTACGGTGTTGATCGCCGCGCTGGTGCTCTTCCAGTTTGGTACCGGTGCCATCAAGGGATTTGCCCTGGTGCTGACTATCGGGGTCATTACCTCCATGTTTACTGCGACCATGATGAGTCGCGGTATTATCGAACGCGTCCTCGGTAAGCGGCGCATTCAAAAACTGTATATCTGAGGCCGCATCATGGAATTGTTCAAAGCCCGTACCCATGTGGATTTCATGTCGAGGCGCCGGATATTCCTCGGAATATCTGCCTTGTTGATTGTCGCCTCAGTAGTCGTATTTTTTGTGCGTGGGCTGAACTACAGCATTGATTTTACGGGTGGTACTTTGGTGGAGCTGGCCTTCAGCAAAACCCCGGATTTGGGTGCAGTGCGCGGTACCCTGACCACTGCCGGATTTCATAATGTGGTGGTGCAAACCTTTGGTGGCGATCGTGATTTGCTAATTCGCCTGCGTACCCAGCCGGGCGAAAGCAGCGCCGTCGGCACCAAAATTCTTCAGGTATTCCAGAAAAATCAGACGGCTTATCCCGACGTGCAATTACGTCGCACCGAATACGTGGGCCCGGAAGTCGGCAAGGAATTGCGCAATAAGGGCATCATGGCCCTGATTATTGTTACCCTGGGTATTTTGATTTATGTCGGTTTTCGTTTTGAATGGCGTTTTGCTGTGGGTGGCGTATTGGCCATGCTCCATGACCCCATTCTGGTAGTAGGATTTTTTGCCGTCACCCAGGAAGAGTTCTCGCTGACGGTCATTGCGGCCTTGTTGGTGATCATGGGTTACTCGCTCAATGATACCGTGGTGGTGTTTGACCGGATGCGTGAAGATCTGCGCGCCTCCCGAAGTGGCGATGTCGCGCAGGTTTTTAACGTGGCCATCAATGAAACCCTGTCGAGAACAGTCATCACCAGTTTTATCACCTTCATGGTGGCCCTCTCCCTGTTTTTGTTCGGGGGACCGGTGATTCATGGTTTTGCCACCGCCCTGGTAATTGGCGTTGTGGTCGGTACCTATTCCTCCATTTTTGTTGCCAGTCCCATTGCCTTATGGCTGGGACTGAAGCGTGAGCATGTTCTCAAACGCCAGTTCATCAGCTCCAAAGACCGGAATGATGGAGCACGTTTGTAAGTCAGGCCGAATCTCTTGGCAAGCAGCGGCTGAAACCGTTTATACAAGGACTTGCCGAAGACTGCACGAAAGCTTAATGTATGCCTCCACGGAGAGGTACCGAAGTGGCCATAACGGCGCCGACTCGAAATCGGATGGGGGTTAATAGCCCCACGTGGGTTCGAATCCCACCCTCTCCGCCAAAAACATAATGCAACAAACTGATTCACAAGTAATATAATTTTTTAAAATTAATCTATCCTAACCCACGATCTTACCCGGTTAAAATTCTTCCGTGTGTCCGCAATTTATTTTAAACATGTATGGAAGTTCTCCTGTTTTCTGCTGAAAACTGACAAATCACAGGCGCTGTTTGACAACCGTCAAAAACACACGACTTCATCTGCGGCACTGATCCAGCTGGACAAGCCTTTCATGGAACTTCTGCTGCCCCCGCTCGGTAATGTTTTTATAGCCTGTGCCGTCAAAGAGCTACCACAGCACTGGACCTCCAGGCCCAATTCCAGCAACTCTCTTAATAGGCTCCGAGTGCTGTCAGAAGCCTTATCCCAGTCTTTCAGGATCAGCACGCCCTGACCGGCAAGAAACAAGCGAACGTCTTTGTTGTCTGCCATCATGGCACCGGCGAGACGAACCGCCGTATCGGCGCGAGGATTTTCCTCATCAGGACCTGCATGCAGGATGATTAATGCTTGGCTCATGGAAGATCCTCCGGTTCAGATACTTCGGGGATGGGTTTCTTGAACCGCAAAGGCAATCCATAAGCCCGACAAGGCCACAATGCCAGCGGTCAGCCAGATCGCGGGGAGGATTTTATCACTCCATTGAGCCACCAGACCAAGAATGACCCCGCCGATGGCATAACCCGTGTCCCGCCAATAACGATAAGTGCCCAGTATCCGACCCCGTTGCATGGCCGGAGCGACATCCGACATGGCGGCAATCAAATTGGGATAAAGCAGCGCCATGCCGAGCCCCATCAGGGCAGCGGTGACAATCCATGCAGCAAAGTGGTTCACCAGTGCGGTTCCTGCCAATCCTGCGGATAACAGGGCAAAGCCCAACAAAACCGGTGGCTTGCGACCTATACGATCAGCCAGATGCCCGGTCCAGAACTGGCAGAGCCCCCAGACCATGGCATAAACGCCGGTAATCCAGCCGATATAAATAATGCCGAGGCCGTGGAATTTGAAAAACAACGGGAAGAGCACCCAGACCAGCGTGTCCGCAATCTTGTTGGTGACACCGCCCTGGCAAAGCGCCCGGTAGGTCCGATCCTGAAAGGAAACCTGCAGGAAAGTGCTGAACATACTTTGTGCGGGTACCGCTGCCGGGGCAGCCGCGTCTTGTTGTATATGCTCGGCACGCACCCAGTGAATGGTGTCTTTTATCCACAGCAGCAGCAGCAACGCCAGCGCAATGACCACGAGCCCAAAGAGCAGCAAGGACCAGCGGGGACCATACAAAACGGCCAGATACCCCGTGGCCAGACCCGCTGCACCCACGGCAATGTAACCCATGGCCTCATTGATGCCGACCGCCAGACCGCGCTGATGGTTGGCCGACAAATCAATCTGGCTGGTGACGGTCATGGTCCAGGTGAAGGCCTGGTTGAAGCCCAGGAAGACGTTGGCACCGATAATCCACCACCAGTTGGGGGCAAAGAAAATCAGAATCGGAATGGGAATGCCGGCTATCCAGCCGAGCAGCAAAACCCGCTTGCGACCGATGCGATCAGAAAGTCCACCCGCCACAAAGTTCAGGGCACCCTTGACCAGGCCAAAGGAAATCACAAAGGAAGCCAGGAAGAAAAAGGCGTGACTATCCACACCAAAGTGCGCTGCCATGGTGGGCAGCACATTGCGTTCCATGCCGATGATCAGACCCACAAAAAAGACCTGCACCGTCTGCAGCAGAAACTGTCCACGGTTGCAACCAATGCCCCGGACGTAAGCGCTTGCCTGGTCCGCTGTGACGTTCATGCGGGGTCTTTTTGGTGGAGAGGAACCACGGTGCTCAGTACCTCATGGTGATGCGCAGTAATCTGCATCTGGTCGAGAATGAGCTCGCGCACAATTTCGCAGACTTCCAAAACCTTGGGGCTGGTGAGTCGGTAATGGCAGAAAGTACCGCACTTGTCGCAGTGCACCAGACCTCTCGCCTTGAGAATATTCATGTGCTGGGAAACATTGGCTTTCGACATGCCTGTCAGTTTGGTGAGCTCGCTGGCGGTTTTTTGTCCTTCACCCAGATAGTGAATGATCTCCAGGCGCTTGGGATGGGCAATGGCCGCAAACACTTCCGAAAACAGTGCAAAGCGGATGGTTTCCTGTTGCTTCATGCTGCCCTCCCCAGATTGCTGGCAACAATGCGCGCCATCTCCGCCGGTCGTTCTGGAATGTTGGCGGTCAGCTCATGCATGAAGGTCGCCCGGTCCATACTCAAATAGGGATCCCAGCGCTTTTCAAAACCGATGGTCGACGAGGGTTTTCCTGAAAGGCCGGCTCCGCAGACACTGCCGGCAGCATGTCCCGGAAAGATTTCCAGATCATCCGGAAGGGTTAGCAGTTTCTGCTGGAGGCTATCATAGAGTTTTACTGCCATTTCCTCGGGGGTGCCCCCCAGATCCGGCCGTCCCACGCCGCCAACAAAAAGGGTATCGCCCGTCAGGGCAAACCAGGGAGCCTTGCTGCGCCGGATATCGCTGACTAAAAGACAAAGGCTGTCAGGGGTATGACCGGGAGTATGCAGCACCTGGGTGATCACATTGCCGGTCTCCAGTATTTCGCCGTCTTTGAGACCTCGAATCGGAAATTGTACCTGATCCCCATCACTTTCGTGCATGCAGTAAGGCGCTCCTGCCAGCGCCGCCAAGGCTCGCCCGCCCGAAAGATGATCAGCATGTATATGCGTGTCAATGACAAAGCTGATGCGCACGGCCGCTTTCCGGGCCTCGGCCATAAACCACCCCTCATCGCCGGCCACCACATCTACCGCGACGGCAAAACCTTTACCACCACAGCCGTAGAAGTAAGACAGAGTTCCATCGTCACCACGTCTTTGTTGGAAAAACATGAAGCACCTCCATCTGTAAGATAGTTAATAAATTTATTGACCAGCATAGAACTGCTATCGGCTTTACGTCAAGGAATCATATAGGGCCAGTACCGGTTGGAATGACAAGGTTCCAAAAACATCTTGATTAAGAAATGGTTCAATGGAAGCTTTAACTGCTTGCAGTGGTTAAGTTGACAGACTACCTTTAAAAGATCGTCCTGCATTATAGACTTCGGCAGCGCATAAGAGTATCTGGTTTTTCTTATGCGGATGTGCCCCATCAGTCATCGGCATATTCTAATTTTTGGCTAGTATGAGGATGATTTTTTAAAAGGAGTACTCTTGGATTGGCCAAGGTATCTGGACACCAGGAGAAAGTACTGACCGCCATGGATGGCCATACCTTATACTATTTTACCCGTGATAGCGCAGATAAGGCGACCTGTACAGCTTCCTGCGCGGCTATGTGGCCCCCTCTGCGGATGAGCGGCCCCATTGCTCCACATGTCCCCAATATCCCTGGCAAGTTTACTGCCACAAAAGGCGCCAATGGATGGCAAGTGAATTATAAAGGGCATCCCCTATATACATTCCAAGGGGACAAAATTGCCGGGCAGGCGAATGGTAATGGAATATTTGGCGGAACCTGGTGGGCTGTGACGCCCACTGTCAAGCCTTTGAGTACAGCAAGTACTCAGCCTGCGCCCCATAAAAGCACCGGTTGGTAATGCGGGCTATCCATCGGTGTCAATGCGGCATAATGATTTCCTGAGGTGGGGCCACACTGCCTCTCTGCTGGTCGGCAGGAGTGCGACACATGAAAAATATTGCATTTCACTGTTTATGCTACTGTATCTTACTGTAGCTGCTGGCAGTGCCCAGGCGGTGACGACGCAGCCACCGACTTGGTTGCGTGTTGCCAGGGTGCTCGCGCAACTGCATTATTTACCGGGGCAAGTAGGATGGACCGGCCTACATACGGCCAATCCACAAATCTGGTGGTTATGGCCGCCGAACACACCGCCAACGTTGCAGAAACTCACCCCGGATTCTCCTGGATCGCCCTTACTCTTCGGCGCTTTGGATTTTTTTGCCAAGGTGCATGGGCTACCCTGGTCCAATCAAAGCAGCGACTGGTTTGATCAGGGCAACCGCCATCGTCTTTATGCGGCCATCCTCGCCGCCCGTCGTCGGCATCGGGAAGACGCGCCAAAGCCGTTTGTGTGGGTTTATGTGCGCAAAGGTACGCCAGAAACTTTGTCCATCTGGAAGTACAACGCGGAAAAGAACCGGAGCAAATGGGTTTTGCATAGTCTGACCAATACGGGCGTGCCCGGCGCAATCACTCCCAATGGTACCTGGGCGGTGTATGCGCGTTTTCCAAGCACGCGCATGACCGGCTGTTTCCCCCATGGTGAGTGTTATAACGATCCAGATGTCCGTTTCGTGAATTATTTCTGGGATGGTCGGGCAGTACACTATTTCCCTCGTCTGGCGTATGGATTTCGGCAAAGCAATGGTTGTGTGGAGTTGCCATTAAAAGCAGCACAACGGGCCTATGGGTTGATACATATCGGTACGCCAGTGACGGTGATGCCATGATCCGTTGGATGCGACTCAGCCGGCATGTACCGTGGATAGACTGGTCTAGTGCTCTGGATTGGATCACTTTGCACGACCTGCGTCAGGTTCAAGGGGAATGGAGTCTGGTCTGCCTGGCGTGGAACTAAAACGCATGGTCGCATTGCGTGTGTAGGGCAGAAAAATGCACATTAAACACAAAAAACAGGGTAACAATGACCGAAACAGGCATGCTCAAAATGATCATTTTCAAAAAATCGTGACGAAATTTGGCGATGGTCCGAAGTTAACGTCGGCGGGCTGCTGGATCAAAATACACCGCCGCAGATATAAGAGAATTTTGACAAGCATCTCCTCATCTACTAAACCTAGAGGTGCAGCTGGGATTTCCATAGCTTGATTATTCACTGCAAAGAGGAGAGTCTCATGGAGCTTGTCCACAAGGATGCCCAAAGTATCACCATTCGTTTTGACAAAAAGGATCTGTCGAAAATTGTTGAGCCCCTCGTTAAAAACGCCGAAAGTTTTGCCAAAGATACTCTAGACATGGCTTACCTGCTAGCCGAACAAGACTATCGGATCGACGATCACTTCCAGCAGCCCCCGCACGCTTTTGAATAGGAGGATTCCATGCAGATTCGTCAAGAAAAGGAACACAGTGTGGAGTTGGTTCTGAGCGCCAATGAGGCAGAACATATTGCCCAGAATATTCAGGACAATGCCAAACTGGCAGGGGCGGCCGCAGTAGCCTTGGCCGATTTTTTGCAGCAAGAGGGTTTCGGTAGTGACAAGCTCCCTAAGGAAAGCTTGCGTCATGAATGGAAAAATCCGGACGATATGAACCTGAGTTAACGCGTTGGCCATTTCGGAACCATACGCATGAGCATCTGTCGTATTGGTGGTGAAGCGATTGGGTAATGATACGGGCGGTTAAAGGAGCTTGGCGTTGAGGCGCGAATGATCGGACTGTAGCTTTGACTGCGAGTACTGGCATCGGTTTTCGGAAAATAATTGGAGAGGGGAGGGGTGTCATGGCCACTGCAGAACTCAATGCTCATGAAGTTAATATAGCCTGTCATGCCGCGCTCATCGGCAATGACCCTGTTGTGCAGCAAGGAATGCTGATCAGGAACACGACGCTAAACGGGTGCGTTTGAGAAGACTGACGGACTTGTCTTCATATGTAGCGCAAATTTCCTGTCATACCGCGCATTGCTCCATTTCCGACGCCAACGCCAGATATTTCTGGGAGTCACGCAGCCCGGTGATGAAACGGTGAGGAATACCCTCCAGGCCTACCTGAGCGCCCACGAGGGCTCCTGTCAGCATCGCGCGGGACATGTTTTGTCCGCCCCCATTGATGGCGTGCAATACAGCGGATTCATAATCTTCCCGGAAGCGGCTGGCCAGGTAGTAAGCGGCTGGAAGTTGGTGATATACGGCACAGGGCATGCCATATACCAGACTCACCTTCCAGGCGGGTTCAATGATGATGTCGGGATCTGCGGCGGCCAACGCGGCATAACCTGCCGTGAGCAATGCATCGGGGGATGAAAACTGACCGGCCTGAATCTTTTCGGCGCCTTGCGGTGGGTGCAGATGACCCTGAGTTACCTGATGAAATGGTAATATGCCACTGCTTACTTGCGCCATCAGTCTGGCGCCCATTTGCGGCGTCAAGGAAACCCCAGAGATCAACTGACTCAAAACGGCGTTGAATGCAACGCTCATGGCGACGATGGCCGGATCGCGCTGGGTCAGGATGATGTTACTGCACGCCGCTTCTGCCATTTTTTTCGGCTGCAGGGCAAAAAAGGCAGCAATGGCAATGGCGCGCTCGGCACCTTCCGTCGTGTCTGCGTCACCGGCACATGCTCCCCATGGGCGTTTTTCCGACACCCGCTTCCGCCAGGCTTCCCGAATGGATTGGTTAGTGTAGCCTCCCGGTCCCTGCATGGGTGTGCCGTCCAATTGGGGAAACAGTTCCGTATCCAGTCGATGCGTAAAATCGTCCTCCTCATAACCCGCGCAGTGGATTAACGATTCCATCAGCATGACCAGTAGCAGCCCGGTTTGGGAAAGGTCACCGGCACGCAGGCCAGCATGATAGCGGCCAGGGCGTGGCGTCAGATAATCCGTAATCCAGGGGCCGCACTCCTGCCGTAATTCGGCAAGGTCGTAGTACCAATGACAGCCCAAGGCCAGCGCATCGCCAATCAGTGCGCCCATCAACGCGCCTGCTACGCGTTGCACGCTTCATCTCCTTTTTCGTCATGAAATCCGATGGATATATGTGTACCGTCGCAAAAGGGCTTGTTACGAGACGCGCCGCAGCGGCACACAGTCATTCGATTGCGCACTTCGTATGCGAAACCATCCGATCCGATTAATGACAGCCCACCGCGCAACCATAATGGTCCGGAACAAGCCTTGGAAGGGTCTTCAATCAATGCAATGGAAGGTTCAAACTTCGGCTCTATCGGTTTCCCGGTATCGTTGTCCCAAGCCACCAGTCGCCCCGACGGGCAGGCGCAGGTCTGCTTGACAAAATGCTTGCTGGGTAAGGAGTTATCAGTGGTGAAGACGAGTTTCCACACGGATCCGTGGGGGTCACAAAAACGTGCGGAAGAACACAGGCTCTCCACATCGGTTAATGACATGCTTGGGCCCCGCAACGTCTTGGCCTGCTCCAGATAGGGCAGGTGTTGCGCAGTTTCGGTGCCATCAAAACCAACGGTGAGATGCGAACCATCGCAAAATGGCTTGTTGCTGCTATGGCCGCAGCGGCACAGCGCGTAGCGTTCCTGAGAGGGGTATGTCCGGCTGTGTTTCCACTTTGTCGATTCACCCGCCTCGTTGGTTCCGATAATTTCCTGGCTGAGGGGAACCTTTCCCGAGACAACATATGGGCCATCCTTGGTGATTTGGACCTGAGGTCCCCTAGCTTTTACCGGGTTCATTTTGGCGCCTCCAATGGGTTGAAAAATCCTGATGGGCGGACGAGCCCTATCACACTGACCTCTGCAAATCCACGCCCCATAACTTTAGCTCACGGGAGCGCTTTTCGAAATTTTCCGGGTGCTTGACAATGTGTTATATTTAGTCTAATTTTTGATGAAGATCATAAATATATTTAGTATATTAAGAATGACTACTACAACAGAGTTGTTATTGCCCGAGGAAATCCATTCTGCTCGGGTTCCATGTGAGGGAGGATGCATCATGTCAACAGAAATGAAATGCCCGTTTCATAATACCGCTGCTGCGGGGGATGTGCAGTCCAATCGTGATTGGTGGCCAGAACGTCTTAATGTGGGTCTACTCCGCCAAAACTCATCATTGTCAGATCCCCTGGATGCAGATTTTGACTACGTCAAAGCCTTCAAGGAGTTGGACTTCGATGCTGTAAAAGCAGATCTCCGCACTTTGATGACGGATTCTCAGGAATGGTGGCCAGCCGATTTTGGAAACTATGGACCTTTGTTGATACGGATGGCGTGGCATGCTGCCGGGACGTATCGCACGGGTGATGGTCGCGGTGGTGCGGGCGCAGCTCAGCAACGCTTTGCACCGATCAACAGTTGGCCGGATAACATAATTCTGGATAAGGCACGGCGTTTGATCTGGCCGATCAAACAGAAATATGGTCAGAGCATCTCTTGGGGGGACCTGATGGTCCTTGCCGGAAATGTGGCATTGGAGTCGATGGGCTTCAAGACCTTCGGCTTCGGCGGGGGGCGCAGGGATGTCTGGGAACCCGATGAATCTGTTTATTGGGGATCGGAAAAGACCTGGCTGAGTGATGCTAACCGCTATTCCGGTAAGCATGACCTTGAAAATCCCCTGGCAGCCGTGCAGATGGGTCTGATTTATGTGAATCCGGAGGGTCCCGGAGGAAATCCCGATCCTCTCGCCGCCGCTGTGGATATTCGGGAATCTTTCGCCCGCATGGCGATGAATGATGAAGAAACCGTGGCCTTGATTGCTGGAGGCCATACCTTCGGGAAAACCCATGGAGCGGGTCCGGCAACGCATGTCGGTCCCGAGCCGGAGGCTGCGCCCATGGAAGATCAGGGCTTGGGTTGGAAAAGTAGCTTCCGAAGCGGCAAGGGCGGTGACACAATCGGGAGTGGTCTGGAAGTCACCTGGACCAAAACGCCGACACAGTGGGATAACACTTTTTTTGAAACCCTGTTCGGATATGAGTGGGAACTCACCAAAAGCCCGGCAGGTGCAAACCAGTGGGTGGCCAAAGATGCGCCCCATAATGTTCCCGATGCCCACGATCCTTCCAAACATCATCGTCCGACCATGCTTACGACTGATCTGGCACTGCGCTTTGATCCGGTGTACGAGAAAATTGCACGGCATTTTTACACCCATCCGGATGCATTTGCAGACGCTTTTGCCCGAGCCTGGTTTAAGTTGACCCATCGGGACATGGGTCCCAAAACCCGATATTTGGGCAAGGAAGTGCCGGTGGAGGATTTGATCTGGCAGGATCCCATACCGAAAAGGCATCATCCGCTCATCAATGAGCAGGATGTGGCTTCCCTCAAGGTCAAAATTCTGGATGCGGGTTTAACTGTTTCGGAGCTGGTTGCCACCAGCTGGGCATCGGCCTCGACTTTTCGGGGGTCGGACAAGCGGGGCGGCGCCAATGGTGCGCGGATCCGTTTGGCGCCCCAGAAGGATTGGGAGGTCAATCAGCCCCGGCAATTGGTAGAGGTATTGCAGACACTGGAAAGCATTCGCGCTGATTTCAATGGGAAACAAAAAGGGGAAAAGCGAGTTTCTCTGGCAGATATCATCGTTCTTGGGGGTTGTGCGGCGATTGAGGCAGCAGCCAGAAAGGGCGGCCACTATATCACGGTGCCTTTCAGTGCCGGGCGTATGGATGCGACTCAAGACCAGACGGATATCGCCTCCTTCGCACATCTGGAGCCGATAGCCGATGGCTTTCGCAATTACCGTAGCGCTCGGGCCGCAGATATCCGTGCTGAGGTACTGCTGGTCGACAAGGCGCAGTTACTGACGCTGACGGCCCCGGAAATGACGGTGTTGATTGGCGGCTTGCGGGTTTTGGGAGCCAACTATGCGCAGTCCAACGAAGGGGTATTTACGGATCGGCCTGGGGTCCTCAGTAACGACTTCTTCGTCAATCTGTTGGATATGGCTACGGAGTGGAAAGCTGACTCGGAGAAGAAAAACCGCTTTTCTGGTTATGACCGTAAGACCGGAGAGCAAAAGTGGGAGGCAACCCGGGTGGATCTGATTTTTGGTTCCAATTCCGAGTTGCGGGCAGTGGCCGAGGTGTATGCCAGTGCTGACGGGCAAGCCAAGTTTGTACGGGATTTTGTGGCAGCTTGGGCCAAGGTGATGAATCTGGATCGGTTTGATCTGGGTTGATGCGGGCAATGTCCGGAGGACCTTCCAGAAATGTTCCGCCGTCTTTGCGACCCATCCTTCCAGGGAGGGTGAGCGAGAGGTATTCTGAATCCCGTGGGCACTTTCGATTGGATATAATGGGTCGCAGAGGGTTTTATAAAGAAGAAAGTGCCAAGTCAGTCACAGGAATCCAAATGCTGTATACTGACTTGTGTAGGGTTCATGGTGTATTGTTGGAATCCTTACATTACATTCGTTAAGAGGCGCATCCGTACGTCCTTATGGCCTATTTACCCGTATGTTTCCGGGAGCATTAACCACGTTTCAGCAATAAATAACTAGATAATATATTCATGTTTCTAAGCTGGGACATTGGATTCGCGTGTCAATATCGTCCTGAGTTCGCGTCAGAAACCTGCTCTTCTTAAGATGTCCCGTTTGGATCGGACACACCAGATACGCGTATTACAAAGCCCGCTTACGGGTAATGATATCCCACCACAGCCATCAATCGCCCATTAAAGTGAACAAAGGATACCCGAAAGTAGCAGGTTTGTTGTGCTTGAAAAAAACGGACCAATCACCAGCATTGTAGGCAATATTCAACCTTTCAGTAACCGTTTCCATAAAGGTTTTTTGTTCGCCATTTCGTATTGCTCTGCTGCCGCAATCATCACGTCGGACAACAAGGTATAAGCATCAACCCAGGCTTGCTTCACCGGTTCGGTAAAGTCCTCAGCCAGTCCCTGTTCCAGAGCATAAATCAAGGCTTCGCCGACATAGGTGTAGTGCTCACTTTGCACGCCGTAATTCACATGACTACGGGCGAGGTTCTGCGCTGCGGGGACGATGTCATCCAGGTTCTTTAATCCATTGACGACGGTATGAATCATGGCCATGAGTTTGCGCCCCTGTTCAACCATATCCCCTTTGAACATGGGTTTGACCTGAGGGGCGATTTCGAATAGCCGGGCGTAAAACAACTCGGCGGCCTGATCCGAGATGGGTTTGACTTTACTGAAGCTGGATTGTACGAGATCAATTTGTTCTGCGCTGAGACTCATTTGGGGCTCCTTGAATGAATTAAACAAAAAGGCGCCAACGAAACCACAATCATGCATGGTTTCATTGGACGCCTTTGTCCAGTGGTCAGTAGGTTTGCGTGAACCGAAATCAGCAAGTGGACGCTAACTTGCCTGACGTTCCAATGCATATAATGTGCCAAACCTAATACCACTTAGGCATAGCCCTATATTAGTGGTCTTCAGCGCGAAAATGCTCATGATAATAGGCCGTCAGAATTTTCCCATGCACCAACATCACGCGCATTTGCGCCCTTGCTTGGTGCGTTTGCTGCATATTGGTGCGCTGATTCGTTAAGAATTGTAATCCTCTGGTTGAGTCTTTGATTGGGAGCCCCGGTCATCTCCAGGGCGTTGAGTTTTCCAATGGTCGTCGCCATCGTGCTATTCTCCTGTATGGTGACACTCCGCCAGGCACGTCTGTCTTACCGTTTATCTCGCCCTATGGCGTGGCTTGTGGTGAAATCCGCCGGACTTTAGTGGGGAGTAGTTTTGATAACATCATGAATAAAAATATTAAAGAAAATCTTGAACGCTGGTGGACAATGGTTTGTATTTCACCCTCTCCGCCAATAATATGGTTTCAAATGTTTCAGCATTGGAGCACTGATTGTTGTCTGCGCCAAAATTCCGAATGCATTATTCAGCATTAAAAAATCTTTCTCCTGCGTATTTTACGCTAGTGATGGGTACCGGCGTTATTTCCATTTCGGCAGAAATGTTGCATTTAACACTCCTCGCAAGTGTTTTGCTCGGGCTGAATATCGCCTTCTACAGCATTTTATGGATCATGAATATTGGCCGTGTGTTACGCTACCCTGCGGAGATGTTTGCCGATTTTGCCAATGTGCAAAAAGGCTCTGGTTTCCTGACGGTAGTGGCTGGAAGCTGCGTTCTTGGCAGTCAATTGGTTATCCTTGAAAATCAGACCATTCCCGCGCTTTTCTTGTTGGGATTGGCCGTAATTGTTTACTTGACGCTGAATTATGGCTTACTCACTCGATTCATGATTCAGAAGCATAAACCTGGACTGATAAATGGTATTTCTGGTAGCTGGCTCTTGCACATCATCGCCCCACAATCCATTGCCATATTGATTTTACTGCTGGATGTTCACTGTTCTTTCATGCCCAGGGCGGAATTTGACTTCATCGCACTCAGTCTCTGGCTATTGGGGGGAATGTTATATATCTGGGTTATGGGGCTGATATTTTATCGAATGGTTTTTTTGGATTTTTTACCCGAACATCTTCATTCTTCCTATTGGAGTAATATGGGCGCCATGGCTATTTCCACCTTGGCAGGATCGTTGCTGGTGGTTAATGGGGAGTCAGCGCCCTATCTGTACCCATTTCTGCCTTTTATAAAGGGATTTACCCTGCTTTACTGGGCAGGTGGGAGCTGGTGGATTCCGTTGCTGGTCATACTGGGGTTCTGGCGCTATGTCCTGAGAAAGTTTCCCCTCCGATATGATGATTCTTACTGGGCCATGGTATTTCCGCTGGGAATGTACAGTCTTGCAACACTCCACATGGCCCATAGCTTGGGCCTGCCTTTTTTGTTCCCGCTGGCCCATGCTGCTTTTTTTCTGGCACTGACCGCTTGGTGCCTTACCTTTTTGGGGATGCTTTATGGCTTCCTGCGCAGCAGTCACCAAAAAACATTCCACCATAATGGTGATTGAGCGGTTTTAACCCTGACGATTTTGAGTGGTCGATATTGATCCCGGATCGGGGTTCTGATACCTTCGCGACTTGTGAGTGCAAACGTGGTGTTGCACTTTTCGTCTGTTCTCGTCCTTGCGTGGACAATTTCAGGTTTTCTATGGCGACAACAATCGGTCCCCTCGCAGTGGTAGCTGGTGAACCCCGTCAGGCCCGGAAGGGAGCAGCGGTAGCCGGCGATCCAGGTGCCGGGGTGCGGCTGATTCGCGTCGCCTCCCAATTTAGTGTTTTCCCATGACGGGATATTTAGCCCTTGCCCGACGTTGGCGGCCCCAGCATTTTGAAGATTTTGTTGGTCAGGAAGCGGTTGTGGCGGCTTTACGTCATGCCCTGGACTCCGGCCGAATCCACCATGCATTTTTGTTCACGGGAACGCGTGGCGTAGGTAAAACCACTTTGGCAAGGCTGCTTGCCAAATGTTTGAACTGCGAAAAAGGTATCAGCAGCCAACCCTGCGGAACCTGCAGTGCCTGTCTGAGTATCAGCGCCGGCAATTTTGTCGATTTGCTGGAAGTGGATGCCGCCAGCCGCACGCGCGTGGATGAAACCCGTGAACTGCTCGATAATGTCCAGTACGCACCGGTGGCCGGACGCTATAAAATCTACCTCATCGATGAAGTGCACATGCTGTCCACCCACAGTTTCAATGCACTCCTGAAAACCCTTGAAGAGCCGCCCGAACACGTCAAGTTTTTGCTGGCAACCACGGATCCGCAGAAGCTTCCCGTCACCGTTTTATCCCGCTGTTTGCAGTTCAACTTACGCAGGCTGGAAATCGGCCAGATTCAGGGGCGCTTGCAGCAGATCATGCTGGCCGAGAAAATTTCCGCAGAAGATGCCGCACTGCACATATTGTCCAAAGCTGCCGATGGCAGTTTACGCGATGCCCTCAGCCTTCTGGATCAGGCCATTGTCCATGGTGGTGGCGAAGTGCGCCGCGAGGGTGTGCTTGGCATGCTGGGACGCAGTGGCGACGATACTGTTATGCTGATGATTGCAGCGCTGATTGCCCAAGATGCGGAACGGGTATTTGCGCTGGTCAACGAACACCTGGCGCGGGGTCTGGATGCTGCCGGGCTACTGGACCTGATTATCGAGGGGACGCATCGATTGAGTCTTGCTCAGTTTGTGCCGGGCGTTGCAGAAGGTGATGATGCGGAACTGATCAGTCAGTTACGAAACAAAATCAATCCACTGGTTTTACAGTCCTGGTACGCCCTGTTGCTGTCAGCGCGCCGGGATTTTCAGCTCTATCCAGATCAACGCATGGCACTGGAAATGGCGTTTTTGCGGGTGCTCAGTTTCTCAAGGGGAAATATTCCACCAGCGACGGTACCGCTCAAACCGGAAGAAAAGCCCAGTTCCATCTCTCAAGCCTCTACAGAGACTGCGATCACAGCCGTTGAAACGGTTCAACCCGTCCTGCCAGAAACGATTCCAGAATCGCGCACATTTGCGGATATGGTCCGCGAGCCCGCTCCGGAAATTCACAGCGAAAATGAATGCATACCGCCGCAAGCGGACAATTTGCGCCTTTCCTGGCAGGAACTGATTGCCGCATTATCACTTTCACCGCTGCTGCAGGAACAACTGCGTCACGGTCAAGCCCTGCACTGTGATGCGCAAAAGGTGGATCTGCTCGTAGAGCCTCGCTACCTGCCCTTTATTATCAAGGAAAAAGCGCGAATTCTGAAAGCGCTCAGTGAGCACTTTGGTCAGACGCCGCAACTCGTCATCAGTGAATTGACCGAGGCAAGCGGCGTCCGCAGTGTAAATGCTGAAGCAGAATCTCAGGCATCCGCGCAACAGGAAGAAGCGCAGGTCAGGGTGGCCAATGATCCTCTGATCAAACAATTTACGGAAATACTGGGTACTCAGGTAGAATCCATTACCTTGATGACTTCAACGAATCAACAGGGAGGTAGTCGATGATGAAAGGTGGTTTGGGAAATATCATGAAACAGGCGCAGCAACTCCAGGATCGCCTGCAAAAAACCCAGGAAGAATTGGCCCATATTGAAGTCCAGGGACATGCCGGCGGTAATCTGGTAGAGGTCACCATGACCTGTCGCCATGATGTGCGCAAGGTGCGGATTGATCCCTCGTTGCTGGCGGATAATGATCAGGAAATGCTGGAAGACTTGGTAGCTGCGGCCATTAACGATGCGGTACGCAATGCTGAAAAGGTCAGTGCTGAACGGATGTCGGAAGTCACAGGCGGCATGAATATTCCGGGCATGAATCTGCCTTTCTGATATGGCCGATGTTCCGAGTATGGAGGCTTTGGAGGCGCTGTTAAGGCGCCTTCCCGGTATTGGTCCGCGTTCTGCGCAGCGCATCTGCTACGATCTGCTGGTGCGTAAACGCAATCTTCTTCCCCAATTGGCCACCGCGCTGGAACGCGCGCATGCTGCAGTGCGCTTTTGCGAACGCTGCAATAATCTCAGCGAAGCCCCTTTGTGTGCTGTCTGTAAGGGTTCGCACCGGGATCATTCGCTGTTGTGCATTGTGGAATCACCCGCAGATTTGCGCGCCATTGAAGATACCGGCATGTTCAGCGGCGACTATTTTGTGTTGATGGGCCATTTGTCACCTCTGGATGGAGTCGGTCCGGAAGCCCTGCATCTGGATCGTCTCAGTGAGCGTTTGGCAGAAGCGGGTCTGCAGGAGGTGATATTTGCCACCAACACCACTCTGGAAGGTGAGGCCACTGCCCGGTTTCTGGCCGATCTGGTGCCTGCAGGCATTACCATCAGTCGTATTGCTCACGGCGTTCCGGTGGGCGGTGAACTGGAATATGTGGATCGCGGTACACTCGGACGGGCGCTGCATGGACGCCGCCTGCTGGATGAATAGTTAAAACAAAACATTTGAGAGAGGAAGAAGTTGTATGCTGGCTACGGGTGTGACGCCTCCGGGCGGGAATGTATTTTTTTTACTGATGGGCGCCATTCTGGTTTTTGCCATGCATGGCGGCTTTGCCTTTCTGGAACTGGGGACCGTGCGCCGGCGCAGTCAGGTCAATGCTTTGGTCAAAATCCTCAGTGACTTTGGTATTTCGACCATTGTATATTTTTTTATCGGTTATCATATTGCTTACGGCATCAGTTTTTTCGGAAGCGTGCAAACCCTGACTGCCGGCGATCATGGTTTCGAAATGGTGCGTTTTTTCTTCCTGCTGACCTTTGCGGCAGCCGTACCCGCCATCATTTCCGGAGGCATTGCCGAGCGCGCCCGTTTTTATCCGCAATTGCTGGCTACGGCTTTTCTGGTGGGTCTGGTGTATCCCTTTTATGAAGGCATCGTCTGGGATAACAATTACGGCATTCAGGCCTGGTTTACGCAGACATTTGGTGCGCCGTTTCATGATTTCGCCGGTTCGGTAGTGGTCCATGCCATGGGTGGCTGGATGGCCCTGATGGCCGTCTGGTTATTGGGACCGCGCCGGGGGCGCTATGGTAAGGATGGTACGGTGCATGCCATGCCGCCTTCCAATATTCCTTTTCTGGCCTTGGGCTCCTGGATTCTGATCATCGGCTGGTTTGGCTTTAATGTGATGAGCGCCCAGCAGTTGGCTCAGGTTCAGGGTCTGGTGGCCCTGAATTCACTCATGGCCCTGGTGGGTGGCATGCTCGCCGCTCTGGCCGTTGGCAAGGGCGACCCGGGTTTCGTGCATAACGGGGCATTGGCAGGGCTGGTGGCCATTTGTGCCGGATCGGATGTGGTCCAGCCCATCGGGGCTCTGGCCATTGGTGCCATAGCCGGGATTATTTTTGTGTATTTATTTACCTTTGTACAACATCGACTGCGCCTGGACGATGTGCTCGGGGTCTGGCCTTTGCATGGCGTTTGCGGTGTCTGGGGTGGTCTGGCGGTGGGAATTTTCGGCCTGAAAATGCTGGGGGGTGCAGGAGGCGTCAGTATTTGGTCGCAACTGCTGGGCACCGGTTTGGGCACTTTGATTGCGCTGGTGGGTAGCGGGCTGGTTTATGGCACCATCAAGGCTTTCATTGGGCTTCGCCTGGATGCCGAGGCGGAATATGCCGGTCCCGATTTGAGTATTCACCATGTCAGCGCGTATCCTGAGGAGGATATTGAGAGGGCCTGAACGTGGATGATGACTTTGTTGCATTGACTTGGGAGAGTCTGCCAAAAATACCGAAAAGGTCTCCTGATGCACATAAAGGTCGTTTTGGTCATGTTTTTGTACTGGGTGGCGCGCCAGGAATGGGCGGAGCACTGGCTTTGGCTGCTGCGGCTGCTTACCGGGTTGGGGCAGGGCTGGTGACCGCCGTGGGTCATCCTTCCGCAGTCCCTTATCTGGCTTCCGCGCTTCCAGAAGCGACCTGGTGGGACTGGCCCCCGAATTTCTCTGCCTTACCGGACAATGCAGTACTCGCCGTGGGGCCCGGTCTGGGGCAGGGTCTGGCAGCCCATGATATGCTGTCCGAGGTCGGGAGTTTGCCCATTCCCCAGGTCTGGGATGCGGATGCCCTCAATATTCTTGCGCGTTTTGCTGCGCCCTTGCTCAGTGCGCAGGCTGTTCGATTGTTTACCCCGCATCCGGGTGAAGCGGCCCGGCTGTTGGAAATGGAGACTCAGGCCGTTCAGATGGATCGGATAACGGCAATCCAAGCCCTGCAATCCCGCTATGGCGGGCATTGGGTTTTGAAGGGGCAGCACAGTCTGATGTTGGGTGAAACAGCGCGCTGTTATTGCCCCTGGGGAAATCCGGGAATGGCTACCGGCGGCAGCGGCGATGTGCTCACCGGAGTGTTGGCAGGATTACTGGCCCAGGGTTTATCTGCCGATGATTCCTTGATTCTGGGGGTTGCCATTCATGCCCTCGCCGGCGATCGTGCGGCCCGACGTTTGGGAGAAGAAAGCCTGTTGGCCAGCAATATTCTCGAAGAACTACCTTTTGTCATACGGGAGATGAATGCCATCCATGTCTGAAAGGGAAATGCTGAAAGCCTGGGATCGCCGTTATTTTTGGCATCCCTTCACCCAGATGCAATGTTATGGTGACGACGATCCCTGGATTATCGAGAGGGCAGAAGGGCATTATGTGTATGATGTGGATGGCGCGCGCTGCCTGGATGCGGTGGCGAGCCTTTGGTGTAATGTGCATGGTCATCGCCATCCGCGCCTTGATGCTGCCCTTCTGGAGCAGTTGGGAAAAGTCGCGCATACGACAGCCCTGGGCGCCAGCAATCCACCGGCTATCCGTCTCGCCAAAAAGCTGGTTGAGTGCACACCCGAATCCCTGCAACATTGTTTTTTCAGTGAAGATGGTTCCGAGGCGGTAGAAGTGGCCATTAAAATGGCGGCGCAGTACTGGGCCAACATTGGGCGCCCCGAAAAGCATCTTTTTTTGACCCTCGATAATGCTTATCACGGCGATACCGTGGGAGCTGTTTCGGTGGGCGGATTTCCGCTGTTTCACGAAGTGTATGGTCATTTGCTGTTCCCGACGCGCAGGTTGCCCAGCCCTTATGTGCTGCAATGGGAACAATGCCAGGGAGATGCCGCGCAGGCAGCCAAGCTCTGGCTGAGTACGCTGGAAACCGTTTTACTGGCCGAAAAAGACCATATTGCCGCTTTGATTCTGGAAGGCGGCGTGCAGGGTGCAGCCGGGATATTGCCTTTTCCACCCGGAATCTTGTCGGGCGCACAAAAGCTCTGTAATACCCATGATGTCCTGCTTGTTGTTGACGAAGTGGCCACGGGTTTCGGTCGCAGCGGCAAATTATTTGCCTGCGAAAATGAAAACGTCGCGCCCGACTTGCTGGCGCTCGGCAAAGGACTGAGTGGCGGTTATTTACCCATTGCCGCAACGCTGACTTCAGAAAAAATCTATCAGGCTTTTCTGGCCCCCTTTGGCGAAGCCAGGCAGTTTTATTACGGACATACCTTTACGGCCAACCCTTTGGCCGCTGCGGTGGCGCTGGAAAATCTGCGCATTTTTGCCGAAGGCGATTTGTTGTCCGAAATCCCCAATAAAATCGAAAAACTGCGCGCAGGTCTGGAAGTATTTCGGCATCAACCCTGGGCAGGTGAGCCCCGGCAATTTGGCTTGATGGCGGCCATTCCCTTGCGTGACCCGGCTACCGGAGCGGCTTACCCTTATGGCGAACGTGTCGAATACATGGTCTGCAAACGTGCTCGGGAAATGGGTGTTTATAGCCGGCCTCTTGGTGATCTGCTCACCATTGTGCCCCCTCTGTCGGTGACAGAGCAGGAAATAGACACTATTCTCCACACATTATTTGACGCCATGGCGGAAGGAAGAACCCAATGACAACGGCCCAGGAAATCATGACCCGTGCGCCCAGCACGGTGCAGGAAGATGATTCGGTCAAGAATGTCGGCAAAATCCTGTTGCAGACGGGGCATCACAGTATTCCCGTAGTCAATGCCTCCGGGCATCTGGTCGGCATGATCGGTGAGCGCGACCTGATTGATGCCAACCGCGAGGTGCATTTGCCCACCATGCTGACCATTCTCGATGGATTGATTCCGTTGGGTGGCATGCATGAATACGAAGAAGAATTGCGTAAGGTCACGGCGGTTACGGCAGGCCAGTTGGCTACTACCAAGGTCGTGACCGCAGGACCCGATGAAAACACCGATGCGGTCGCCGAAAAACTCTTGCGTAAGGAAGTACATGCCTTGCCTGTTGTGGATACAGATGGAAAGCTGTTGGGTATCATCACCCGCTCCGATATTCTCCAGCATTTGTTAAAACCCTGAGTTTGCCGATGGATTGGGACTTTCCCAGTGCAGATATCTGCCAGTCCTGGGGGGCGGCCCTGGCGCAAACATTACAGGCACCGGCAGTCATTTATCTTGAAGGCGACCTGGGAGTCGGTAAGACAACGCTTGCCCAGGGTATTTTGCGGGCGCTGGGCGTCACCCAAGCCATCAAAAGTCCCACCTATACTTTGCTCGAAACCTATGCCACAAAATCCGGACTGGCCCATCATCTGGATTTGTATCGTTTGAATGATCCCGAAGAGCTGGAATTTATCGGCATCCGTGACTATCTGGCGACACCTGCCCTGTGGCTGATCGAATGGCCGGAAAGAGGCAAGGGGCATCTGCCGGACGCTGATCTCAAACTGCATTTGCATATTCTTCCTGATGCCCGCCATCATTTGTCCGCAACAGCGCAGCATGTGCGCGCCGAAGCCTGGGTGCAGGCCTTACCGGTTGATCTGGCGAGCATTACATGAACAACTCAGTGACCAGCCCGCCACGCGTGCGCCGCCTGGACGCCACCCTCGCCAATCAGATTGCAGCGGGGGAGGTGGTGGAAAGGCCCGCCTCGATCCTCAAGGAACTGCTGGAAAATAGTCTGGATGCACAGGCTACCCGGATTACCATTCAATTACAGGGTGGTGGTATGGATTTGCTGAGTGTGGAAGACAATGGCACCGGCATATTACCCGAAGATCTGCCGCTGGCACTGGAGCGTCATGCCACCAGTAAGGTGGCAAGCTGGGAAGATTTGCAGGCTATCCAGACCATGGGCTTTCGTGGTGAAGCACTGCCCGCTATTGCCTCGGTGGCGCGGATGGAAATTCTGAGCAGAACGCACGACGCGGGGCAGGGCGCCCGGCTCCAGGTGCATGGTGGTGAGGTCCTGGCCTCGGAACCTGCTGCCCGCGCCCCCGGAACGACGGTGCAGGTTGCCGACCTGTTTTACAATGTCCCGGCGCGCCGCAAATTTCTGCGTTCGGCTGCCGCCGAATTGACGCGTATCCAGAAGGTGCTCCGCCAGATAGCCCTGGCCAATTTCCCGGTGGCCTTTCAACTGCTGCAAAATCGTCGCAGCCTGGTGCAGTATCCGGCAGCCACTGATGCCGAAGCCTGTTCTGCCAGAGTCGCAAGCATTCTGGGCGAAGGTTTTCTGGCGAATGCGTTGTACCTCGAGCAAAGTGATCAGGGTATGTCGTTACGGGGCTGGCTGGGCTTGCCCACCTATAACCGCGCCCGGGGCGACGAACAATACTTTTTCGTCAATGCTCGTCCGGTGCGTGATCCGGTGCTGACCCATGCCTTGCGCGCTGCCTATCAGGATGTATTGTTTCAGGATCGCCACCCGTTGTTTGTTTTATATCTGGATATGCCTGCCGAGCAAGTGGATGTGAATGTGCATCCAGCCAAGGCTGAAGTCCGTTTTCGGGATAGTCGCACGGTACATGATTTCCTTTTTCATACCCTGCGCCGGATTATTGCCGAGCAGGGTGGGGATAAACCGCAAATTTCCGTTCCGGTACAGCCAGCCATGCGCCCCCTCGGCCTTGCTCCGGATAATCCCGGTGCTGGTGCTGTCCGTCCGTCTTCGGGTCCATCTTCTGCTTATGTACCTTCCTTCCAGC
>DYJM01000004.1:54332-57665 GCA_020723125.1 Acidithiobacillus ferrivorans
GGTGCTGTCCGTCCGTCTTCGGGTCCATCTTCTGCTTATGTACCTTCCTTCCAGCAGGACTTGAGTGGTGTCGCAGAGGCCCGGACAGCCGCTTATTGGGAGCAGATGGTTGCAGCCGCTACGTCGCGTTCAGCAGAAAATCACGTCGGGCAAGCTCCGCAGGAACAACCTTTGGCCCCGGAATATCCGCTGGGGCAAGCCGTAGCGCAAATTCATGCCCGCTTTATCGTGGCGCAGAATCAGGAAGGCATGATTCTGGTGGATCAACATGCGGCGCATGAGCGCATTCTTTACGAGAAAATGAAAAAAGACTGCCAACTGGATGATAAACAACAATTTGTGATTCCCGAATACGTGCATGTTACCGCCGCGCAAATGGCCTGTTTTGAAGAGCGGCAGGAGGCGTTGCGTGCTGCTGGTCTGGATATCAGCGTAGCCGGGCCGGGCACATTGGCTATTCATGGTGCTTTGCGCTCCCTGGATGCGCGCAATTTTGCCCAACTGGTCGCCGAGCTTCTGGATATGGACAAACCCTGGGGGCAGGGCGAGGTGGAGGGTAATCCGGTACTGGCTGAAATGGCCTGTCGGGCGGCCATCAAGACCAGTCGGTGTCTGAACCTTGATGAAATGAACAGTCTCCTGCGCCAGTTGGAGGCGACGCCACGGTTTGGACAGTGTAATCACGGTCGGCCTACGGTTGTGCAATTTTCTCTGGCGGATCTTGACCGCCTGTTTTTGCGTGGCCGATGATTCCCGCCCTGTTCCTGATGGGACCTACGGCGAGTGGCAAAACAGCACTGGCCATGCATATTGCCGACCATCTGCCGGTAGACATTATCAGCGTCGATTCCCTGCTGGTTTATCGTCATTTTGATATTGGCAGCGCCAAGCCGGATTGCGCACTAAGGCAGCAATATCCCCATGCTCTGGTGGATATTCGTGAACCGGATCAACCCTATTCCGCCGGACTTTTTCGGGAAGATGCCCTGGCTTGCATCACCCGGGCACGCGCCCGGGAACGCATCCCCCTGCTGGTGGGGGGCACCGGCCTGTACTTCCGGGCGCTGGAACGTGGTATTGACGAGCTGCCTCCTGCCGATCCGCAGATACGGGGTAAATTACTGGAAGAAGCCGCGCAGGAGGGCTGGCCGGCATTGCATTCGCGTCTGGCTGCTCTTGATCCGCAAACGGCGGCAGGTATTCAGCCGAACGATCAGCAACGTATTCAGCGTGCGCTGGAAATCATTCAGCAAAGCGGGACACCGTTAAGTCAATCGCGGCAGTGGCAGGGCGCTTTCCCCGGACCCCTGCAGAAAATCCTGTTACGTCCGCCTCGCGCCTGGTTGCATGACCGTATTCAGCAACGACTGGATTTGATGCTCCAGGAGGGCTTCCTTGAAGAAGTGGCGGCTTTACAGAAACGTCACTACGCTCCTGATCTTCCAGCCATGCGGGCAGTGGGTTACCGCCAATATTTTGCTCACCTGAATGGCGCGTTTACCGCGACAGAAGCTTATGCAGCAGCCCTGGCGGCAACGCGTCAGTTGGCCAAGCGCCAGGACACATGGTTTAAAAGAGAGAGTGCGAATCTGGTGCTGGATCCGGCAGAGGATCGAGTACAGGAGTCTTTGCTGAACTGGATCAGACAGCAACTGTCGTAATATTTGGCAGTCATGCAGATTGCCAGTAAACCGGTGTAATGCTAGCCTATGGCGACTTTTAATCTATCCCTATTGAGGAACTTATGGCTGTTGAGCGCACTTTGTCCATTATTAAACCCGATGCTGTCCAGAAAAATGCCATCGGTGCCATTCTCGGTCGTTTTGAAGCAGCGGGTCTGCGGGTGGTAGCCAGTAAAATGCTGCATCTCAGCCAGGAAGATGCGGGTGGATTTTATGCTGTTCACAAGGCCCGTCCTTTTTACGGTGAACTCTGTGCTTTCATGAGCAGCGGCCCGGTGCTGGTCAGCGTGCTGGAAGGCGAGGGCGCGATTCTGAAAAACCGTGATCTCATGGGTGCGACCAACCCCAAAGATGCTGCACCTGGAACCATTCGTGCGGATTTCGCTGACAGCATTGATGCCAACGCCGTCCACGGTTCGGACAGTGCCGAAACAGCTACCTGGGAAATCAGCTATTTCTTTAGTCAACGGGAGATTTTTTCGCGCTAAATGAGTGCCGAGGCCTGTGCTGTGATGTCGGCTCAAAAGCCGCAGCTTCTGGGGCTGGATCGCCAGTCCCTGGAGCGTTTGTTGACCGGTTGGGGAGAATCGCCCTTTCGGGCCAAGCAAATTCTGCAATGGATTCATGGTCGGCAGATCACAGATTTTGCGGAAATGAGCAACATCAGCAAGGCCTTGCGTGCGCGGCTGAGCGAAGAAACCCAATATGCGGAGCCGGAAATTCTTGCCGACCAACTGGCTGCTGACGGTACCCGAAAGTGGTTGTTGGGTTTGCCTGACGGCAATGCGATTGAAACGGTTTTTATTCCCGAGGAAGATCGGGGAACCCTCTGTGTCTCCTCGCAGGTAGGTTGTTCGCTGGCTTGCAGCTTCTGTGCGACGGGTGCGCAGGGGCTCAACCGTAACCTCGACACCCATGAAATTATTGCCCAGATCAGAACGGCCCGGCAAATGCAGGGCTTGGATGCCATTACCAATATTGTCTTCATGGGTATGGGCGAGCCGCTGCTGAATTTACGTCAGGTCTTGCCAGCCCTGGATTTGTTGCGCGACGATTTCGCCTATGGTTATGGGCCCAAGCGCATCACGGTCAGCACCGCTGGTGTGGTTCCGGGTCTTGATCGACTGGGTGCGGAAAGTCCGGTCAATCTGGCAATCAGTTTACATGCCAGCCGGGACGAGGTCCGTGATGTGCTGGTGCCGGTCAATCGCCATTACCCTCTGGCTGAATTGCTCGATGCCTGTCGTCGCTACCCGCTGCTCCCGCGTCGCCGCATTACTTTTGAATATGTCATGCTGGATGGCGTCAATGATAGCGATGCCGATGCCCGGGCTCTGTTGCGCATATTGTCCGGTATTCCAGCCATGGTGAATCTCATACCGTTTAACAGCTTTCCGGGTTCTGATTACCAGCGTTCGCCGCAAAAACGCATTGATGCCTTTCGGGATATTATTCTGCGCGGCGATATCATGACGGTTACCCGTCGCCCGCGCGGCGATGACATCGCCGCTGCCTGTGGACAGCTCGCGGGGCAGGTGCGCGATGGTCGACGCAGCATTCCTTTGAGGATTCAGGCATGAAAACAGGTCGAAAGCGCTTCTATAAAATAACCTGGATTCCTGGTTTGCTTATCGTGTCGGCGTTGAGTGGT
>DYJM01000193.1 GCA_020723125.1 Acidithiobacillus ferrivorans
CGGCAGAATGTCCCGTTGCTCCGCATGCGGCTCATCCTGTTCCTGGATCAGCAGATTTGTGCTTCATCGCTCAGGGTGAAATTCACGAGCTGCTCGCCCATCTCCAGAACTGTGGTGTTGCCCTTGAAGCGGGTCCCGTGCCCCGCACTGGGGCCGCAGGTCCGATTACTTCGGTCTATTTTCGGGATCCCGATGGGAATCTGCTGGAGGTGTCCATTTATGACTCGGGAATTAAACGATAATGACTGATCGGGCGCGTGTCGCACTGGTCACCGGTGCGAGTTCCGGCATTGGTCTCGCCATTGCGCAGCGTTTGACTCAGGCCGGATATCGGGTGGCCCTGCATTCCCGCGCTTCCTCAGCTGCAGGCCTTCAAGCAGCAGCGACACTGGCGGGGGCCCATTATTTTCAGGCGGATCTTCTGGACGAGGCCGCACGCCGTGAACTGATCCATCAAGTGATTGCGCACTATGGTCGGCTGGATGTGTTGGTCAATAATGCGGGTGCGTCCAGCGTGATTGCGCATGATGATCTACTGGCCGCAACCCCGGACATCTGGCATCGCCTCTACGAGCTCCATGTGGTCGCACCCTGGCAGCTTATTGCGCTTGGCGAGCCTTACCTGCGCGCTGCATCGACAGATGAACAACCGGCATCCGTGTTAAACATCAGCTCGCATGCTGGAGTGCGGCCCAAGGGTGCTTCTATTCCTTACGCTGCCAGCAAAGCCGCACTGAATCATGTTACCCGTTTACTGGCCAAAACCCTGGGACCCGGTATTCGGGTAAACGCCATTGCTCCAGGATTGGTGGATACGCCGCTGACCGAGAATTGGGGCGATATTCATGCGCGGTGGATACGTGAAGCGCCTATGCGCCGCAGAGCGAGTCCGAAAGATATTGCCGATGTGGCGTTGATGCTGACCGAATCGACTTATCTAACGGGTGAAGTGATGATGGTCGATGGCGGCATGAATTTGCTATAGATCATGGGAAACATGCCCTGCATTGGATCGAAACATATGCGCTTGCGCTCTTACCTGAACAGGTATAATTTGACGTCATGGTTTATAAAGAAAAACCGCTCGAATGGATTGCGAGCAGCTACAAGGATCTGATGGCGTTGCCGCCGGACGTGCGCAGGCGTTTCGGTTTTGCGCTTTCACTGGCGCAGATTGGTGATCAGGACGACGCAGCGAAGGTGCTCAAGGGTTTCGGCGGCGCCGGCGTGCTGGAGGTCATCGAAGACAATATCGGTGGCACGTACCGGGCGGTCTACACGGTGAAGTTCACGGAAGCGGTGTTTGTTCTGCACTGCTTCCAGAAGAAGAGCAAGAGCGGGATCGCCACGCCAAAGGTGGACATGGACATCATCCGCACTCGGTTGAAGGTGGCCGAGGCAATGGCACAGGAGTTACGAAATGCACAAACGAATCATTGAAGGCTTCGAGGTTCAACGCAGCTCAGGCAACGTCTTCGCCGATTTGGAACTGCCCGACGCCGAGAGACTAAAGATCAAGACCGGACTGGTGGCCGAGATCAGGAAGGCGATGCGTGACCTCGGATTGACACAACAAGCGGCAGCCAAGCGCATGGGTATCCCGCAACCGAAGGTGTCAGGCATGATGCATGGCGATTTCACCAATCTTTCCGAGCGCAAGCTGATGGACTGCCTGAATCGCCTTGGCTACGACATCGAAATCAAGGTGCGGCCGGCGGCTGAGCCAGTCGGGCATCTGACGCTCGCCACCGCCTGACTGCAGGGGCAGAGCCTGGTCCTCGTCATCCTCGACGAATTGGGCTATTTGCCCTTCTGAGAAGCCCCTTCGACCGTCAGCGTGCGTTTTTTCGACACGGAATCCTACACCGCACGCATCAGCGATATCGTGGTGTGGGAAACCTCTGATCTTGTTGCCTATCAGAGCGTCATAAAGGGATTGCGCGACAGCATTTTCTGGGACCACTATTTTGAGGTGCGGGAGATTATTCCCGCAGTGGAAGATGGCTATGCCGCCTATTATGCGATGAATCCGCTGACTGGCAATGTGCAAGCGGGATA
>DYJM01000194.1 GCA_020723125.1 Acidithiobacillus ferrivorans
TCATTCAGGACAATGTGGCCGATCCCGGGGATCCGATCACGGGCCAATCCTCGGGTCAGACCTATACCCTTACAGCCAATCCTGATGCTTTCAGCGGCACTAACGGTGATGACCTTTTTGTGGCATCTCAGGATACCTTGTCTTCAGCAGATGTTTTGAATGGTTCAGACGGCACGGATACCCTGCGTTATGCGTCTTCAGGCGGCGCTGCGGTAACTGAAGCCGGCTTTGAAGCCAGAAGCATCGAAGTGGTTCAGGTTACCTCCGACGCCACCAACGGCACCACATTTGATGTCACCGGCGTGTCTGACGTGAAGACCCTGATCAACTCCGACAGCTCCACAGATGTCACCTTCACCGGTGCGGACGCCATTGCTGATATTCAACTGAACAGCCTGGGTGGCGCTACTGGTGCCGCTGGCGTTGACACCACTGTTACGTATGAGGCTGCTGTTGTTAAGGGCGTTGCTGACACGCAGAAGGTCAGTCTCAATGGCAATGCCAATGTTGACGGGAGCGCTGTCGGTTCTCTTACCGTAAATGGTATTGAGACCTTTGCCTTGACCACCACGGGCGCCGCCTCTTTACTGACATCAGTTGAGTCTAACGCACTTACTGGCGTAACGCTTGTGGGTGATCAGGATCTGACCACGACGATTAATGATTTCAATAATACCACTGCAGTCAACACCTTTGATGCCAGAACCTTTACAGGTGATCTGACCCTGACCCTGACCAATGACGACGAGGCAGGTATTGATGTTGCCGTTACAGGTGGCACAGGCGACGATACCGTTTCCTTTGACAGCTTCGATACTTCGGATGCCTTCACCGGCGGTGACGGCACCGACACCATCGGCCTGACCAATGCAGTCGCCATCGCGCGCACCACCACCAACGGCGGCACCCTGGCCTCCGTTGAGCAGCTCAACGTCACCACCGCTGGCACCGGCACCATCGATATGGACGCGTTTTCCGGCATATCCAAGGTCATCTACGACGAAGGCATCACCGCCACCAAAACCTCCACTGTCGATGACGCTGTTACCGGCATTACAGTTGAGGTGGATGTCACCGCTGCTGGAACGGACAACCTGGTTGTTGATCTCGCTACCGATGGAACCAGCGATACGATTACCGTAGCGCTGGATGATGTTGCTGCCGGCGACAAGATCGCCTCCATCAATGCGGCTGATGCCGAGACTCTCAATATCTCTGCTGATGACGACACAGTTGGTAGTACAGGCACCATGACCATCACCAGCCTGACCGCCAGCGATGCCACCACCCTGAACCTCTCGGGCGATGCAGACCTGACAGTGACTATGGACGATGTCGCCACGCCGGTCCTGAAAACGATCGATGCCTCTACCGCTACGGGTAATATGACGGTGATCGCCGCTGACCTCGCGGCAGCTGGCGCCACCGTGACCCTCGGCCTCGGTAACGATAAGCTAGACCTTACAGGTTCAAATGCTGCAGGCGCTGACACTATCGACCTTTCAAAAGGTGGTAATGACACAGTTGTGTATAATAACGCTGCACAATCAAGCGGTCTAAAATCAGATACAATCACAGGTTTTACAACTGGTGATGTTATCGATCTTCGCACACTGACTGCTGGTCCTGTTAACACTTCTACGCTATTCCTTGGTAATGCGGCTAATACAACAGCTGCTGAGACAGCATTGCATAGTAAAGCTGGTGAAGCTATCTATGTTGTTTCTGATGGTGTCCTTGTTGTTGACATAAATGGTGATGGTGACATCGGGAGCAACGACCTTCGTATAAATGTAAAAGATGCAAACGGTGTAGCTCTTAAAAGTATGACTGCTGCTGATTTAGGATTAGGGGCGGCGGGTGTCACGTTTACTGCCAACAAGGAAGGTTTCAAGACGAGTGTTGCTGCCGATAGCACCGAAAACAACGCGGTTACCAATGAAAACGACACCATCAATGCGACTGTTGCGCAGTTGAAGAATGCCACCATTGACGGACTGCTGGGCAACGACACGCTAAACATCAGTGCCACTGCTGC
>DYJM01000195.1 GCA_020723125.1 Acidithiobacillus ferrivorans
TCAGCCCGCGCCCTCGGGTATTGGCAAGCGAAACTACGGCCCCCGGAACCAACAGCAGCAAATCCGTCCCAACTGGTGGCGGTGATGATTCCGGCCAAAGAACCTGCCCGGAGCTTCGAGGCCCCTGCGTCCCTGCACCTTCTTTTACCCGGTAATCTGTCCATCGCGGTTGGCGATCATTTTTCACCGCAGACCCTGAACAGATTATTGGCAACCCTGGAGGGGCGATAATGTTTTTTCCTGATCGTTCCGCCAAGGTCTATATCGCGACCGGCGCCACTGATATGCGCAAGTCCATCAACGGTCTTTCTCTCCTGGTGGCGGGCCAGCTTGATCTCAGCCCTCTGTCTGGAGCATTGTTCTGCTTTTGCAATAAACAGCGTGATCTGATCAAGATCCTCTACTGGGATCGCAACGGTTTTTGTCTGTGGCAGAAACGGTTGGAGAAAGACAGGTTCCGCTGGCCGGAAAAGGTGGAGGATGTGGTTGCCCTTCAGGGTCGGGAATTGTCCTGGTTGCTGGATGGATTGTCCGTGGATCAGTGTCAGGCCCATGGTCGTTTGGCGTATCAATTGCCGGCGTAAAAAAGGTCGGAGCAATCCATCAAAATGGCTATTTAATTCTTGTAAAATCGGCAGGTTGGTGTATATTTACACCATGACTTTTTCACTCGCCACATTGCCGGATTCCACCGATGCCCTCAAGGGAATTATTGTCCAACTGCAAGCAGAATTTGCAGCGCAGACAGCTGAATTACGAGCCGGTTTCGACAAGGAATATACCATCTTGCTGGAGCAGATACGTCTCCTGCGGGCCCAGCTCTATGGCCGGAAAAGCGAGAAGGTCATCCCTGCCGACGGGCCGGTGCCACTGTCCCTGTTCGATATGCCGGAGCCGGCAGGCCTGGAGCCTGCGCCGCCCGAGATTAAGGTCGGCGAATACACCCGCAAAAAACGGGGGCGCAAGGCGCTGCCTGAGCATCTTCCCCGGATCGAGGTTATCCACGATATCCCTGAAGACGAGAAGGTCTGCGCCTGTGGTTGTATGCTCAGCCGGATCGGCGAGGAAGTCTCGGAGCAGTTGGATATCATTCCGGCCAAGATCCAGGTTATTCGCCACATCCGTCCTAAGTATGCCTGTCGCAACTGCGAAGGGGTTGAGGATGAATCCGGCAAGACGGTCAAGATCGCCCCGGTTCATGCCCAGATTATCCCGAAATCCATTGTCAGCCCAAGTCTTCTGGCCTCAATTCTGACCGGAAAATTTATTGATCACACTCCATTTTACCGGCAAGAGAAGCAATTTCTCCGTCTGGGGGTGGAAATCTCCCGCACATCGATGTGTAACTGGGCCATGCAGGCGGCTTCGGCCTGCATGCCGCTGCTGGAGCTTCTCCACCAGCAGGGAGTAGCCGGTTTTTTGCTCAATATCGATGAAACTCCGCTCCAGGTATTGGATGAGCCCGGCCGCAGCCCAACCAGCAAGTCATACATGTGGCTTTTTCGCGGTGGAGGCCCGGAAAAGCCGGTGGTGATCTATGAATATAACAGCAGCCGAGGCGGCGATGTCGCCAGGAAGTTTCTGCGTGATTTTCAGGGGTTCGTGCAAACGGATGGCTACAGCGGCTATGACTTTCTCGATCTTCTGGAAGGGATCATTCATCTCGGCTGCTGGGCCCATGCCCGGCGGAAGTTTACCGATGTGACAAAGGCCATGGGCAAGGATCATACGCCCGGCGCTGCCGATGAGGCCTTGCTGTATATCGGCAGGTTGTACCGTCTGGAGAGGGAGGCCAAACAGAAGAAACTGTCAACGGAAGAGGTGTATCGAATGCGCCAGGAAGAGGCCAAACCGATACTGGAGGATTTCAAGAAATGGCTGGCACAGCAGGCCGGACTGACTCCGCCGAAGGGACTGCTCGGCAAGGCGATCAGCTACGCCCTGCGCCAATGGGACCGGCTGATTGGTTATCTCAAAGATGGGCGGCTGACCATGGATAACAACCTGGCGGAAAACGGTATTCGCCCCTTT
>DYJM01000060.1 GCA_020723125.1 Acidithiobacillus ferrivorans
AAACTGCAAAGGTATGAATGTACGGGAAGAAGCCTTCGCGCGCCATGCCGCCCGACGGCTGGGACCCGCCTGCGGGCATTACCAGCCTGGACGTGTGCGACCCCTCCGGCCTGTTGCCCACCAGGGACTGCCCCACCACCGTGCGCGAGGTGTTCACCGACGGCAGCCAGCCCACCCAGCCCGATACCCTCTACCGCGTCTACGAGATCAACCGCGAGACCGGCTTCCTGGCGACCGTCTTCACGCCGCCGCAACTGGTGGAGCAGCGTGTCTATCTCACCATCCCCCCAGAGGGGCGTGCCTGGGCAGAAGCCAACGGCTTTGCCGCGCCGCCCAATACCTACGACGCCATCCAGCCCCTGCCGGTAAACCCGCAGGTCTACGTCTCGTCCCCCGCCATGTTTGCGGATGTGCGCGGCGTGGTCGAGATCACCGGCACGGCCGCCGGCGAAAACCTGGACTACTTCCGCATCCTGGTGGGGCAGGGACTCAATCCCCAGGCCTGGACGCAAATCGGGAGCGATTCCAGGTCGCTGGCGCTGGACGGCCAACTGGCGCGCTGGGATACCGCCGGGCTGGACGGCCTGTACGCCGTGCAGTTGCAGGTAGTCCGCGCCGACCAGTTGGTAGACACGGCCGTCATCCAGGTGACGGTGGACAACACTGCGCCGCAGGTCAGCATCCTTTCCCCGCAGGACGGGCTGGAACTGGATTACGCCAGCAACCGCCAGGTCGCGTTCCAGGCGCAGGTCAGCGACAACCTGTCGCTGGCGGCGGTGGAATTCTACGTGGACGGGGAACTGGTCGGTTCGTTGGAAGATTCCCCCTTTGGCTTATCCTGGAACGCCAGGCGGGGAGAGCACACCCTGCGCGTGGCAGCGCGCGATAGGGCCGGGAACGAAGGCGAGGCAACAGTTCAATTCAATGTAAAGTGAAGGCAGCCAGGGCAAGGGAACAACGAATAGACTGACGACAAAGTAATGCTTGAAGAACCAGCATAGCGGGTAAATATGCTGTGTTCTTTTTATGTTAGGCGGGGACATGGAGATAATATGCCGAATGGAAAATATCAATTTTTCACTATTGAAATTTTGTTCAACTTGTTGTATACTGGGACCATCATGAAAATCTGTCACCCAGGAGGCGTTTTCCATGCTTTTACAACAGGAACGCGAAGAGATTGTATTTTTTGGGCGTAAACTGATTACATCCAACCTGACTACCGGCTCGGGCGGCAACCTGAGCGTGATCAATCGCCAGACCGGGCGCGTTGCAATCAAACCCACCGGCGTCGACTATTTCGAGATGCGCCCTGAAGATGTTGTAGTCGTTGACCTGGACGGCAAAATTATCGACGGACATCTGAAGCCATCCAGCGAAATTAGCCTGCATCTGGGTCTGCTCAAAGCGCGCCCGGAGATCAATTCTGTAGTCCATACGCACCAGGTATATGCCACCACCCTGGCTTGCCTGAACTGGGAAATCCCAGCCTTGCATTACCTGGTCGGTTTTTCGGGCAATAAGGTGCCGGTGGCGCCTTACGCCACTTACGGCACGCCCGAACTGGCGCAGAACGTTGTCCAATCCATTGGCCGCTACAATGCCTGCCTGATGGCGAATCACGGCATTGTTGCCCTGGGCACCACCCTTTCCGCTGCCTTCAATGTGGCTGAAGAGTTGGAACTGGTGGCGCGTTTGTATTACCAGAGCATGTGCATCGGAAAGCCGCAAATCCTTTCAGATGAAGAAATGGAGGTGGTCACAAAGAAGTTCACCACTTATGGCCAACCGCAAACCCACTAACTGTTTTGTGCATGTTGGGGTCCGGCAACCCCTTCGTCGTATGCTGAGATGTTTTTCCTCTGCATGTGGTCACGATAAATTGCCTGTTCTTCCAAACTTAGTTGGATAAAAGGAGAGTAAGATGAAATACACAATATTCTTGTCCCGCGTGCTTGCTTTGCTGGTTGTAGTTGCCATGCTGGGCGCCTGCGCCCCCGCTGCTACCGAAGCGCCTGCCGAACCCCCGGCCCCTGCTGAGACCGAAGCGCCGGCTGAAACAGAAGCGCCTGCCGAACCCCCGGCCCCTGCTGAGACCGAAGCGCCGGCTGAAACAGAAGCGCCAGCCGAAGAGCCATATGAGATCGCTGTTGTGGTCAAGATTACCGGCATCCCCTGGTTCAATGTAGTGGAAACCGGCGTAGACCGCGCCGCTGCTGAACTGGGCGTGAATGCCTACCAGACCGGCCCTGCCCAGGCTGATCCGGCCCAACAAGTCAAGATTGTTGAAGACCTGGTTGCCAAAGGCGTGGATGCAATTGCAGTCGTCCCCAACGATGCCAAAGCGCTTGAGCCTGTGTTCCAGAAGGCTAAGGAAAAGGGTATAATCATCATTACCCACGAGTCCCCCGACCAAGTGGGCACGGACTACGACTTCGAGTTGATCGACAATGTGAAGTTTGGTCAACAGGCCTGGGAGCAACTGGTTGCAAATATGGGCGATTCCGGTGAATATGCCGTCTTCGTTGGCGGCCTGACTGTCCCTCTGCACAACTTCTGGGCTGATACTGGTATTGCCTACGCCCAGGAGAAATATCCCAACTTGAAACTGGTCACCGAGCGCATCCCGTGCGGCGAGGATCAGGAACTTGCGCGCCAGAAGACCCTGGAACTGATTACGGCCTATCCGAATCTGAAGGGCATTGTGGGCTTTGGTTCTTTAGGTCCTATTGGCGCCGCCCAGGCCCTCAAGGAGAAAGGGCTCGAAGATCAGATTGCAGTGGTCGGTACGGTAATCCCCTCGCAGGCAGCCCCCTATCTTATGGATGGCTCTTTGAAGCAGGGCATCCTGTGGAATCCGGCAGATGCGGGCTACGGCATGGTCTGGCTGGCCAAGTACTTGCTGGATGGCAACAAGATCGAGTCCGGCGTGGAAATCCCCGGAATTGGCCCGGTCACCTTGGATGGCTTCGTGATTAAAGCGGATGCTATCCTGGACATCAACAAAGACAACGCTGAGTCCCTGGGCTTCTAGTTTTTGTTCTGTAAAAGGGAGACTCTCGGCATAGGCAGGGAGGCTCCCTTTTTACCGGCAGAGGTTTAGTGCATGGAACCTTTTCTCTCACTGAAGAATGTCAGCAAACACTATGTCGGCGTGACAGCCTTGGATCAGGTGGATTTCGAGATCTATCCGGGTGAGATTCACTGCCTGGTTGGGGAAAACGGATCAGGCAAGTCTACCTTGATCAAGATTATTTCTGGCACTGTCAGCGCGGATCCTGGCACCGAAATTACCATTGCCGGGGAAGCGGTGCACGGCTCACAGGCAATCGATGCCATTCACAAAGGCATTCAGATTATCTATCAAGATCTTTCTCTGTTTCCCAACTTGACTGTTGCTGAGAATATCGCCTTGGGACAAGTGGTTGCCAGCCGCAGGCATGTGGTCAATTGGGGAAAATTGCGCCACATTGCCAGGGAAGCCATGGCGCGCATCGATGTCCACTTGCCGCTGGACGCCCTGGTAAGTGAAATTTCGCTTGCCGATCAACAACTGGTGGCAATTTGCCGAGCCTTTACCAGCGATGTCCGTCTGCTGATTATGGATGAGCCGACCGCCTCGCTGACGCGAAAAGAAGTGGATGCCTTACTGAAGGTAGTTCAAGAGATGCGCGCCCGGAACATTGCCACAATTTTTGTCAGTCACAAACTCGATGAGGTCTTGCAGGTAGCGGATCGCGTGACCGTGCTGCGTGACGGCAAAAAAGTGGGTACCTATCCCAGCGCAGAGTTGAGCGACGAGAAACTGACCCAGTTGATGACTGGTAAAAAAGTGACCTACTTGCCTTTCACTCCCTCCCAGAATTCACAACAGCCCGTACTGGAAGTGCGCAATCTGAGCAAGCGAGGTTATTTCAAGGATATTAATTTCCGACTCTATCCGGGTGAGATCATAGGGTTGACCGGCTTGCTTGGTTCGGGACGCACAGAATTAGCCTTGGCGCTTTTTGGCGTCCACCAACCCGATGGCGGCGAGATTCTTTTCGAGAGTCGTCCGGTCCAATTTAAGTCCATACCTGACGCAATGAAAGTTGGTATCGGCTATGTACCCGAAGATCGCCTGATGCAAGGCTTGGTGATGAATCAATCCGTGGGCAAAAACATCACCCTGACCACACTAGATCTCTTGCGCAATCGCTTTAAACTTTTGGATCATCGCCAGGCGCAGTCTAGCATTCGGCGCTGGGTGCAGGAACTGGACATCAAGGTTCCCTCGCTCGCATCACCGGTACAAACGCTTTCTGGAGGCAACCAACAGCGCGTTGTGCTGGCAAAATGGATTGCTACCAACCCCAAGGTGCTCATTTTGGATGGACCGACCATTGGCATTGACATTGCTGCCAAGTTTTCTATCCATGAAACAATCCGCGCCCTGGCGAACCAGGGACTTGCCATCCTGCTGATTTCCGATGAGGTGCCAGAGGTGATCCAAAACACCAACCGTATTATGGTGATGCACAAAGGACGCCTGGTAGGTGAATTCGTTACTTCCCAGACATCCTTGAGCGCCATTCAGGATCTCATTGAACATCCGGTTTAGGGAAAGGGTGCTGCTTTGATAAAGAAACTCTTCTCGTATCATGAGACTTTTGTCTTTCTTGCCATCGTAGTTTTTTCGCTGGTTATCACATTTATCAATCCAAGTTTCTTCACATTGGAGAATATATTCGATTTATTGAAGAGTTACTCACTAATGGGCACATTTGCCATAGGGGTGCTGTTTGTTTTGATTTCAGGCGGAATTGACATTTCTTTCACTGCCATTGCCACCATTACAGGTTACGTTATCGCTGTGCTTCTCTTGCAGCGCGGCGAGCAACTGAACATTGTGACAGTCTTTGTCATTGCGGGGGGGCTTGGCAGTTTGCTGGGGATGATCAATGCGCTCATCATTTACTTTTTCAACATTCCGAGCATTATCACTACCATTGCTACATTGAACATCTATTACGGTATATTAACCGTACTCTCCAAAGGCAAATGGTTGTATGGATTTCCAGAGTGGTTCGGCAAATATACTCAAATGTATGTGTTTACGTTAGATACCGCTAATGGAAAGCCTTATGGACTTTCAGTGATTACGGTCTTTTGGTTTGCTCTATTGCTGATTGCTTGGTTCATCTTGCGGTATACAGTACTGGGGCGCAGTATTTATGCTATGGGTGGGAATATTGCTTCGGCCAAGCGCGCCGGTTTTAACCTGTTGAAATTGCATCTATTTGTCTACTCTTTCATGGGACTGATGGCTGGCTTCGCCAGTGTGATCCAAGCCTTGCTGGTGCAGACTGTCGCCCCAAACTCGCTAGTTGGCAAAGAGTTGGATGTGTTGGCGGCGGTCGTCCTGGGTGGCGCCAGCCTGACTGGTGGAACTGGCAGCGTCTTGGGCGCTGTTTTGGGGGTGGCGTTGATCGCCATTATGGGCAATGGACTGACGCTGATGCATGTACCCTCTTACTGGTACAAGGTGGTCATCGGCACAGTGATCCTCATCAGTGTTGGCGCCAGTGCATACCGTCGCAAGGTTTCTACCCGTCGGCGGGTAATTATCGAAGTCGAGTAGAACGGGAGGCAAGTGTGGAACGTAAATATACAGAGTTCCTGGTTTTATCTGCCATTTTGATGGGTGTGATTGGTCTAATGTGGCTATTGAACGGCTCAGACTTCATGCATTTGGGCAACTTCCAATCCATGGCTTTCCAATTACCGGAACTGGGTATTCTGTCCATGGCTATGATGATTACGATGCTGACTGCCGGGATCAACCTATCAATCATTGCCTCAGCCAATCTTTCGGGTATTGTGATGGCAATCATCTTGACGCAAACTGTCCCTCCCGAATCCACTGGACCCGGCGGTATTGGTCTGGTCGTGCTGGCTATCCTGGTGGGACTGTTTATTTCGGCTCTGATTGGACTGTTGAATGGCTTCCTGGTGGCTTACCTGGAAATTTCACCCATCCTGGCAACCCTGGGAACGATGATCCTGGTTAGCGGGGTAGCGTTGGCAATTACAAAGGGCTATGTCATTTCGGGGTTTCCTCCTGCCATGTTAGCGATTGGAAACGGTTCAATCCTTGGCTTGCCAGCGCCCATTCTGATCTTTGCTGCTGGTGTAGCCATCTTAAGCACCATCTTGCAGCATACCCCGCTGGGCGCCAGGATTTATTTGCTCGGTTCGAATCCAACGGCGTGTTTCTATTCCGGGGTCAATAACCCGCACGTTTTGATGCGCACCTACTTGATTTCGGGTCTCTATTCCGGTGTTGCCGCTGTGGTGATGATCTCTCGTTTCAACTCCGCCAAAGCCGATTACGGCGAGTCTTACCTGTTGCTCACCGTACTGGTGTCGGTTTTGGGCGGTGTTTCTGCGGCGGGTGGCTTTGGTCGCGTTTCGGGGCTGGTGTTGGCGCTATTCATTTTGCAGATTATTTCCAGCGGATTGAACCTGATGGGCGTGAACACTTTCTTGACTGTGGCATTGTGGGGTACGGTACTGATCCTCGTGATGGTCATCCAATTCGTCATTGATCGCTTGCAAGAGAAAAGGCGGAGTGTATGAACTATTTGTTAGGCATTGACCTGGGAACGACAGGTCTGAAAGTCAGTATTTTTGCAGAAGACGGTGCCCTGACCGGCTCACAGTCTTGCGAATATCCCTTGCTGACCCCGCAAACGGGTTATGTGGAGCAGGACCCAAACGCCTGGTGGCATGGATTTGTGTCTGCTGCCCGGCGTTTGCGGGATACCTATCCAGAAGCGTTCGACAAGATTGTAGGGGTTGGCTTGTGCGGACAGATGCATACCCAGGTATACCTGGATCGAAACGATCATGCCTTGCGACCGGCCATCACCTGGATGGATCAGCGTTCGAGCGACATTGTAGCCCGCATTCGAAGCGACCCTGCCGGCCAGGAGTTACTCTATCAAGAAACAGCCAATTTTCCATCGACAACCTATACTGCCTTGCAGGCAAAATGGGTACAGGAGAATGAACCTGAAGTCTGGCGCAAAACCCGCTCAATCCTGGTTGCCAAAGACTATCTTAAATACCGGTTGACCGGCGTAAAAGCCACCGATTTTGCCGAAGCCAGCGGCACGCTGCTCTTTGATGTGCGCAACGAACGCTGGTCGGCAGCTGCCTTTGATTATTTCGGCATTTCCCCGGATCTGTTCCCTGCGGTTGGCCCTTCGGATGAAATCATTGGCGCAATCTCCCGGCAGGCATCTCAAGAAACCGGCCTCAAGCAGGGCATACCAGTGGTCAACGGAAGCTCCGACAATTCTGCTTCAGCCCTTGGCGCAGGGATGGCGCGTTCGGGCCAGGTCACGCTGATCATTGGCACTGCTGGCGTGGTTTCTGTCTGTTCGGACCGTCCGTTGTTGGACCCTGCCGGGCGCACCCTGTGCTGGCATTACTGTCTTCCGAAACATTGGGTGACCCTGGGGATTACCCAAACGGCGGGCGAATCGTTGCAATGGTTCAAGAACGCTTTCGACCCTCAAGATGCATCACAGTCTACAGGTTCAGGGGATATCTTCAATCGCTACAACCAAGCCATTGCTGAAGTTCCTGACGGCAGCGGCGGCGTGATTTTCTTGCCTTACCTGAACGGTGAACGCACGCCTTATTGGGATTCATCGGCGCGTGGGGTTTACTTTGGGCTGAACCTGGCAACCGGGAAGGCTCACATGATCAAGGCAATCATGGAAGGTGTTTCTTTTGCCTTGCGCAACAATATCGAAACAATCGAGGCCTTGGGCATCCAGATCGATGAAGTGCGCGCCGTTGGAGGAGGCCTCAAAAGCTCTGTTTGGTTGCAGACTCTGGGGAAAATCTTGAAGAAACCGATTGCCACGGTAAACATGCCTGATACCGCCAATCTTGGAAATATCCTGCTTTGTGGAAAGGCGCTGGGGTTGGTAGGTTCCTATCAGCAGTCGGTGGAACATATGGTAGCCACTGACCAGGCAATTCACTATCCAGATGGTGCGCCGGTATATGAGAAGCAATATGCTCTGTTCTTAGAACTTTACCCGCAATTGCAGCCGCTTTATTGCAAAGCGCTCGAATAAGGCGGTGACGGGTGCAAACCAGGTTGGCTTCACATCTATTGGCCTTTGACCTGGGCGCCGAAAGCGGCAGGGCAATGGTCGGCCACTTCGACGGCGAACGACTGGTGCTGGATGAGATTCACCGTTTCCCCAACGGCCCGGTACGCGCAGGCGACCATCTCTACAGCGATGTGCTGCGGTTATGGTCCGAGATGCAGGCAGGATTGCAAAAGGCCGACGCTCAAACGGAAGCCGGCTTGGTGAGTGTGGGAGTAGATACTTGGGGCGTAGATTTTGCCTTGTTGGACAGGCAGGATCGCTTGTTAGGCAACCCGTTCCATTATCGCGACCCATATACGCGCGACACCCTGACGAAGGTGCTGGAGCGTGTGCCGGGGGAAGAGATTTACACCCAGACGGGCAACCAGTTGATGGCATTCAATACCTTGTTCCAACTGGCAGCCTTGCAGGAATCTGAGAATCCGATCCTGCAAAGTGCACATGCGTTGCTGATGCTGCCTGATCTGTTCCACTTCTGGTTAAGCGGCCAGAAGGCTACTGAATTTACCATTGCCAGTACGACCCAGTGCTTCAACCTCCATCAACGAGTCTGGGCGGTTGATCTGTTACAGCGTCTGGACCTGCCTACGCATATTTTCCAGCCGGTCATAGCAGCGGGTAACATGCTTGGGCGCCTGCAGCCCTGGCTGGCAGAGCAAATTGGGTGCGGGCCAATCCCGGTCATTGCTCCGGCCTCGCATGACACCGGTAGCGCCGTGGCAGCCGTCCCGGTGAGTGAGCCGCATTTCATGTACATCAGTTCAGGGACTTGGTCGTTGGTTGGGGTCGAATTGGAGCAACCCCTGATCAATGCCGATACCCTGACTGCCAACCTGGCAAATGAAGGCGGGGTAGGAGGACGGGTACGCCTGCTGAAAATTACGCCGGGGTTGTGGCTGTTGCAGCAGTGCCGTAGTGAATGGGCGCGCCGCGGCATGGTATTTTCTTATGATGATCTGATCCGTTTGGCGGTCGATTCGCCGCCTTTTGGTCCCCTGCTGGCGGTGGGCGCGCAGGATTTCATTGCCCCGGGAGATGTACTGGAGCGTATCCAGGCATATTGCCAGCGTACCGGCCAGCCCGTCCCACAAACTGAGGGCGAGATTGTGCGTAGCATCCTTGAAAGCCTTGCGTTGGAATACCGTCTGACTTTAGAAGGTCTGGAAACACTCTTGGGCTGGCCTGTGCAAGTGATTCACATCATTGGCGGCGGTTCCCGCAATAGCCTGCTCAACCAACTGACTGCCGATGTCACCCGCCGGCCTGTCATTGCTGGGCCTGTCGAAGCGACCATTGCCGGTAATCTGTTGGTGCAGGCCATGGGACTGGGCTACCTGGCTTCATTGGATGATTTACGCCAGGTCATACGGCGTTCCTTCGAAACCCAGGTTTTTGAGTCTCATCCGAACGACCGTTGGGAGGAAGCGTACGACCGGGTGCGACAGTTGAACACTTACAGAGGCAATCCCTAGCATGAACGAAAATTTGCGGGTAGCGCTTAAAGTGACTAAGTTATATTATGAAAATGACCTGACGCAGGATCAAATTGCCAAGAAATTGCGCCTCTCGCGCCCTAAAGTCTCGCGCCTTTTACAAGAGGCCCGGAATGCTGGCCTGGTAAAGATTACTGTAGCAGAGCCTCCCGGCAACCGTACAGACCTGGAGCGCAAGGTGGAGCAATGCTACGATCTTTTGGATGTTCTGGTAGTCGAAGTAAGCCAACCCGATTCGTACGTGCAGACTGCCCACGAATTAGGTGTAGCGGCAGCAGGTTACTTCCATCGCATCGTTCAGGATGGTGACAGAATCGGATTGACCTGGGGATTAACCCTGGCCTCGATTGTCGAAAATCTGACACCGGAGAAACGAAAGAATATAACGGTAACGCAATTGGCGGGCGGCTTGGGTGAGCCGGATTCTGAAACGCACGCTACCGACCTGGTGCGTCGCATGGCAATGATGTTGGAAGCCAACTTGCAACTCATCCCTGCGCCGGGCATTGTCAAAACACTGGAACTTGCGCAATTGCTACGCTCTGAACCCTATGTTGCCCAGGCTTTGGAGCAGACCAAGCAAGTCAACCTGGCTTTTGTTGGCATTGGTGCCCTGAACCGCGAGTCCTTGCTGATGCGTGATGAACGCATCCTTACCTGGAAGGAAGTCCAGCCGATTCTGGATTGTGGCGCAGTGGGGGATATTGGCTTGCATTTCTATGACGTGAACGGCAATGTGCTCTCCTCAGAGATCGAGCAACGGCTGATTGGCGCGAGTGTAGAGAGTTATCGTCACATGGATCGGGTAGTGGGCGTGGCTGGCGGCAACGACAAATTTCATGCTATCCTGGGCGGCATACGTGGACACTTGTTCAATACGCTGATTACCGATGTGGGGACTGCCCAGAGGTTAGTGGCAGAAGCCATATAAGCATGAAGCCCACAGCATTTGTCACCAGCGACCTTAGCCCAGCCCAACTTGACCGTTTGACCCAGCGTTGCCAGGTTATCCAGGGAGGTTGGGGATACACTGGTACGCGTCTGACTCCCGAGGAACTGCTCCCGGCAGCCGTTGAGGCGGAGATTCTGCTGATAGGGTACGAATCTTTGCCGGGGCGGGTGATCCAGGCATTGCCGCGCTTGCGGTTGATCGGTTGTACGCGCTCGACGCCGGTCAACGTTGACCTTGCAGCAGCCACGGCGCGGCGCATTCCAGTGTTACACACGCCTGGACGAAATACGCAAACGGCAGCTGAGTTTACGCTTGGTCTCATGTTGGCTGGGGCGCATCACATTGCCCGCGCTCACTACGCTTTACGGCGCGGGCGCTATCTGGGTGCGCCTGCCTCTGATTTTAGCGTTGCAGACCATTCCGGAGATGTGACTTGGAATTTGGACGGCGAAAGCCCCTTCAAAGATTTCCAGGGGGTTGAACTGGCCGGACACTGTTTGGGGATCATTGGCTTGGGGAGGATCGGCAGCCGGGTGGCGCAACTTGCCCAGGCATTCGATATGCGTGTGATTTCCTATTCTCCCCATACCAGCCTGAGCGAGGCAGAGGCTCTCCACGTCCAACTGGTGGACCTGGATACCTTGTTGCAAGAGGCAGATTTTGTCTCTATCCATGCTAATATGACCAGCGAGACCTGGAATATGTTGGAGGAACGGGAATTCAACCTGATGAAACCCAGCGCTTACTTGATCAACATTTCACGGGCAGCGATCATTGACCAGGCTGCGTTGATTGCGGCGTTGCAGCAAGGGCGCATTGCAGGGGCGGCATTGGACGTATTCTGGTTCGAGCCCCTGCCTGCCAACCATCCTTTGTTATCCTTGGAAAATGTAACCATCACCCCGCACCTGGCTGGCGCTACACGGGAAGTGAAAGAGCATCATTCCCGGATGATCGTAGATGATGTATTTGCCTGGCTGGATGGCCGTCGGCCGACTCGCGTAGCCAACCCGGAAGTTTGGGACTTAGATCAATAACGAGGCTGGTTAGGGAAAGTTCCTCTTACATTTGGTTCAGGTGATGGACGATTTGCCTGGTCTGTTCGTAGAGTTGCAGGTAATCTTCATATAAGGGGCGATATACCCGGCTGTTTGTCGCATTGGGTTCGATCAGATTGCGGGGTTTTACCCATTTACTCAGGTCACTGTGACGTAAGACGCCAGATGCCAGCCCTGCCAGGAAAGCATCCCCATAACTGGCACCAATGGTCGTTTCGGGCACTACCTGGGCGATTTCTGCTACATCCGACACAATTTGCAACCAAAATTGGCTTTGCGCGCCGCCGCCCACCGCTACCACTCGTTGTACGGGCGCGCCAATCTGGCGGAAAGTTTCTACATTGTGCCGAATGCCATATGCTACGCTCTCCAAAATAGCGCGGTACAGGTGGTCGCGCGTGTGAGACAAGGTCAACCCAGCAATTACCCCCCGGGCATGTGGGTCATTGATTGGAGTGCGTTCCCCACTGAAATAAGGTAGGACCAAAAGCCCTCCAGCGCCAGCCGGGATTTGTTCGGCGGCAGCAAACAGGCTGGAGTAGGCCTGTTCGGGCGGCAGGTCGCGCGTAAGTTCATCCCGAAACCAGCGCGTCAGTGAGCCAGTGGTTGCCATCCCTGCCGCCAGGTTATATTGGCCATCGAACACGCCTGCTACGGTCCACATCCGTTCGTCCGATACGGGCGAGTCCAGTACAAGGATGAAGAATGTAGTGCTGCCGTACATGATCATCAAATCGCCCGGACTGACCACACCTACGCTCAGGGCCTCACTCAACGCATCTACTGCGCCGACCGCTACCGGCGTGCCAGGCTTGAGCCCGGTTTCGGCGGCCCCGGCAGCGCTGACCACTCCGGCCAGTTCGTCACTCCAGGCCATGCGGGGCAGGTATTCCAACGGCGTCAACTTGGAATCGAGTTGGTCCGACCATTCCAGGCTGTGTATATCTACCAAAGGCATGTAGTGGCTGGCGGTGTGACGGTCGATCACTTTTTCGCCAGTCAGGCGGTAGATCAGGTAACTGCTGGCGGTTGTCAGGTGCCTGGTTCGACGCCAGATCTCAGGCTCGTTGCGTTGCAACCACAGGATCTTTGGCCCTATCGCCTGGCTGGAAAGCGCCATGCCCGAAAAATCGAAAATGGCCTGTTTGCCCAGGATTTCATTCAAGATGTCTATTTCAGCGCTTGCACGAGTATCTACCCCGTAAAGGATTCCTGGGCGCAGGGGCTTCCCAGAAACATCCAATGGCAACAGGCATGGACCGATGGCGCTCAAGGCCACCCCGCCCACATCTGCCCCTGAGTAAGGCATGCCATCCAAGAGCGCCTGGCAGATCTGCTTTACATCCGCCCACCATACCCGGTCAGCATCTTGCTCCGCCCACCCCGGATGGGGGATTTCCAATCCATGTTCGACAACCTGGGATTTCAGCAAACGCCCATCTGGCGTTACCAACACCCCTTTGCTGCTGTACGTTCCGACATCTATGCCAAGCAAAAGATCGCCCATGCGTGCTATGCTCCATAGTCAAGCAGAATTTCACCAGATCAGAGTTCGATATTTGTTGTGATGCGCTTCATATTTTACTGCTACTTACCCGCAAATTTACGAATTTGCCATCCGTTTCTTGCGTTGTTCCAGCAGTTTGCGGATACGGGCGTGTCGTTCCCGCGTGAGGGGATAGAACCAGGCCATGGCCACGGCGCTGAAGAGCAACAATGCGCCGAAAGGACCGGCCATCACGCGGATGGCGGTCACGGTGACGGGGGATTGCTGGAAGAAGGTCGCTCCCTCGGGTGGGGATTGGTAGCCAAACCAGCCCAGCGCCTGCAAGGCGATGAAGATCGCCAGTGCGCCGGTCAACTTGCGGATGAAGTTCTTGACGCCATAATAGATGCCCTCCTGGCGGCGGCGTGTGCGCAGTTCGTCCCATTCGATCACGTCGGGGAAGAGCGCGTCGGGTAGGACGTGCGCGGTCGAGACCGAGATGCCCGCCAACACGGACAGCGCCAGGATATAGGTGAGTTGTCCCGGTTGGATGGTAAAGATGAGCAACTGCACCACCCC
>DYJM01000196.1 GCA_020723125.1 Acidithiobacillus ferrivorans
CCCGACGAAGGCTTTGGTCTTTCACACGGACGAGCCTCATCGTCCGTGCGCCTGTAGATATTGGATTGTGATGAAAATTATACCACCGCCAACTAACTGTCAGGAAGGAAGAGCAGGGACTCCAGTAAGGTCTATACACGTTCCACAGATGGAATGTAGAGTTTCTCGTCTGTGAATGTGCGTTCTTGATGGTGGGACCGAAAGAGACCATATCCAATCCGCCGCAACGGTCGCCGATGATGTCACACTCCAAACCCGCGTGGATCATCTCCACCACAGGTTTTTGTTTGAACAAAGACCCATACGCTTTCACTGATCTTGCCAGCAATGACGAATCCATATCGGGCTGCCAGGCGGGATAGCCTTCCGTAAAATTGATCTCCGCACCCGCCCGCCACAATGGCGAGAATCAGAAAGATGACCAGATTCCCTTCGATGACTTTGGCGGATTTTTGGAATGTTCTTAGCATTGCAAACTCCTTGACTCCCCTCTCCCACTGGGAGAGGGGATAGGGGTGAGGGTTACTTTATCAAATCAAAAATCATTTTTGCGGCAATCAGCCACAGCAGCACGCCGATGATTTTCTTGAGTTGCGCGCTCGATAGTTTGGTCTTCATCAACTGCGAGCCAAGGATGGAACCGAGCGCCGCCATCACGGCGGTGATGCCGATGAAAACGGGATCCAACCCGCCCATCGTGGCATGGCCGAAAAATCCTGACAGCGAAGAAAAGACCACAACAACGGCAGTTGTCCCTGCGGCGACCTTCGCATCCAATCCAATCCAATTCAGGACAGGTAGGATGAAATTCCCGCCGCCGACGCCAAGCAGTCCGCCGAGAAATCCCGCAGCCGCCCCGACGCTTGCTCCTGTAGCCGATTCTGTTGTCTGACTGAGGGGCTTTTGGCGTGGCTTCGCTTTGTAAAACAGCATCATAAAGCCGGCAAATACCAGAAACGCGGCGAACATGCCCAGCAGGAGTTTTTTATCCACAAACGGCGTCAGGCGCGCGCCGAGTGGAGAGAGGATGACGGCGGTAATCAGAACGGGCAAGCCCACCCGCCAGTTGACCAGTCTGCCACGCAAATAGTTGATGGCGGCAAACATCAAGCTGACTACGTTGAGCAGGAGTGCGGTGGGAGTCGCTTCTGCCAGCGGCACGCCAAGATAATAGAATAATGGCACGAACAGGAACGCTGCCCCCAAACCTGCCATTGCCATTAAACCAGAAAAGAGGAAAACCAGAATTGCGCTTACAATATAGAGTGTCATAGGTTATCCGTAATGTAGAGAGTCATAGGTTATCCGTAGTGCAAGTCTGCGACTTGCAGCGCAAATCAGAGATTTGCGCCACGCCATCCGTTCTGCTACTTGTAACGCAAATCGGAGATTTGCGCCACGTTCATCGCCACGTTCATCCGTTCTTCGCCTGCAGCGTCTTGCGGACTTTGCCGGGCCAGACTTCTGGAATGAGACTGGCGTAGCCGCCCGAAATGATGCGGGCGTTTTCGAAGCCCTGGGCGTGCAGATAGGCAAATGCCACGTTGGAGCGGTCGCCAGCGGTGCAGAGAGTCGCCACGATTTTGTCGCGCGGTATCTCGTTCAGGCGGTCGGGCAGTTCGTTGATGGGAATCTCCAGCGCGAAGGGGAAGGACATAAAGCCGCGCTCTTCGGGTGCGCGCACATCCAGCAGGACGGCTTCACCCTTCCCCCACTTCTCGAAGAAGACCGGCGGGTCAATCTTGTGCTGCCCTGTGCTCCAGTACTCGAAGTTCAGGCTTTTCAGCCATTGGGAAAACGTGTTGTCAGACATGGTTTACTCCTTTTTGAGATGAAAATTTGGTTATAAAAATATTGCCTTCAAAGCTTTCTCCACCTTAGCCACACCTGGATATCCGATCATCAGCACTTTGTCTTCTACAACCAGTGCGGGCGTTGTAAGAACATTGTAAGACATAATGGTTGGCAAATCGGTGACATACTCCACCTGTGCT
>DYJM01000197.1 GCA_020723125.1 Acidithiobacillus ferrivorans
GAGCTGGCGGCCTTGCAAGTCGCAGGACATACACGCTGTTACTGTTTTGGATTATCGAATCAGTACTAACTTTTTACAGTCAATAAACGTTCCGGCTTCAATTTGATAAATATAAATTCCACTCACCAACTCCTGAGCCTGCGCATCCTTCCCGTCCCAGCGTATCGTATGCCAGCCTGCCGATTCTTCCCGATCCACCAGGGTTCTGAGTTCCTGTCCCAGCACTGTATAAATCACCAATCGAACTTGAACTGCCGCTGGTAGTTGATAATGAATTTCGGTGGTGGCATTAAAGGGATTGGGAAAATTCTGGGATAGCATGAAAGCCTTGGGTTTCGCCGCTGAGGGCTCATCATTTTCCTTGGGATGGGGTTTGCCAAAACCAGTCGGATTCAAAAAGTGAATCTCAGTCACCCCAGGAACGATTCCCGCCATCTTCGTGGCGAGTCCCGCAACGGCTACCCGAAATTTAACCGGCTGCCCGTTATAGGCTGAAACATTATGCGAGAGCAAGCCTGTTGACCGGCTCGAATCCGAGGAACTGACCAGGACAGTCTGGTGCAGCGTTGCCAGCGCGGATTCAGTGACCGCGTCGATGAGCTGGGTGGTAATTTTCAAATCACGGGTCGGAGCTGCTGTCAATTGGGATAAGCCCTGGCCATAAAGCTGCTGGTACCAGATCAACCGGCTCGAATCCGCAGGAATTACAAAGGGTTCGCTATCGAGATAATGGAATAGCTCAGTCGCTTGCAAATTCAGGTCTTGATTCTGGATCGATGTTTGGGCAATGGCGAATTCCTGTTGGCTCGTTGCCAGCGTGATTTCGCCTAATTCGATCCAAAGTAGCGTGGCATTGGCGGTATCCTGTAAGACTGCGACGCGATGGTAAGCCCAATTCTCCAGGCTGGATTTTGATAAGGACTCACTGCTGATTTTTATTTCGTACGGTGCCGCCGTGCCGCTGGTCCAGACATATTTTGCGGTGGTGGTGCCCGCTGATAAATTGGGATGTTGCCCATTGTTGGCAACGAGCGTCTGCGACCAACTGCTGCCGTTATAATAGAGCTTGAAAATATCGGCAAAGTTATCGGAGGTACAAACAATCGCGCGCTTGTTGCTGGTCAAGCCCGTAATCGAGGGACGATTGCCGCCATCGCCGCCATTGGCAAAAATTTGAAACGATTCACGATTGCGTCGGTGTACGATCATGGTCATTTCTAATGGCGTCGAATAGCCCTGCCAGGCAAAGTTTTTACCGCCGTTGCCATCCACTTCTACCGAGGGATAACGATTGCTGGTGGTACCGCTGCCGCTGGAAATATTCACGGCTGTTCCCCAGGCTGAGACGTAAGTATGGTAGTAAACGTTATTGCCATCGTCATAGCTGGCATAAACGGTGCTGGCCGGGGTATTCGGTCCCATGGACAGGCTGGGATTTTGGTGGCTGGATGAAGTCGATGGCAGGTTGCTGGCGGTGCTCCAGGTGGTACCGTCATTGTCGGAAGTGACGAACTTAATAGCCGAACTGGTTTTGATGCAGACAAGCAGACGATAACCACCACTCCGGGTTTTGTAAGTTACCACCGGCCGCGGATCGGTTTGAGTAGAAAAACCCAGATTGGAAAGATTGGAAATGGTCGTCGTGGTCCAGCCCGATCCAGTATTTTTAGCACAATAGGTATCGTACTTGTGCTGACCGCCAGCGTAGCCAGTATATCTTTGCCAGACGACGAACTGTTTGGTGCTGGTGCCGGTGATGGAAGGGTATTTGTGGTTACTATTGCCAGAACTGAAGCGGATAGGCGTCTCCCAACTAGTGCCACCCACATTGGAGCGGCGGTAGAAAATTTCACCGCCGGATTCAAAAACGAGATGGTATTTATTATTACTAGCACGCATCAGACGTCGACCACTGTTATAAACGGTCGCAAAAGAAGATTGGGTTTGGTTGGCGTAGGCCAGGGCCATGAGCAGGGATTGGTAGG
>DYJM01000198.1 GCA_020723125.1 Acidithiobacillus ferrivorans
CATGAAGCTGCAAATCCGGCGGTGCATGCGGACACAAGCCATCGGAAAGTCCTAGCAGTTTGTCGGACTTTCGGTTTTGAAGAAACGTAACACATTGATTACTATACGTCTAAATAACATTTCAGAAAAAGGCTGGTGCAATAGAATCAGTTGGTTACGCGAATAATCCGACAGCCTGCTAGAATGGCTGGATGGAGATTCGCTCAATGAACCATAACGGCAACTCAGCTGGCACGCCGCAAAACCCTTTCCTGCAGGGGTTGATTGACAGTCATTGTCATCTGGATGACGAGGCCTTTGCTCCAGACCGGAGCGCCGTCCTACAAAGGGCCAAAAATGCTGGCATCGATAAAATTCTGGTGCCTGCTTACAGTCCGGCATTTTGGCCGCGTCTGCAGCATCTCTGCGCGCAACAGTCCATGCTTTATCCGGCGTACGGGGTGCACCCTTTGTATATCAATGCCTGTGCTTCCAACTGGCCTGAGCAACTGCGAAGCCTGCTGGATCAGGCGGTGGCGGTCGGCGAAATCGGGCTCGATCTTTCGGAAAATGCGCCTGATTATGGGTCGCAAGTGGCCTGCCTGAAAATGCAATTGCATCTGGCCCAAGAGCTGGATTTGCCGGTGATTCTCCACGCGCGTCGCACCCTGGAAAATCTGTCACTCATTCTCAGGGATTTTCCGGGGCTGCGCGGGGTGGTGCATAGCTTTTCCGGGAGTCTGGTACAGGCCCAACGACTGGTGGACAGGGGATTTTATCTGGGTTTGGGTGGAGCTTTTACCCATGCGCGGGCGCTGCGCCTGCGGGCCACTATCCAGTCCCTGCCCCTGGAGCAGATTCTGGTGGAAACGGATGCTCCCTGGCAATCTGCCGAGAGTCACCGGGGGCAGCGCAACGAACCCGCCTTTCTGCTGGAAACCGTCCATGCGCTTGCACGTCTGCTCCAGATGTCGCCGCAAGCGTTGGCAGAGCAGCTCACCCGTAATACTCTGGCTCTTTTTCAGGAAAAACTATAAATGCAAGATCCCTTTATTCGTAGTGAAATTCTTTTGGGTGCTTCGGCAGTGGCCGATTTGCGGCACCGCCATGTACTTATTGCCGGAGTGGGGGGCGTGGGGGGGTATGTAGCAGAAAACCTGGCCCGGGCGGGGGTCGGTAAAATCACCCTGGTTGATCACGATGTGGTCTCCTCATCGAATATTAACCGCCAGTTGGTGGCCTTGCACTCGACGCTGGACCAGCCGAAGGTGGCAGTGATGGCGGCACGTATTCAGGATATTTCTCCAGATTGTGAAGTGGTTGCCCGTGAGGCGTTTATTACCATCGACAACGCCGAGCAGATCCTGCGTGAAAGTGGCGCGGAAGTAGTGGCGGATTGTATTGATGCCATTGCCTGGAAAGCGGTTCTTATTCAGTCTGCCCAGCACTTGGGTCTGGAAGTGTTTTCGAGTATGGGCGCAGGGAATCGCCTGGATCCCCGGCGGGTGCGAGTGGCCAAATTGAATCAGACGGAGACATGTCCGCTGGCCCGTGAAATCCGGGCCTTGCTCCGTAAAAACGGCGCCAGCCTCGATTTTCTGACCGTATTTTCTGATGAAGCGCCGCGACCTGCGGCTCCCCAGGAGCCGGTAAGTGGCCCGCAGGGGCGGCCCAAAACGGTCAATGGAACCATTTCCTATATGCCCGCGATATTTGGCGTGTTGCTTTCGGGAATGATTGTGCAATATTTTCTTGCGACTGGCGAAAACGGAAAATACAACTAACTCTACGTTCATACTGATCAACAAAGCTGTTTTGATGACGCGCAAGATGAAATTTGTTGGGCTCTCAGGGTGTTGATGCAGGGTTTTAGGTTGATTAGGGTGCTCTTCATTAACGAGGTCTGCGACGGCGCCTTTGCCATTGCCTGTGAGGTTTCCAAAGGCGGGACAAATTAGCCGGGCTGCGGTTACAATGCGCCCATGAGCTATCGTGA
>DYJM01000199.1 GCA_020723125.1 Acidithiobacillus ferrivorans
GGCTGAGCGCCGGCTTTGGTAACCGCTAACGCCCCTGCGGCAACTCCCATTTGGGCGGCTTCAAGTGTGGATTTCCCTTCACTCAAAGCCACTGCAAAAGCGCCAACAAAGGCATCGCCCGCCGCGGTTGTATCCACTACCTCGACCTGGTATGCGGCAATCCGTGTGCGTGTCTCGCCGGCGGCAATCAAAGCCCCCTGCCCCCCTAAAGTGACCACCAAATTTTGCACTCCAACTTTCTGTAGGTGGGCGATCGCCCTATCCATCTCTTGTTCACCAGTCAGCAGGTTTAACTCTGTTTGGTTGGGGATAAGGAAATCAACCTTGCTGAGAAACTTGTCCGGTAACTTTTGAGCTGGCGCAGGATTCAACACAATCCTGACGCCGAAATTGCGGGCAAGGTTTATGGCTCGTTCGACGGCTGGTAAAGGACATTCGAGCTGGACAACCAACAATGCGGCTTGCCGAAAAAGCGATTCGTTCTTTTCTATGTCTTGCGCGGTAACTTTCCCATTGGCTCCGCCAGCAACGACAATGGCATTATCCCCGCTCTCGGTGACTGTGATCAATGCCACACCGGTCGCCGCCTGTTTATCGCGCTGAATTGCGCTTACATCCACGCCATTCTTGGCGATATCGGCAAGCAATTCTTCCCCAAACGCGTCATTGCCCACACGCCCGATCATGCGCACATTAGCGCCTAACCTAGCGCAGGCAACCGCTTGATTAGCACCTTTTCCACCGGGAAAAGTCTGAAAATCCCCGCCTAGGAGTGTCTCGCCTAACTGGGGGAGTCGGGGTGCGCGCACCACCAGATCCATGTTAATGCTCCCGACAACGACGATACCATCTCTCATTGTTGACCTCCGCAAGTGCCGCGCACGATGACCTGGGCAGGATGAAGCTCACGACGCGGCGGAATATCTTTATTCTGGATGCGTTCTAGAACCATGCGCACGGCTGTTTGCCCAATTTCAGCTTTTGGCTGCCGCACGGTTGATAATGCTGGTGTTGTGTAAGAAGAAAGCTCGATATCGTCATATCCCATAACTGCCAGCTCTTGCGGGACGCGCACTCCACATTCCGCTGCCGCTCGCAAGACCCCCATCGCCATCAAGTCATTACAGGCAAAAATAGCAGTAGGCTTTTCAGGGAGAGTCAGGAGGTCTAGAGTCGCCTGCCAGCCGGAGCTCGGGTGAAAATTTCCTTGCCGCATCAGATGGTCGTAAACGGGAATATGAGCGTCTAGCAAGGCTTGCTTGTAGCCCGTTACCCGTAACGCGCTAGGGTTGAGATGAGATGGACCGCTAATGCAGGCAATCCTGCGATGACCTAAATTGATTAAATGTTGGGTAGCCAGATAACCGCCCTGGTAATTATCGCTCAAAACGGTATCTAGCTGCACTTCGGGCAAATCACGGTCAACAACGACAATGGGTATTTCCAACTTAAGGATATGAGAGATAGAATCACTGCGTTCACCAGCGGCGACAAAAACGATACCATCTACTTGCTTTTTCAGCAAAACGTCAACATAAGTGCGCTCACGGTCAACATCGCCATCGGTGTTACATAAGATGACGTTGTAGCCATGTGAAAAAGCTGCGGTTTCGACGCTATGACCTATTTCAGCGAAGAAGGGGTTAGCGCTATCAGGCAAAATTAATCCTAACGTGTTAGTCTCCCCACGGCGCAGAGAACGCGCTAGTGCATTGGGGTGGTAGCCCAGCTCGATCATAGCTGCTTGCACGCGTTGACGCACTTCCTCGGAGACAAAGCGGGTGTTATTGATCACATGGGAGACGGTAGTGGAAGAAACTCCGGCTCGGATGGCGACTTCTCGGATGGTGGACATAAGCCTCCAAAGGTTAGTGGCTGGTAAACGATTGCGCAATGCTTTGCGCAATCGTTTGCAGTATAGCAAAATTCCTATCCATTGTCAATAGGCATAACGA